>JAAFIU010000104.1 GCA_013298805.1 Cytophagales bacterium | reverse complement strand
CTTCGGCAGAAAAGCCCATTCCACCATAAATTTGTACGCCTTCATCTACCACATAATCCAAAACTTCTGAACCATGCACTTTCAACATTGCACATTCAATGGCAAATTGCTCAACGCCTTTCAATTTTGCCTGAGCAGAATCCATTCCGTCTGCCAATAAATCTTCAATGGCATCATCAATGTTTTGTCCTGCACGATAACAGGCTGATTCTGAAGCAAATACTTTAACGGTCATTTCGGCAATCTTATGTTTGATTGCTCCGAAATTACTGATTGAAGTTCCAAATTGTTTACGCTCATTGGCATAATTTACTGCCGTAGAAATTACACCTTTCGATGCTCCTAAGACTGCCGAAGCCAATTTGATACGACCAATATTTAAGATATTTACCGCAATTTTAAATCCTCCTTCACGGGTAAATAATTGATTTTCAACTGGTACAACACAGTCATTGAAGAAAACCTGACGAGTTGATGAGCCTTTAATACCCATTTTACGTTCTTCTTCGTTCATCGTAATTCCGCCGAAATCTTTTTCCACAATAAATGCAGTTAACGATTTATCCGAATCAATTTTGGCGAATACAATAAATAAATCAGCAAAACCACCGTTGGTAATCCACATTTTTTGCCCGTTGATGATAAAATTCTTACCATCTTCGGATAAAACCGCTTTTGTTTTTCCTGAGTTTGCATCAGAACCTGAATCTGGTTCAGTCAAGCAATAAGCTGCTTTCCATTCTCCAGAAGCTAATTTTGGCAAATATTTTGCTTTTTGTTCTTCGTTTCCGTAATATAAAATTGGTAATGTCCCAATTCCCGTATGAGCCGAAAGTGCTACCGAAAAAGAATGTCCACCACCGCAAGCTTCTGCTACCAACATGGAAGTATTGAAATTCATACCAAAGCCGCCGTATTCTTCTGGAATAGCCGTTCCTAATAAACCTAACTCACCTGCTTTATCCATCAATTCTACCATCAAATCCGTATTTTTGGCATAATCAACTTCATCTAAACGAGGATGAACTTCTGTACGAAGAAAGTCGATACAAGTTTGAGCAATCATTTGTTGCTCTTCGGTAAATTCTTCAGGAATAAAAACCTGTGAAGCGTCAATATCTTTGATTAAAAACTCGCCTCCTTTGATAGATGCTTTGTTAGCTGTGAGTGTCATATTTTTGGGATTGATATTTGGTACTTGGAATGTTTAAATTGGTATGCTTGCATACTAATTTTTCGTAAAGATAATAAATAAAAAAAATGTTATGCAAGCATAATATTTAAAATATTTTCAAATTTTGAAAACTCAATTCATTTCATCGTCAATGTTGGTTTCTACTAAATTTTCAGCTCTGTAATTGGCGGTATCATTATAGACAACTTCATTGATTTTTTTCATTACTTCAAAAAAAGTATTGAGATTTTCTTCACCAATTTTTTCGTAAACTGCATTATTGAAAAGAATTACACCTTCACGAGCAAGGTCACGTTTGCGTTTTCCTTCTTCGGTTAAATAAACCTTTACCACTCGGCGGTCGTCTTCATCAGTTTCTCGACGAATCCATTTTTTGTCTTCTAAAGATTTTAACATTCGAGTTAAACTACGTGCTTCCAAACCCAAAGCAGGTGCAATTTTGGTGGCTGGAGTTCCCTTTCTGTCGATATTTAGTAAAACGTACCCAATTGCCATTGTCATATCAAATGGAGCGGCATATAGGTTATACATTCTGCTGATGGCGTGCCAGCCAGATTTTATATGATAATCTACGGTTTTGTCTGCTTTCATGGGTTTCATTAAAATTGAGTGATTTAGGATATTTTGTGGTTAATTATTATGCAGTGCATACTATTGTAAAGTTGTAAAATAAAAAATCATTATGCAAGCATACTATTAAATATTCATTAAATTTTTAATTCAAAAATAAAAAAGGGTTAAAAGTAAAACTTTACAGCTTTCACTTTTAACCCTTTCTGAATTTATTGTTTGGAAATTACTTAATTTTATTTCCTTTCATTTTCCGAACTTTTATTTTCAAATTGTTCAATACACTTTTTGAGAGCATGATGCGTACTCTTGGTTTTTTATAAATTACTAAGTATTTATTGCCTTCATAATCTAATCTCGAAAAGGTTGGATTTCCCTTAGAATCAACGAGTTGATAGAAGAATTCACCCTTTTCTCCTGCTACTGGTCCAAAGTAGAGGGCATTATCATCTTTACTTTTCTCAAATGATAATAATAATTTTCCACCGCTTTCTTTCTGTAATAAACCAGGTGTGTTTTTCTCTAAAGAAATGCGATTGATGTATCGTCCGTTCTTGAAGATTACTTTGCCTGATTTTATATTGGCATCAGATGAAGGTACTTCTCGTTCCAGATAAAGAGGATTATCATTATAAAATTGAATTCGAGTTAAGTCGAGTTCATTTTCTTGGAGCTGGTGCATCAAAGAACCTGTGAGGTACACATTTTTTTGACAGCTTGAGAGTGTTATTACACTTAGGATGAACAAGATTTTTTTCATTATTTTCAAGTAAGGATTTTAGGCGATTTGCGTATATGTTTTATTTATACATTAATCGTGTGTTCTTTTTTTGCGATTGACCTTATTTAGACTCATTTGGCTATAAAAATACTCAAAAGTTAGTTCAAAACCCAAATTTCAGCTTTTAATCGTTGACATTATCAATATTAATACTATGTTGATTTAACGCTTATGTTTTTGAAAAAATATTATTATTTTCAGTTAATACTTTGACTTTTAGATATTTGAGGAATCTGATGTTCTCCTATTTCTATTCCAAAATCATCATATATTAATTAGTTTTCAAAGATTATGCCAGTTTTAAAATATTAGAATAACCATCCTAAAAAAGATGTTTGTATTTTGTTCTTATAATAGTAAATATTATAGATATAACTAATATAAAAATAATTTCAGATAATTTTGAAAGTTCAGTATTATTCTATATTTTTGTTTCATAGAATTAAGTAGCCGATAAGATATAAAATTTTAAAACTCAATTTATGACGCTTGACGAAGCAAAACAACATCTAATCCAGGCATGGGGAACCTTAGGTTCAAGTTGGGGTGTAAGTCGCACAATGGCTCAAGTTCATGCACTATTACTGGTATCACCAGTTGCGATGACAACCGAAGATATAATGGAAGCATTGCAGATTTCAAGGGGAAACGTCAATATGAATGTGCGAGACTTGATGGATTGGGGAATTGTACGTAAAGTCTTGAAACCAGGAGAACGTAAAGAGTTTTTTGAGGCAGAGAAAGATGTTTGGAAGATTGGAATGCAAGTAGCAAAAGAGCGTAAAAAACGTGAGTTAGAGCCAATTTTAAGAGCATTAGAGCAAGTTTCAACTATTGAGGCAGATATTACAGACCCTGATGTTAAGCAATTTGCGGAGACGGTTGAAAATCTTAAAAAGTTTGCTTCTAATACAGATAAATCTTTAGAATCCATTATCAAAGCAGAAGAAAATTGGTTTTGGGGCAGTTTTTTTAAATTATTCCGATAAGCATGGTATTTCCTAAAAGGAACGAGTATATAAGCCAAAACCACTATTATTAAATTAATCCTTACTTTGTGACGTATCAAATAGAAGACTCATTTTGAGTCTTTTATTTATTTTATATATTTTCAGTATATATTGAAAATATGGTAATTAAGATTAATATTGTATTTATTGTTTTGATAAATTTATCAGAGAATTTATGATAAACATTAAGTATTGTAAAACCTAATGATGCAACAGAGCTAAATACGGTTAAGTTTAGCAGACTTATATTGATGTAAAATGAAGTGGCAATCGCCTAAATATTTGTATCATCGAAGAAGTGGTCAATATTAATTCATTTTTCAAATTGAACAATTTATTTTATATTTAATAAAAAAAATAACTCTAAATAAATTAAGCTTGCAAAATATGGTTCGGAATTTGTTATATTAGCGTTTGAATACCTTATGCGGTCATATTTTATAGAGAAATGGTACATTTCAATTTATTTATACTGGTCGTGCAATAAATCAGATAGAATTGGGATTATATAATATACTATTTTTAAATTGGTTTATCGGTATTGAATCTTATACTAAAAATGTTTGAAATTAAGTTACACAGATATGGCAAATAGAAAACCCTATTCTCCTCGAGCTGGTAACCGCCAAAATCAAGACTTGTCCCCTGAAAAACAAATGACTAAGAAAATTAAAACCATCTTGGTGGATGACGAGAGGTTGGCTCGCCAAGAGTTGAAGTATTTACTACAAGAATATCCTGATATTCAAATTATTGATGAAGCTGAAAATGTTGATGAGGCTTTAGAAAAAATTCATCGTCTGCAACCAGATTTGATTTTTCTTGACATTGAAATGCCAGAGAAAAATGGATTTGATTTGTTGACCGACCTTGAGTATGTTCCTAAGGTAGTTTTTGTGACGGCTTATAATCAATATGCTATTCAAGCATTTGAGTCAGAAGCAATGGATTATTTGTTGAAACCGATGAAACCTGACCGTTTGGCAAGAACTATTGAAAAGGTTCGTGCGGATATTCAACAACATCGTATTACTGAGGCAGTTTCGGAGGGAAGACTTCCTCCTCAGAAGCGTATATTCTTGAAGGATGGAGAGAAATGCTATTTCGTGCGTTTGACAGATATATATATGATTGAATCGGTTGGGAATTATTGCCGTTTCCATTTTGGAAATAGTCGCCCAATGATTCACCGTTCTTTAAATAAAATACAAGAACGTTTAGACCCCCATATATTCTTCCGTGCCAACCGTCAGCAAATTATTAATACTGAATATATTCAGGACATAGAATCTTACTATAAAGGTGGTATGAAAGTGGTTTTGAACAATGGTATTGAATTAGAGATTTCAACCCGAAATTCTGTTGCTTTTAAAGAAATGATGGGAATGTAATATTGAAACTGTTTAAACTTTCTCTTTCGGATTAAACTAAGTCTTTTAGAATAGCTTGTTCCAAAATTTACTCAACGTAGCGATGCTATGCAGTTCCACTGGGGCTTCAAATTTTAAAAAAATCAATTCAAAAATACAATACTTTCACCTCAGAAACGGAAAGTTTAAACAGCTTCATTGATATAATGATAATCAAAAAGGTCTTTGAAGATTTTCAAAGACCTTTTTGATTATCTGGATGATTGTATTGGTTTTAAAATATATAAAACTGAGAAATGTTATTTAATTTGTTCATCATTAAGATTCAGCAAATGTGTACTTTCTCTTGTATTCTTGGGATAGACTATCTATATTCATAGCAAATATCTGTACAGGTATTCCTTTAGGGCTTAACAGTGGCGGCTGTTGAGCCTTTTTATTTTCCTTCTATTTTTCGATAATTCCGAAACTTAGTATCTTTGCCTTATGCGTATTCTGATATTCCTCTATACACTCTGGGCAACCTTTTGGTTTGTTTTCCTTTTCTTATTATTATTTCCGCTGTTCTGGATATTTCTTCAAAAGAACGAATGGAAACCTTATGCTCATTATCTCAATAGGTTTTGGGGGAAATTGTATTTTCCAATTATTGGTATGCCAATTAAGATCAAATATGAATTTGAACCTAACCCTCAAAAATCTTATGTTTTTTGTGCCAACCATTTTTCGTACATGGATATTGCGTCAATGGGAATGGTCATCAAAAACTATTATGCTTTTGTGGGTAAGGCTTCGATTAAAAATGTGCCTTTATTTGGTTATATGTTTGCAAAACTACATATTCAGGTTGATAGAAATGATAAAAATAGTAGGGCAAGCTCAATGACACGTTCTGTGAGAGCATTGCAGAATGGACGGAGCATTATGATTTTTCCAGAAGGAGGAATTCTATCAAAGCATTTTCCACAAATGCACTTGCCTTTAAAAGATGGAGCTTTTGTAATGGCAATTCAACAGCAAGTACCACTTGTACCGATTACTTTTTTGAATAATTATAAAATTATACACGATGATAAGCTTGCCGTTTATCCGCAAACACTTCGGGCAATTGTTCATAAACCCATTGATACCAAAGGAATGACACAGGCTGACGTAGAAACACTCAAAAATGCGTTTTATGATACTGTTCAAGGAGCATTAAATCAATATGAATTAGAAAAAGTATAATTCATTTTTGCCGTTCAATAGTTCTCCAAACCAATTAGCCATTATTGTTTTTTTGAATGAATAAGTCCTTATTATTTTGTGGCATAAATTTTAAACCCCAAAAATATGAACTCACACGAAATTGATTACAAAATTATTGGCGAGGATATTCAACTCGTAGAAATTGAACTTGACCCAAATGAAACCGTCATTGCCGAAGCAGGTTCGATGTGCTATATGGAAGACGGAATTACTTTTGAAACCAAAATGGGAGATGGTTCAAGTGGTGATAACTCGGTGATGGGTAAAATATTTCAAGCGGGTTCTCGTTTGTTGACTGGGGAGTCGTTATTTATGACGCATTTTACCAATCGTGGTGTTGGCAAACGTAAAGTTGCTTTTTCAGCTCCATATCCAGGAACTATTGTACCGATTAACTTAGCTACTCTGCCTGGAAATACTCTGATTGCTCAAAAAGACAGTTTCTTGTGTGCGGCTTTGGGAACGAAGGTTTCTATTACTTTCAATCAGAAAATTGGAGCGGGTTTCTTTGGCGGTGAAGGATTTATTTTAGAAAAATTACAGGGCGATGGACTCGCATTTGTACACGCAGGAGGAACAATTATTGAGAAACAATTGAATAATGAAACATTGAGAATCGACACAGGGTGTATCGTAGCATTTGAGCAGACATTGAGTTACGATATTCAAAGAGCAGGGAATTTGAAATCAATGATTTTTGGTGGCGAAGGAATTTTCTTGGCAACTGTGCGTGGTACAGGACGAGTTTGGATTCAGTCGATGCCAATTTCAAAATTAATCCGTGCGGTAAGTCCTTATAGTGCAAATTCCAACAAAGAAAGCGGCTCAGTTTTGGGCGGATTAGGTAATTTATTAGGAGATTAATATTTCAGTAAACAGTTATCAGTGAACAGTTAGCAGTGAACAATTATCAGTGAACAGTTATCAGTAAATGAAATATAGATGATGCAGAAAAAAACAAAGCTCATAATTAACAGTGTAAAAACTCCTCAAAACGGTATTCAACCTAAAATGTATAATGTTAATAGCGTACTGTTTACTGCTTACTGTTTACTGATAACTGTCTTGTTTTCTTGTGGAAAAAAAAATGAATCTGGAGATTTTGTACCAAAGCCCAAAGGTTATAATCGAATAGATTTGCCCCTTGCCAAGTATCAACCCATGACGGAAAGTCACCCGTTTAGTTTTGAGTATTCTACTCAAGCGGTTTTGAAACCTGACACGGTAAGATGGGCAGAACCACACTGGATGTATGTGTATTATCCCGCATATAAAGCCATGATTCAGTTGACTTATAAACCCTTGGGAGGTGATAAAAACAAGTTAGCAAAATTGATTGATGACGCTCATAAATTAGCCGCCAAGCACGGTCAGAAAGCGTATTCGATTCAAGATTTAGTCCTAAAAACACCTTCTGGGAAATCAGCAATGTTAATGGAATTGGAAGGCGAAGTGCCAACGTATTTACAGTTTTATACTACCGATTCTACCAAACATTATTTGAGAGGAGCTTTGTATTTCAATACAGCATTAAAAAGCGATTCGCTCGCTCCAGTAATTGATTATTTGAAAAAAGATGTTATCAAATTACTCAATACTTTAGAATGGAAAAAGTAAAATTGTTTAAATATCTTTCAGAGAGTCAGAGGCTTAGAACTTCTGACTCTTTTTATTTTTAGCGTTTTTGAGGTAAATTGAGAACTAATGTTTGATTTTAGAAATTATACCTTTGTACTTCATCCAAATTATTATGAGAAAACTCTTTGTTATTTTAACGCTAATCTTTTTTAGTAAGTCTCTCGTCCATGCACAAACAACTCGCTGGCGTGCTACTGTTCAAGTTGAAAATGGACAACTCCCTTTTGGTTTAGAAATTCAAAAGAAGACCAAAAATACCTTCGAAGTTTATATTTTAAATGCGGCTGAAAGGTTTAAAACTGATAAAGCTACCCTCTCTGGAGATTCAATCACGATTCCAATTTCGCTTTTCGATGCTGAATTAGTCGCAAAAATGACTGATAAAACGCTGACAGGTGTTTACCGAAAAAATAAAGGTAGAAAGTCATTCTTCCAAGTTCCGTTCAATGCGACACTTGGGTATTTTGACCGTTTCAGAACCAATAAAATGGCGATTTTGGGAAATATTCAAGGAAAATGGTCAACTAATTTCACCAATCCAACGACGCAAAAAGTAAGTTTTGCAGTGGGTACTTTCCAACAAAAAGGAAACGTAGTGACGGGTTCTTTTTTGACAACCACTGGTGACTATCGTTATATGGATGGAAATATGGTAGGCGATAGTTTATTCATGTCCACTTTTGACGGTTCTCATGCTTTTTTGTTGAGAGCGAAAGTTGAAGGAGATAAAATCACAGGTAAATTTCAAGACGGGGTGTTTGGTTACAAAATCTTTGAAGCCAAACGAGATGCCAAAGCTGAATTGCCTGATGTGAAAAAAATCACTTATTTGAAAGAAGGTTACGACAAATTAGACTTTACTTTTCCGAATGAAAAAGGAGAGAAGGTTTCTCTTTCAGACGATAGATTTAAAGGAAAAGTGGTCGTAATTCAAGTGCTTGGGTCGTGGTGTCCAAACTGTATGGACGAAACCAATTATTTAGCTCCATTCTACAAAAAAAATAAAGCAAAAGGTTTTGAAGTAATTGGTTTGGCTTACGAAAAGACTTTGGATAAAGACTTCTTTGTGTCGAAAATGAATTTGTTACGTTCACGATTTGGTATTGAATATCCTTTGCTTCAGGCAGGGGTTAATAGCTCTGAAAGTGCGTCAGAAAGTTTACCGATGCTGAATAAAATTATCGGTTTTCCTACTTCGATTATTATTGACAAAAAAGGTAAAATTCGTGAAACTCACGCAGGATTTTCTGGGCCTGGAACAGGTAAATATTATACCGAATGGGTAGCAGAATTTGAAAATTTGATTGATAAATTATTAAAAGAATAAATTTTTCGGTAAACGGGAAATGGTAAACGGATTTGTTATGATAATTGTATAGAAATTACATGAAATTTTCCCCAAACAGTTCACCATTTTCCGTTCACCATGTACTAAAAACATGACCAAAGAACAGAAAATTATACTTTACTTATTAGCGTGTGTGCAGTTTACCAACATCATGGACTTTATGATTATGATGCCTATGGGACCCATTATTATGAAAGCTTTTACGCTCACGGCACGAGAATATAGTTTTTTGGTTTCGGCATATTCAATTAGTGCGGGTGTTTGTGGATTTTTTGCCGCTTTTTTTGTGGATAAGTTTGACCGTAAAAATGTATTGACCATTGCTTATATTGGGCTATTGCTTGGAACATTTGCGTGTTCCGTTGCACCTACTTACGAAATGCTCATGTTAGCTCGTATAGTTGCGGGTGTTTTCGGAGGTATTTTGGGTTCTCAGGTGATAGCTATTGCTGGCGATATTACAAGTTATGAACATCGGGCAGAAGGCTTGTCAATTATTATGGCTGCTTTCTCTACTGCTTCTGTTTTAGGTGTTCCACTGGGTTTATATTTAGCATCTACGATAAGTTGGCATGTTCCATTTATTTTTATTGTTGGGGTAGGGTTTATGAATTTAGTGTTGATTTACAAGTATTTGCCCAATCTTACAGGTCATATTAATACTTCCTTGACCAAACCAAGTCCATTTGCTGTTTTGACTAATATTGCCAAAGATTCCAACCAAATACGAGCATTGTGTTTGTCGGTAATTGTTATTTTTGGGCATTTTTGTACAATACCTTCATTAAGTCCTTTCTTAACAATCAATGTTGGAATGGCGGTTGATAATGTGTCTTTAATATATTTGATTGGTGGAGCTGTAACCATTGTAAGTGCCAGAGTGGTAGGGAAATTGGCTGATAAAAAAGGCAAATATTTGATTTTTGCTACTTGTGGTACATTATTTCTGATTCCTGTATATTTAATGACAAACCTTCACGCAGGGGCAAGTTTGCCATTAATTCTTTTTATAACCACACTCTTCTTTTTATTTGCCAATGGACGTACTCTCACGATGCAAGCCATTGTGTCAGGTGTGGTGAGTAATGAACAGCGTGGAGGATTTACAAGTATTAACTCTTCTATGCTTCAATTGGGTTCTGGTGCTGCCTCGTTTGTAGGTGGATTGATTGTAGAAAAAGCGGCTGATGGGAAATTATTACATTATGAATGGGTGGGCTATCTGTCAATAACTTTTATGATTATTGGCATAATTTTAGGGAAATTTGTAAAGCCACATAATGAACTAAGCCGATAGAACATTAATGTTTAGAAAGCAATAATTTGTCTGGGCTACCCCGTCTGAACTTGGATTTTTAGGATTTTAATCTTGAAAATCAAGCCAATCCTAAAAATCCAAGTTCAGACGGGTCATCCAGACTTATTCTGCGCTATTTTCTAATGCAATACGGCATAAATGACTAAGTAGGCAATTACTCCCGCAAAATATCCGATTAAAGCTGTAAACGAAATTTTACGGAGATACCAGATAAAATCAATTTTCTCCATACCCATCACGGCAACACCCGCCGCCGAACCAATAATTAGAATACTTCCGCCCGTTCCTGCACAATAAGCCATAAATTCCCAGATTTTTGAGTCTGTCGGAAAATGTGCTAAATCGTACATTCCCATTGACGCTGCCACCAACGGAACATTATCAATGATGGCAGATGCCAAGCCGATTACAACAACTATAATATCTTGATTGCCAATGGTTTTATCCATCCACTGAGCCAATCCTGATAATAAATGCGTTGATTCTAATGCTCCAATGGCTACTAAAATTCCTAAGAAAAACAGAATACTTGAGGTGTCGATTTTACTCAAAGCATGAGCTACTGTGAATGGATGACGTTCTTCTTCGTCTTTTTCAGAATGCAAAATTTCTGAAACTACCCAAACTATTCCTAAGCCTAACAAAATGCCCATGTACGGAGGTAGATGCGTAATGGTTTTGAATATTGGTACGAATAATAGCGTTCCTAAACCTACCAACAACATGATGGTTGAATGACTATTTTGAATTTGGGAATATTCAGTTTCTTCAACTTTCTCACCACTTATTTCATCTTTTTGAACTGACTTTTTCATTATAAAAGTCAAATAAATGAGTGGAATTATCAATGAAATTAGGCTTGGAATTAATAAAGTTTTGATGATATTGACTGGTGTAATTTGCCCACCAATCCAAAGCATAGTAGTGGTAACATCTCCAATTGGCGACCATGCACCACCTGCATTTGCTGCAATGATGACCACACCTGCAAATAATTTTCGAGATTCGGCATCTTTAATTAATTTCCGTAAAACCGAAACCATGACGATTGCCGTAGTTAGGTTGTCTAAAATAGAAGATAAAAAGAAAGTAATCAGAGCAATAAGCCATAGTAAAGTAACTTGATTACGACTCGTAATGCGGTCGGTAATTATCTTAAAACCTTCATGAGCATCAATTAATTCTACAATAGTCATTGCTCCCAAAAGGAAGAAAAGAATTTCTGAAACACTGGCTAAGTGATGGGATAATTCACCCAACACAAGAGCTGGTTCGTGTTCTGAGACAATATAAACTGTCCAGCATAATACGCCCGTAATGAGAGCAGTGGCTGTTTTGTTGATTTTGATGGGATGTTCAAAGGCAATTGCTAAGTAGCCAATGACAAAAATGAGGATTAGAAGAGTTTGCATGATTTTAATTTGCTAATATTAGATGAACCTGTTTAAACTTTCTCTTTCGGCTAAAACCAAGTCTTTTAGAATTCTTCAAACCAAAATTTTATCAACGTAGCTCTGCTATGTTTCAAAAATTTTAGTTTAAAGACCTCAAAAATACACTGATTTGTATCTCAAAACAGAAATTTTAAACAGGTTCGATAATTATGAATTGGTTGTTTTGATTATTCTATCCATTCAAAGAAGTATTTTTCATCATATTCTATTTCAAATTTCTGTAAAAAGTCAAGATATTCTTCACGAAAAGTTCGTTTTTTATGATGCTCTTCTTGATTTAAAACATATTTCACTACAGCATCAACTTGTGATTTTGCATAAGAAAACACACCGAAGCCTTCTTGCCAACTAAATTTATTTTTAGTAAAGTTGTTTTCTGTAATAAATGTAGATGAATTAGCTTTTATGTCTCTCACTAAATCTGATATAGCAATATTAGGTTTTAGACCTATAAAGATATGTGTATGGTCGGGCATACAATAAATAGCTAATAGTTTTTGTTTTTTATTCGTAACAATTCCAGTTATATATTTTTGTAATACTTCACGATTTTCTTCCTTAATGAGATGCTCTCGACCTTTTACAGCAAAAATAATCTGGATATGAATTTGAGAATAAGTATTTGCCATCTTTTTATGATTATAAAATGAACTCACAATTTACAAAATATTTAGCACCGCAAAGCCCCATCGGGGCGATAGGTTGGTAGGAAATAAGAAATGTGTAGCCAGAAAGCCCCATAGGGGCGATATATTTAATCTGTTGATAAAATTTAGTAAAAACGATTTTTGACTAATATCTTGCTTGAACGACGCTTTTGGAAATGATTGTTTTATACTACTACTACCAACTTATCGCCCCGCTGGGGCTTTACGGCTGAATATGTCTTATTTTTCTACCAACTTATCGCCCCACTGGGGCTGGTTTCCCATAAAAAGCTTTTTTTTCTTTTCTATCCCATCTATCAGCCCTAACTTTGTACAATTTTTAAGGACAATTAGTCCAAAAGCTTTTTCATTAAAACAATTGAACAAAAATGAGTTTAACAGTATCGCTCGCCGACCGCATTAATGCACTGGAAGAGTCTGCAACACTCGGGATGACGAAAAAAGCCCGTGAACTTGCCGCTCTGGGACACAAAGTTATTAGCCTTTCAGTAGGTGAACCTGATTTCAAAACCCCAAAGCACATTTGCGATGCCGCTAAGAAAGCCATTGATGATGGTTTTCACGGGTATTCGCCAGTAGCTGGTTATCCTGACCTTCGCAAAGCGATTGCCGATAAGTTAAAACGTGACAATAATATTGAGTGGGGACCAGAAAATATCGTGGTTTCTACGGGTGCAAAACACTCTTTGGCAAATGTGATTTCTACTTTGGTTAATCCAGGCGAAGAAGTTATCATTTTCTCACCATACTGGGTTTCATATTCAGAAATGGTAAAATTGGCAGAAGGTGTTTCTGTAATTGTTGATGGTGCTTTTGATAATAATTTTAAAGTTACGCCTGAGCAATTTGAAGCAGCTATTACGCCAAAAACTAAATTGGTTATGTTTGCATCGCCAAATAACCCAACTGGATCGGTTTATACTGAGGCTGAGTTGAGAGCAATTGGTGCGATTGTGGCAAAACATCCAAATATCTTTGTAATGGCTGATGAAATCTATGAATACATCAACTTTACCGAAGAAGGACATTTCTCAATTGGTTCAATTCCTGAAATCAAAAACCAAGTAATTACGGTAAATGGTGTGGCAAAAGGACACGCTATGACTGGTTGGAGAATTGGTTTCATCGCTGCCGCAAAATGGATTGCTGACGGTGTTGAAAAATTACAAGGACAAGTAACTTCTGGAACAAACTCTATCGCTCAAAAAGCCGCAACAGTTGCTTTTAACGGTACTTTGGAAGAAGCTTACAAAATGAAAGATGCTTACAACCGTCGTCGTGGATTGGTAGTAGGTTTATTGCGTGAAATTCCAGGCTTTAAAGTAAATATGCCTGATGGAGCATTCTATGCTTTCCCAGATATTAGCTATTATTTCGGAAAATCTGATGGAACGACTTTGATTAAAGATTCTGATGATTTCTCAATGTGGTTGTTGGATGGTGCTTTTGTGGCAACCGTAGCAGGTTCAAGTTTTGGAGCTCCAAACTGTATTCGTATTTCAACGGCAGCAGCAGACGAACAATTAGTTGAAGCTTGCGAGCGTATCAAAGCAG
>JAAFIU010000312.1 GCA_013298805.1 Cytophagales bacterium | reverse complement strand
AAAGATGTAGTAGGCTTGTCAGAGATACATTGTCTTTTTCTAAGAAGTTGGTAAACCATATTGGAGCTATAAAATACTTCATTTGCCACTACAACAAATACATAGCATTACTTATTTAACACTACCTTAAAATTTAACAGTATGAAATTACTTTCTAAAATATTGATACTGATTTTGTTGGGAATATCTCCTACATTGGTACTTGGCAATAATCAAAAGCGAGCCTTAATTATTGCAATTGGTCGCTATAAAGAAGGAACGGGTTGGGGTGAATTAGCTTCACTTTCAGACTTAGTTTTGATGAAAGAGACCCTGAGAAAACAAGGTTTTTTAGAAGCAAATATTTTAACAATCACTGATGCAAACGCAACAAAAGCAGGAATCAGAGCTAAAATTGAAGAGTTAATAAGATTGGCACAATCTGGGGATAAAATAGTAATTCATTTTTCAGGGCATGGACAACAAATTAGTGATTTATCGGGTGATGAAACTGCGGACGGGTTGGATGAAACCATTGTACCTTACGATGCTCCTTCAAACGTGAAAGACCCTTCCTATCATGGTGAAAAGCACATTCTTGATGATGAAATCAATGGCTGGGTTAATCAATTGAAAATAAAAGTTGGGGCAAATGGACACGTCCTTTTATTGTTGGATTCTTGTCATTCGGGTACAGCTTCGAGAGGTCCAAGTTCTTCAGGTGTTTCAAGAGGAGATAAACCAGCTTTAATTTTTAATAAAGTAATTGTAAAAAAAACACCCACAAACCCAAATACGTCTGATTTTATTGAAACAATTTCAACTAATAAGCCTGTTGGCGGTTTCGGCAAATTTGTGCTATTTTCGGGAGCATCCGCTGCACAAGTAAATAAGCAAATAGTTTTAGACAACGGAAGTCAAATAGGTTCATTAACTTATGCAGTAGCCGTAGCTTTTGAAAAAATGCCTAAAGATGCCTCTTATCAAGCCTTATTTGCCAAAGTGCTTGATGTCATGCACGATAAAGTAAGTGGACAAACTCCTACCATAGAAGGAGATAAAGGTTATCAGATTTTCAATGGAGAATATGTAGCCCAAGAGCCTTATTTTTCGGTTAAAAGATTTCTTGAAAATGGTAAGCAAATCATCAAAGTAATGAGTGGAAATTTGGCAAATATTCATGAAGGGGCAAAATTCAATTTTTTACCGATAGGTTCTCAAAGTAGTAGTTCGACAAAAGCATTGGCAAGAGGAAAAGTAGTGACTGCCAATGCTTTTGAGTCTATTATTGAGTTAGAAGAAGGTAAACTTCCAGAAAGAGATACCGAAATTTGGGGTTTTCAAACAGAACAATCGTTTGGAAAATATAAGGTAGCTGTAAAGTTTGGGGAGTTTTTAGATGAAAAACTAAAAACAGGACTGATTGATACCCTAAAATCTCGTAATGCCATTGAGTTTAATGATAAATTACCTGATTTAGAAATTTCCCAAGAAAACGAAAATATTAATATCATTCTGGTTTCAAGTCAAGAGATTTATGCAAAAGTAGGCATTGGCGTTTATGACAAAAAAAATCTTACAGATAGGATTCTTGACTATGGAAGGGCAAAAATCCTAAGTTCGATAGAAATGGATAATCCCGATTATAAAGCCGAAATAACAATGAAGCCCGCCAAATTGATTCAAGATGCAAATGGGAGGTATTCCCCTGTAATCTTGCAAGATACCATAAATACGTTTCCTGTTTTCGATACTTCACAACAGGGATGGATAACAATTAAAAATACAGGTGAAAAATCTTTTTACTTTACTCTATTAGATATTCAACCAAATGGGGAAATAATGGTTCTTTATCCAAATGAAAAAAAGGGATACACTTTTGAGGATGTTTTTATTGATGCAGGCAAACAGAAAAGTTTTCCAATTTCTGAAATTACTCCTCCTTATGGGGTAGAAAAATTCAAATTAATTATGTCTGGGAATAAAGATAATTTTTCTTTTTTAGAAATAAGAAACAGGGAAACCGTTGCAAAAGATACAAGTAGGTCACGTGGAGAAACTAATCCATTAGAAACCTTGGTAAAAGATTTCACCGACGGATCGATGTCACGTACCATGAGTAGAGGAACAGGTACACCTTCCATTCCAACCATGGGTGGCACGGCATCCTTCACTTTCAAAATAGCACCTGCCAAAAATTAACGTATAAGCTAAGAAGTTCAATATTTCAAACCGTAAAACATAATCATTATGTCCCCATAGATTCCAAATAGTGCTTTACATAAACTCAATTTCTCATCAATTCATTTTTGATGGGCTGGTATTTCATTGTCAATTCAAAAAATAAAACGTTAAAAATCATGAAAAAAATCATCATTTCCTCCTTCTTATGCGGGCTATTCGCCCTTGGTTTGTACGCCCAAAAAGCTACTAAGAAACCAATAATTCCGACCAAAAATCCAACAAAGCCCGTTTCTAAATCTTTGTTGGCAGTTAGTACCGCCATCAATTTAATTCGTTACGGTTATGACCAAAAATGTGCAACTTGTTTGGTTAGTGCTGCCGAAATTCTTTCCAAAAACCCAACATCTCCTTTAAAATTTGAAAATAAAGTAGTAGGTAAAGGGATTGTTTCTACCAAAACTGATAAAAAAGCAACGGTTGATATTAAGACACTTTTGGCTGATGCTCAAGCAATGGATAAATCAGTTGAAAATATGGCTAAAAAGGTTATTATTCCAGTGGCTTCTCGTGGTGCTGTCGGTGGTTCTCAGTATGGAACGGGTAGAGTAAATGCCAAATCGGAAGTTTATTATGACATCAAATTTTATGGACTTGAGCAAGGAACAGTTATTGTAAAAGGCGATGGAGATACCGATTTAGATGTATATGTTCATGATAAATATGGCAATTTAATTACCGCAGATGAAGATGCAACCGATGGTTGTGTAGTTTCATTTATTCCTAAAATCACAACAACTTTTAGAATTTATGTAACCAATAGAGGAAAAGTTTACAACAATTTTGAATTACTTACAAATTAATAAAAAGGCTCTATTCATCGCAATAGAGCCTATATTTATATGAAAAATTTACTCTTAATTGCCATTTCATTTGTCCTACAACTTTCAAGTTTTGGACAAACAAACTCTGATATGCTCGAAGGGATTTTACCTTCTGTTGTAACGGTTGGAGTGTATAAAACACAAGTTTTGAAACAAATTTTAGGTGCAAGAGGTGACGCTTCTGTGTCGGAAGTAGCCTACCGAAAAGCACTTAATATGGCAGGTGTTCAAACAAGTGGTTCGGGTTTTATTATCCAGAAAAAGGGTAAGTTATACGTTATCACGAATGCTCATGTCATTGAAAATGCTGCAACCGAGTCAGGCAGTATTAAAATTTTCACTTTCGACCGTCAACAGTACGAAGCCACTTTAATCGGAGGAGATAATTTTTATGATATTGCGGTATTAGAAATTCAACAAAGTCCGAGCAACATAAAATCTGTACAATTCAGAAATACCGAAACAAGAATAGGTGAAACGGTATTTGCCGTTGGAAATCCTTTGGGGCGACACCCATACTCCGTAATGAATGGAATTATTAGTGCTAAAAACAGAATTATTAGCAATAGACCGGGTTATTTACAGTCGTCGGCTACGCTAAGTGGGGGCAATAGTGGCGGACCATTATTTGATTTAAAAGGAAATGTAGTGGGTATCAACACAGCAACAGGTGTTGACCAAAATACACGTTTGGCTCAGTCACAAATAAACTACGCCCTAAATGCACAAACGGCAGATAAAATTGTGAATGATATTTTGGAAAATAATGGTCGAGTAGTTCGTGCATTCATTGGTATTGAATTAATCCAACGTTCACAAAGTATAAAACAAGAAAAAATATCGCTTTCTGGTGAATTAGAAGAGGAAACCTCAATCGTTACCATAGATAAAAGACCCGTGCTTTATTCCTTAGTAGAGAATTCACCAGCGACAAAAATACTCTCAGATTATATTGGATTTACCCTTGAAAAAATCAATAATGAATCCATCGAAAATATTTCGGAGGCATTGATTGAATTTGAAAAAATGACTCCAAATACCAATATCACCTTAACACTTTCAAATGAGGGAGTAAGCAAAACCGTAACGATAAAAACGGGATTGTTAGACACAAAAGTATTGGAAAATATTGCCATTAAAGCCATAACAAGCCGATTAGATAAAATAGAAATCAATCGAAATGAAGAACAGCCCGCTTTTTCTATCCGTTCAAAAGGAGTATATTCTTTCAATAAATTTGGAAAATTTCAGCCACAAAATACTTACAGTTCAACAGACACCTACTATATGATGGCAGGTGGCTATGTAATGAATGAAGCCGAAAAAGAATTATACAGTATCAAAACATTTGCTGATGTTGGGGCAGCGTTAAGAATTTCGAGTTTATTGGGCGTATTTGATATAGTCGTAGTAAAAAAAGGAACTGAAAAACCTGAATTATTACATTTGAATTTGTCGGGGAAAGAGGATATATTTCAGCAAACATTGTGGAATTAAATTTTATAAGACTATGAAAAAATCTCTATTTTTTTTCTTGCTAATTTTTAGTTTCTCGGTCTTTGCACAAGAAGAGAAATTAATCCGTGGCGTACAAGCACCAACCAACTCTGATATTGACAAAGGACAAACTTGGGCAGTTGTAATTGGTGTATCTGACTATCAAAATATCCAAGATTTGAAATATGCAGATAATGACGCATTATTGGTTTCAAAATATCTGATAGAAACTCGTAAAATTAATCCCAATCAAATAAAGTTGTTTCTAAATCAAAATGCTTCGAGAGTAAACATTACGGCTGAATT
>JAAFIU010000278.1 GCA_013298805.1 Cytophagales bacterium | reverse complement strand
AGATGTAGTAGGCTTGTCAGAGATACATTGTCTTTTTCTAAGAAGTTGGTAAACCATATTGGAGCTATAAAATACTTCATTTGCCACTACAACAAATACATAGCATTACTTATTTAACACTACCAAATTTTTGAAGCATAGCAGAGCTACGGTGATAAAATTTTGATTTAAAGGATTCTAAAAGACTTAGTTTTATCCGAAAGAGAAAGTTCAAACAGGTTCCTTATAAACTTATAAACTTATAAACTCAAAATGACTTACGAACACATAAAAGCCATTCATATCATCTTCGTAACCAGTTGGTTTGCAGGTCTTTTCTATTTGCCACGCCTTTTTGTATATCATACCGAAGCCAACGAAAAACCAGATTTGGAACGTTCTATTATTCAAGAACAATTCAAAAAGATGGAGAAAATACTATTCAATGCCATCATGGTTCCTGCCATGTGGTTGACGATTATTTCGGGAATTACAATGGTTTATTGGACTTGGTGGGATTCTTTTGCTGCGCATGGTTGGCTACATATCAAATTGAGCTTTGTGGTTGGACTAATAATTTATCATTTTTATTGCAGAAAACTGATTGCCGAATTACGTCAAGATAAATTTAGATTTACAGGTTTTCAGTTAAGACTCTTCAACGAAATTGCTACCATTTTCCTTTTTGCCATCGTATTTTTAGTAGTACTAAAAAACTCAGTAGATTGGATTTGGGGCATTTTAGGACTAATTATTTTCGCCGTAGTCATTATGTCAGCGGTAAGAATTGTGAAGAAAATTCGAGAGAAAAATCAATAGCTTTTAATCAAAAATCATTCACTCAGCCTA
Organism: Cytophagales bacterium; assembly: GCA_013298805.1. Taxonomy (GTDB): domain Bacteria; phylum Bacteroidota; class Bacteroidia; order Cytophagales; family Spirosomataceae; genus Arcicella. The sequence continues at coordinate 4,739 of JAAFIU010000278.1, read as the reverse complement.
TTTCAGGTTCGCTCATTTCATTAATACTTTCTTCGTTTTTTCAAGAAAATATCCACACTTCATTTGGAGAAATATTTTTTCCATAAATGATTATAATCATTTATGGAAAATTATAACTTTTATATAACTACTTGCCAATTAGATAGTTGTATATTTAATTCATTGAGAAGAACAGGATTCAAAAACGACCTAATTTTCAACTCAAAAAAACTTCATTATCAAAGTCAGTAGGCGAGAAATGTATGAATAGCAATAAAATGATTGCACGGTTAGAGAATGCTAACAAACTTTACAAGACAGGAGACCAAACAATTACGGCTTTAGATAAAACTACTTTGGAGTTGAACGAAGGCGAATTGTTACTCATTATTGGTCCTTCTGGCTCAGGAAAAACAACGTTACTTTCATTATTCGGGTGCTTAATAAACCCAACTGAAGGCAAATTATTCATTGACGGACAAGAGATTAGTCTTCTTTCTTCTGAACAAATGGCAAAAATTCGCTTGGATACTATCGGTTTCGTCTTCCAACAATTCAATTTATTAGCCCCACTCACCGCAGAAGCAAATGTGGCATTTCCGCTAAAAATGCAAAAAATGCCCAGTTCAGAAATTACCAAGAAAGTTAACGATGCTTTAGAGAGAGTGAAAATGACCCATCGTCGAAAAAATTTACCTCGAACATTATCTGGTGGAGAACAACAGCGGATTGCCATTGCTCGTGCTTTAGTGACCAATCCCAAAATTGTACTTTGTGATGAACCTACGGCATCTTTAGATAAAGAATCCATGGTAACAGTCATGCAAGAACTCAGAGAATTGGCTCATAGTGGAAAAGCCGTAGCCGTTGTAACCCATGACCCTCGCCTTACAAAATACGCCGACCGTGCAGTTGAAGTAACGAATGGTATCATGAAAATGTTAGACATAAAAAATATAGATTTAGAGCATTGATTTTTTTTAAACAAGTTCAATTTCATAATCAATAGACACGATAACAAAATGAATATAAAGTCAACAATTTACATTTTAATAATTACTTCGCTCTTAATGGCTTGCGGAAAAAGTGAAGCCGAGAAAGCGAAACAAGAAGCCTTTCAAGCCGATTCTCTAAAAAAGGCTAAAACAACTAACAACCGTGTTTGGGGCGTGGCAAAAATTGAACCCGAAGCTGGAATCATGAATATCACGGCGGGAACATCTGGTAAAATTTTAGCCGTTTTAGTGGACGAAAACGAGGAAGTACAACAAGGACAACCCTTATTGACTATTGAGGTATCAGTCGAAAATGCTCAATTGATGCAGTCGCAAAGTAAAATTGCTACCCAACAATCCAGTATTGAAGTCAATAAAGCAAACCTCGAAGCAATAAAGGTCAATTTTAGAAATGCTCAGGAAAATTATCAACGCAATCTAAAACTTTTCGATGCAAAAGCTCAAACCAAACAAGTGCTTGACGACAGTAAAGCAGCGATGGATAAATTAGAAAAAGAAATTGAATCTTCCAAAGCAACACTCGAACAGTCAAATAATAAAATGGGAGAATTAAAAGCCGATATTAATTATTATCAAACCCTTGTAAGACAGAAAAAAGTAACCGCTCCACTATCTGGCAGGATTCTTTCCTTGCCAATCAAAACAGGTGAATATGTAACCAATGCCACACAAATTGCTGAATTTGCCCCTTCTGGGTCTTATATCGCCAAAACAGAAGTTGATGAATTATTTGCAGACCGTATTCAGTTGGGACAAAAAGCATATTTGTTCTCCCAATCAACGGGTGACACTTTAGCATCGGGAAAGGTTAGTTTTGCCGCCGCATATTTAAAGGCAAAATCATTATTCAAAGACCAAAGCACCGAACAAGAAGACCGACGTATTCGTGAAGTTCATATTCGTTTGGATAACGGTAAAAAACCATTAATTGGCAGTAGAGTAGATTGTTTGATTGAGCTAAAAAGTGACAATCAGAAATAAATAGTTTTCTTGAACCAATGCTATCATTCATAAAATGTTACAAGTAGCCATCAGTTTTCTCTGGTACGACAAAGCCAAAACCTTTGGGATTTTGTTTGGTATCATCTTATCCGTTTTTTTAATCGGACAAAACATTGGAATTTGCTTCAGTCTGCTCGAAAGTAGTATTTCGTTGGCACGCAATAATTCAAAATACATTTGGGTCACCAATAGTAAAACAAAGCAAGTAACAGAATTAGCCTTGATTGATATGCGGATTGCCCGAGAATTGATGTCGGTCAGTGGTGTAAAGCGGGTTAGTCCTTTGGTAGTTTCCGTAGGAAGTGCCAAATTTAGCGATGGTACAAAAGGAGCTATAAACATCATTGGCGTTGATACAAAGACTTTTGCAGGAGGTCCCTGGCGAGTTTCAAAAGGTAGTACGACCGATTTATTACAAAGTGGAGCAGTGACTACCGACGAATACGATGCAGCAGTATTGAACAATGTAAAAATGGGGGAACGCTTTGAAATAAATGGGAATTCGGTCTTTTTAGCCACCCAAACCAAAGGAGCAAGAGGACTTGGCGTTGCCTTTTCATTCATGAATATTCAACTCGCTCGGAAAGTTTGTAAAATTTCTCCCGACCGAGCTTCGGCATTTTTGGTAGAATGGGAAAGTCAATATACGCCCCAACAAGTAGTGGCTGCCATCAACAAAGAAATTCCCAATATTAAGGCTTGGACAGGCGAAGATTTCACACAATCAAGCCTAAAATATTATATTACTAAAAGTGGAATTATCGCCTCATTTGGTCTATTGGTAATGTTTGCAATCATCACGGGCTTAGCCATTGTGGGACTTACCATGTTTTCATCCGTAAAAGACCGAATTAAAGATTATGGTACAATTAAAGCGATTGGTGGCACAAATTCAGTGATTCGAGCGATTATTTTATGGCAAGCCTTTATCGTTGCCATCACAGGATTTATCATCGCTTATGGCTTATTGATATTATTTGTAAAAGCCACTTCTGGCTCATTAGACATTAATATTACGCCTCTTTTACTGACATTTTTAGTAACCGTAACCTTATTTATTTCCATGATTAGTAGCCTTTTTGCCATGCGAAAAATCACAAAACTGGAACCCGTAGAAATATTTAGAATGTAAAATTTCAATCATGAATTCAGCCATAAAACAGATTATTACGTTTGCTTTATCATTGACGATATTTATCGGAAATGCTCAACAAACGCTAAAACTCTCCTTACAGGAAGCCATAGATTTAGGATTAAAAAATAGGTTGGAATTGCAAACCCAACAACTCAATATTCATTTGGCAGAAAATACCGTCAAAAAAAATGAAGGTTTATGGTTGCCAACCTTGGAGGGTTCGGGAAATATGCGTTACAATACCCAATTACAAGAAAGTGTGCTGCCCGAAGGTACTTTTGGGAGTACATCTATTGGCCCCAGCAGAATTGCTTTTGGCACAAAAGTCAATACAAATTTTTCGGTTGATGCTACGCAAAACCTCTATAAACCCTCTATCAATCAAGATATTAAAATTGCTAAAAAGAATCTGGAATTAGAAAAACAAATCGAAAATCAAACAATTTCTCAGGTAAAACTAAACATTGCCGAAGCCTATTATTCAGTTTTATTAAAAAAGGAAGAAATCAGAATTTTGGAGAAAAATTTATCCAGAGCCAAAACCTATTTTGACGTTTCTTCAGCTAAATTGACGTTAGGAACAATCCAAGAAAATGATTTGGGAAAAGTACGTTTAGACTACCAAAACGTAAACATCAAACTCCGAAAAGCTAAACAAAACTTAGCATTAGCTCTTAATAATTTAGCGAAAAACCTAAATATCAATAACTTACAAACAGTTGAAGCAACAGATAGTTTGAATAGTCAAAAAGTAAATACAGAAATTAGCGACGACTTTTCGAGTTTAGTTAATGACCGTTCCGAAATAAAACAATTAGTCTTGAACAACGATTTAAACACACTTCGTTATCAAAAAGCAACTTTGGGACTAAAACCTACCATTTCAGCTTATGCCAATTATTCGATTTTGTATCAGAGTGGCGGTTTCAATTTCTTTGAAAAAAACACTTGGTCTCCATTTAATTATTTGGGTGTAAAATTATCCGTACCCATTTTCGACCAACACAAAACTCAATTAGAAAAAGTAGAGTATAAAATCCGTCAAGAAATTGGGTTAAATAATTGGAACAAGCAAAAAACAGAAGTTATTTATGAATTACAAAATGCTAAAACGGAATTGAAAAATGCTGAATTAAATTGGGAATATGCTCAAGATAATTATCGTTTAGCAGAACAACTTTTTAATGTAAACCAGCAAAAGTATGAATTGGGAGCATTACTTTACAACGATTTATTAGAAATAGAAAAGTCGCTTGCTGATGCAGAGAATAATGTTTTATCAAGCATTTATGATTTATTATTGGCAAAAGTACGTTGGCAAAAAGCGAAGGGGGAATGATAAGAATAAACGTATGTTGGGTTTTTGAATGTGAAATTATGGCATAATTTTTTTTAGGATAACTTGCTTCTACAATAGCCAAAAACATTGATAAGGTCTATAAATTTCAAGCGGAGTCGCCGAGAAATAAGTGTAACATTTCTTGAAGCTGTTTAAACTTTTATTTTTTTATTGATTTTACGTAAAAAAATGACTGAGAATGCGATAAAATGCAACGCAACCCAATTTTTGACTGAGAATTCAAACCTCACTAAAAGTGCTTTGAAAC
>JAAFIU010000302.1 GCA_013298805.1 Cytophagales bacterium | reverse complement strand
AACGCTACGTCATAAGAACCACTTCCACCTGCGGCTTCTTTTTCTTCGTCTTCTTCAATTTTCTCGTTTTCGTAGTCGTGGTCTTTCGAGAGTGTCAAAGGGAATGGGTCTTTCATGTACGAACGACCTTTATCTGACAATTTCAAAATGCCATAATTTTCAACGTCTTTTTCTAAGAAGCCCAAAACTGCAATCTGACGAACCATTGAAACGCATTGTTCGATGGGCTCAGGTTCTGCATTTTTTCTGCTTTTTGAAGGTTTTTGGGCTTTTTTAGCTTTAGCTTTAGCTTTTGGAATTGGGTTTCCGTCCTCATCTTCTTCATCCGAAAATTCTACTTCGTCATCATCGTCGTCGTCGTCATCTTCATCATCGTCTGAACTGAGTTTAAAATAGTTTTTGGCTTTTCCGAAAGTAGCAATTTTTTGGTGGTCATTTGAGCCAACGAATTGACTTTTATAACCCATCAAAATATCAGCAATATGTTGTGCGTCAAAACCTTCACCTGTTAGTTCAACTGTCTGGAGTGCCAATACAACGGCTTCTTCGACTTTGTATTTTGGCGTAGGCTTATTACAGTTATCACAGAAACCGCAGTCTTTGTCCATGTATTCGCCAAAATAGTTTAATAATTGGCGACGACGGCAAGTTCCTAAGTTTGCATAATGAACCATCTCGTGAAGCAACATTCTGGCTGTATCACGTTCTACGATGGTTTTATCTTTATTAAATTTGTCTAACTTAGTGATGTCTTCTTTGGCGTAGAACATAATACACGTTCCTTCCAAACCATCACGACCAGCACGTCCTGTTTCTTGGTAATATCCCTCCAAAGATTTTGGGGCATCATAATGAATTACAAAACGAACATCTGGTTTATCAATTCCCATTCCGAAGGCAATTGTAGCTACCATTACTTCGGTTTCTTCGTTCAAGAATGCCTCTTGATTCGCCATTCTTACGTCGCTATCTAAGCCAGCGTGATAGGGAAGTGCTTTAACGCCATTTACGTTTAGTAAATTAGCAATTTCTTCCACTTTCTTGCGACTTAAACAATAGATAATTCCTGATTTTCCGTGATTTACTTTGATGTATTTGATAATTTGTTTATCAACATCATCACGTTTTGCACGGATTTCGTAATACAGATTCTTACGATTAAAAGAAGATTTGAAAAGACGAGCATCGTCCAAATTCAAATTTTTCTGAATATCTTGTTGAACTTTTGGCGTTGCCGTAGCGGTAAGAGCAATAATTGGCAAAGCCTTATCCATACTCTCAACGATGCTTCTGATGCGACGATATTCTGGACGGAAGTCATGCCCCCATTCAGAAATACAGTGAGCTTCATCAATGGCAACAAAAGAGATTTTTGCTTGCTTTAAAAATGCTAAATTATCCTCTTTGGTTAGAGATTCGGGAGCGATATATAATAATTTAACTTCTCCTTTAATAACCGCATTCTTAACCTTTGTCATTTCTGCCCGATTCAATGAAGAATTCAGAAATTGAGCATTAATGCCAAAAGCATTCATTTGATCCACTTGATTTTTCATCAAGGCAATTAACGGCGAAATCACAATGGCAGTACCTTCCATAGCGATGGCAGGCATTTGGTAGCAAAGCGATTTTCCCGCTCCTGTCGGCATTATTACGAAGGTGTTTTCTCCTGAGAGTGTATTCTTAATAATGTCTTCTTGTTCGCCACGGAACTGAGAAAAGCCGAAGGTCTCTTTGAGCTTCTCTTTTAGCAAGTCGGTGGTTTCTTGGGTAACACTCATCTTATTCAAACGTATTTGAGGTTTGTAATGTATTTGGTGGTTGATTATTGAATATTTATAATCTCTAAATATAATGTGTCAGGGCAAAAATCTTGTTGGTGTAACCATTGGACTGTCCCCCAAATGGCCTAACAGAATAAAAGAGGTTTAAATCTTTTAATTCTTTAAATACACCATACGCTAAATATGGTTTTACTTCGAATAACTTTACCTCATTATTGTCAAAAGTAAATTTTAGGGTGAAGTCTTGATTTGCCTCAACATTTTTAACTCTTGGATTCACTGTTGTATTCGGAAAACTTTAAATTGGCTGGTCATTAGCGGTCTGACTATCGTCTGACCGAATCTTCCACTCGGTCAGACGATAGTCAGACCGCTAATCATAGAATATTATTTTATAGAATATCAGACAAATTAAGGTTTTTTAAACAGTAGTTTTGTTTTACACATTGAAACAAGTAAACCATAGAACATTGATATTACAGGCATTCTTATTTATTATCTTTGCAATCAATTCAGTAAAAAACCAGTCATTCAAAATAACTTATAACATTGAAATTAATAAAAAATATTCAATCAACTGCAAAAAAAGTTTTAGAGGAAGAGGCTAATGCTATCCTAAAAATTATTCCTTTGATTGATTCCGAATTTGAAACCTGTGTAAATCACCTACTTAGCTTGCAAGGACGTTTGGTCGTTACAGGCATTGGCAAATCGGCAATTATTGCTCAAAAAATTGTGGCTACTTTAAATTCTACGGGTACGCCCTCTTTGTTTATGCACGCTGCTGATGCAATTCACGGTGATTTGGGAATGATTCAGTCAGGTGATACCGTAATGTGCATTTCAAGGTCTGGTGATACGCCCGAAATAAAGGTTTTAGTACCTCTCATTAAAAGAACTAATGTAAAGTTAATTGCGATGGTGTCTAATCCAAGTTCTTACCTTGGAAAAAATGCGGATTTTCTTCTCCATGCACTTGCAGAAAAAGAAGCCGACCCACTAAATCTTGCCCCAACTACCAGTACCACAGTAGCATTAGCTTTGGGAGATGCCTTGGCGGTTTGCCTGTTAGAATATCGAGGGTTTAGTAGTAAGGACTTTGCCAAATATCATCCTGGAGGAGCTTTGGGTAAGAAATTGTACTTAAAGGTTTCGGATATTTATCCAAACCATGAATTACCGACGGTCAAAGAAAATTCAACTGTGAAAGAGGCTATTTTAGAAATTAGTTCTAAAAGATTAGGAGCAACGGCGGTATTGACCGAAAATCAAGCATTGGCAGGGATTATTACGGATGGAGACGTGCGTCGAATGCTGAACAAATATGACTCCTTTACGGGTTTGTTTGCGAAGGATATTATGACGGTTTCGCCAAAGGCAATTTCACCCGATGCGTATGCGGTGGAGGCTTTGCAGATTATGCAGGAAAAAAATATCACGCAGTTGGTTGTGGTAGAGGATAATAAACCTTTAGGCTTCGTCCATTTGCATGATTTGTTGAAGGAAGGGCTGGTTTAATGGTGACTGAGTGATTTGTGACTGAGTGATTATAGAACAGCAAATAATCACTCAGTCACAAATCACTCAGTCTCAACTAATTATCTCATTCTATCGGCAGATTTTACTAACATTTCGTCTCTACGGATAAAACGATTGGCAATCATATTGCATAACATTGCTAAAACCGCAGCAATGAACCCTGCTTCATAACTCCCTTGATTTTCAGGCTCAAACATAGGGATTCCTACCTTAAATACTTGATAAAAAGTATATCCCAAAACAGTGGCAATCATAATAGAATTTACCAAGCCCAAAGTCATTTGTAACATTCTTTTTTTGTACTGTGTAATTGAAAATGCCGCCAATACAGCCGATACAATGGCTAACATTACAATAAAAATGGTGCTATCACTACTCACACAGGTAGTACCTTTACAGTGTTCTAAGGCAATAGAAGTAAGCGTTACTTTTTCGTTTAAGGCAGCACTACTTTTTTCCCAAATTGGCAAAGCCGTTACCGATAGCATAGCAATGGCTACAATAGCCAATAATAATGTTTGGATTCTTTGAAGCATAAGATTATAAACTTTTTGTTTTTGCAAAGTTCTGAAACTTCTGAGAGGTTCGCAAAACAAAAGAGCGAAAACCTTTCGATTTTCGCTCTTTTTGTCGTGTGTATCTCGTTGTTAATTATTGAATTAGAATCTGAAGTGAGAGAATGCTTTGTTAGCTTCTGCCATACGGTGCGTATCGTCTTTTTTCTTAACTGCTGCACCTTCACCTTTAGCGGCTGCCATGATTTCATTAGCCAAACGGTCAATCATAGTTTTATCACCACGCTTACGAGCGTAAAGAATTAACCATTTCATACCTACTGACAATTTACGGTCAGCACGTACTTCCGTTGGAACTTGGAATGTAGCACCACCCACACGACGAGATTTAACCTCTACCGTAGGCATAACGTTATTTAAAGCTTTTTTGAATAGCTCTAAACCGTTTTTCTCTTTGGTTCTATCTTCAACTTTCTCTAATGCACCGTAAAAAATCGTGAATGCTGTTGATTTTTTTCCGTCGTACATCAAGTTATTAACAAACTTAGTTACCATTACATCCCTAAATTTAGGGTCAGGTAACACGTATCTTTTCTTTGGTTTTGACTTTCTCATTTGTATTGTTAAGTTTTTAAATTTAGCCCATCTTCTGCCCTTAACGTAAGCATACTGGACTGTTTTAGGTATTGGTTGTTAAGTGTTAGTATTTATTTAATACTATTGCCTAAACCTTAATTCCTAATAATTACTTTTTCTTTCCTTTTACTGGTGCTACAACTTGACCTGGTTTAGGACGTTTAGCTCCGTATTTAGAACGACGTTGACGACGACCGTTAACACCCGCAGTATCTAATGCACCACGAATAATGTGATAACGAACCCCTGGTAAATCTTTCACACGACCACCACGAATCAATACGATTGAGTGTTCTTGCAAGTTGTGTCCTTCACCTGGAATGTAAGCATTTACTTCTTTACCGTTGGTTAAACGTACACGAGCTACTTTACGCATAGCCGAGTTTGGCTTCTTTGGCGTAGTTGTATAAACTCTTGTACAAACACCACGACGTTGAGGACAAGAATCTAATGCAGGAGACTTTGATTTAAACGTCAATTGCTCTCTGCCGTTTCTTACTAACTGTTGTATAGTTGGCATTTTGTGTTGTTTTATTTGAGATACACGTTCCTTTTCTTATTGGTGAGTTGTGATTTAGTGAAT
>JAAFIU010000141.1 GCA_013298805.1 Cytophagales bacterium | reverse complement strand
GCTATTTTTTGTCAAAAAGTAGCCGATGCAGGAATCATTTTTATTGGGCCATCTCCAGCAAGTATGGATTTGATGGGAGATAAATTGACTTCAAAACATACCGTTGCCAAATATAATATTCCGATGGTTCCAGGTACGCCCGATGCCGTTACGGATAGAGTAATTGCCAAGCAAAAATCTAAAGAAATTGGCTATCCTGTCCTTATCAAAGCCTCAGCAGGTGGCGGAGGGAAAGGTATGCGTGTGGTTGAACATGAAGAAGAATTTGATGAACAAATGGACAGAGCAGTTTCTGAAGCCATTACGTCATTCGGAAATGGGGCTGTTTTCATTGAGAAATACATCACCGCTCCAAAACACATTGAAATTCAAGTTCTTGGCGATAAACACGGCAATGTAATTCACCTTTTTGAACGTGAATGTTCTGTACAACGTCGTCACCAAAAAGTAGTTGAAGAAGCTCCTTCGGCAGTGCTTACGCCCGAAATTCGTGAGGCGATGGGACAATGTGCCGTGATGGTGGCAAAGGCTTGTAATTATTACGGTGCGGGTACGGTTGAATTTATTGTGGATGAGAATTTAGATTTCTACTTTTTAGAAATGAACACTCGCCTGCAAGTAGAACACCCTGTTACAGAGCAAATTACGGGCGTTGATTTGGTAAAAGAAATGATTTTAATTGCCGAAGGACATCCACTTTCTATCAAGCAAGAAGACTTGAAAATCAATGGTCATTCGATGGAGATTAGAGTTTGTGCTGAAGACCCACGTAATAATTTCTTGCCCGATGTCGGTACTTTACACACATACATACGTCCACAAGGAAATGGTGTGCGAGTTGATGACGGTTTTGAACAAGGTATGCCAATTCCGATTTATTATGACCCAATGATTGCCAAATTGATTACTTACGGCAAAGACCGCAATGAAGCCATTGATAAAATGATTCGTGCCATTGATGAATTCAAAATTTCGGGAATTGAGACGACTTTACAATTCTGTAAATTTGTTTTAAAGCACGAAGCCTTCCTTTCGGGTAAGTTTGACACTCGCTTTATTGGTTTGTATTATACGCCAGAAAAATTAGATGAACCCTTTGATGCAGATGAAGAGATTATTGCAGGAGTTTTGGCAAGTCATTTATTAAATCATAAAAAAACTGTAAATTCGTCCGCATCAAGCGTTGGGATTCCAGTACAGCAGAGTCAGTGGAAAACTAATCGCTTGGAGTATAGGTAGCCAATTTGTTTAATTATTGGCTATTTATTTACTAAAGTATAAGTGTACTTTAAGCTAATAATTTATAAAACAAACAGAAAACTATGGCATTTAACGACCAACTAAATTCAGCAAAACAATCAACGATGACTTTTTTCAGAAGACTTTTTATCGGTATTATAGTCTTGGCAGTTTTGGGACTATTATTGAGTTTCTTGGCAACTAAAGTACCTTATTCAGAAGGAGAAAGAGCTGGTGTTGTTTCTAAATTTTCAAGAAAAGGATACATTTTCAAAACTGATGAAGGCGAATTGAATGTTGGGGCTCAGGGTCAAGTGGGCAATATGGCAAACAACCTTTGGGCATTTACCGTAGATTCGGACGACCCAGCTATAAGCAAAAAATTAGAAGATGCGATGTTGACGGGTAGAAGATTACGTTTGCATTACGAACAACGTTATTTGAAATTCTTTTGGATGGGCGATACGGAATATTTTGTAACCAAAGTTGATGAAGCACCTTGATTATTGAGTGATTTGTGATTGAGTAATTATTTTATGATTAGATTTAGTAAATTGTGATTAAGTGTTTTAAAATTCACTAATTCACAATTCACTAAATCACTCAATAAAAACTCACTCAATCACAAATATTATAACGAAAGCGTTTCTAAAACACTATTCATATTTCTAACTGCATCAGCAGATTTGTTGAATAATGCTTGCTCTTCTTCGTTCAATTTGTAGTCGATGATTTTTTCCCAACCAGTTCTACCTAAAACAACTGGAACACCCATACAAATATCAGATTGTCCGTATTCTCCTTCTAAAAGAACTGAACAAGGAATTACTCTTTTCTCATCACGGATGATTGACTCAACTACTGCCATACTTGCAGCACCTGGAGCATACCAAGCTGAAGTTCCTAATAAACCCGTCAAAGTAGCACCACCAACCATTGTATCAGCCGCTACTTTTTTCAACGTATCAGCATCAGCATAGTTAGAAACTGGCGTACCATTCCAAGTAGCTAAACGAGTTAATGGAATCATGGTAGTATCACCGTGACCACCGATAACTGTTGCGTGTAAGTCGTTTGGAGAAACATTCATTGCCAAAGACAAATAACACTTGAAACGAGCAGAGTCTAAAGCTCCACCCATACCGATGATACGGTTTTTAGGTAAACCTGAAGATTTAAGAGCCAAATAAGTCATTGTATCCATTGGATTAGAAACAATTACGAAAATAGCATCTGGAGAATATTTCAAGATATTATCAACTACACTCTTAACGATACCAGCGTTCACACCGATAAGTTCTTCACGAGTCATCCCTGGTTTACGTGGAAGACCAGAAGTAATTACTACTACGTCAGAATTAGCAGTTTGTGAATAATCATTAGTAACTCCTTTGAAAGAAGTATCCCAACCTAAAATAGCAGCAGTTTGGAACATATCCAATGCTTTACCTTCGGCAAAACCCTCTCTGATATCAAGGATTACTACTTCGTCAGCTAATTCTTTTCTTACGATATTATCGGCAGTAGTAGCTCCAACGGCACCAGCACCTACAACAGTTATTTTTGACATGATTGTATTTGAATTTATTTTTTGTGTAATACGTTTAAATTTTAACACAAAAGTAAGTCATTTGTAAATTCGACAAACATTTTTTGCCCGTTTTATAGAAAATACTCAAATAAATATTGGTAAATTGAAATATCTATAAAATTTGTCAAGAAAGTAAGTTTTTGTGGAAATGAAACTTTTTGAAAAATATATCGTTTTATCATCAAAAATAAGGTGTTACAGCTTTAATTTCAGCCATGTAATTATTCACTTTGAGAACGAAACAGATAAAATAAACGTCTTATTTATAGTCAAAGTAATATCCCATCTAAAATATTCGTTAAGGAAATTAGTCGAAAATGAAACAAGAAGATTTAATCACTCGAATTTTAAAATCTATATTTTTTAAATCTGCAACCAGTAAAGCTGGCAAATACGCAGGCAAAGGAGTTGCTATTTTAGAATTATTAAGAGAAGTTTTGGGCAAAGCAAAAGATGTTGCGGACAATCAAAATAAAGGCGTTGGGCAAGTTCTTGCCGAGAAAGTAATGACACTTAGTAGAATGGTAAAAGCATACATTTCGGGTGAATATAAAATGATTCCGTGGAGTACCGTTATGAAAATAATTGCTGTCCTGATTTATTTTGTTTCACCAATTGACCTTATCCCAGATTTTCTACCCATCATTGGTTTAACCGACGATTTAGCATTAGTAATGTGGCTTTTTTCATCTTTAACAGAAGATTTTGCCAACTTTGAAGCGTGGGAAAAAGATAAAATGAGAGTATTTTAGTGAATTTTAAACTTTTTTTCAATTCATAACTCAATTACACATAACACGTAACTCATAAAATCGTATATTTACGCAAATTTTAACAAATACAGACATGGAACTCACATCAATATTTTTATTATTAGGAAATCTCGGAACGGGAGAGTTAGTTTTGATTGGTATGGTTGTCCTTTTAATGTTTGGAGGTAAAAAGCTTCCAGAGTTAATGAAAGGCTTGGGCAAGGGAATGAAAGAATTTAAAGAAGCTCAGAAAGACGTTCAAGAGCAAATCTCTAAAAGTTTAGACGACGATACAACAAAATAGTATTTGAAAGTCCTTATAAAAGCATAGTCCCGATGATTTGGGCAAGGGAATGAAAGAATTTAAAGAAGCTCAGAAAGACGTTCAAGAGCAAATCTCTAAAAGTTTAGACGACGATACAACAAAATAGTATTTGAAAGTCCTTATAAAAGCATAGTCCCGATGATTTTTTCGTCACGACTATGCTTTTGTTTTTTAAAGTCATTTTAGCTTTATGCTTTATGCTAAATAGCCTATTGCATATTGCCTGTATTAACTAATTATGCAATATACCACATTAAAATCCATCCAGTCAGACCTTTATTCAGGTACAATAACTTGCCGACAATTAGTAGAATTTTATCTTAAAAATATTGAAGAAAAAAATCCTAAATTAAATGCTTTTCTTTCAGTTTTCGATAAAGAAGCTTTACTAAAAGCGGACGAAATTGATGCTAAAATAAAAGCAGGAACTGCCAAAAAATTAGCAGGAATGGTTTTAGGAATTAAAGATTTACTTTGTTATAAAGACCACGTTTCACAAGCAGGAAGTAAAATCTTGAATGGATTTGAGTCTCAATTTAACGCTACTGCTGTTCAAAGAGTATTAGACGAAGATGCCATTATCATCGGCAGACAAAATTGTGATGAATTCGGAATGGGTTCAACCAATGAAAACTCAGCTTTTGGGCCTTGCTTGAATGAAATTGGCGAAAACCGAGTTGCGGGAGGTTCATCGGGAGGTTCGGCAGTGGCTGTTCAAGCGGATATGTGTTTGGCTTCATTGGGTACAGACACAGGCGGTTCAGTACGTATGCCCGCAGGTTTTTGTGGTTTAGTTGGCTTAAAACCAACGTATTCAAGAGTTTCTCGCTGGGGACTGATTGCTTATGCTTCTTCATTCGACTGTATTGGGCCAATCACAAAATCGGTTGAAGATGCGGCTATTTTATTGGAAGTAATTGCAGGAAAAGACGAACAAGATAGCACCGTTTCAAACCTTCCAGTTGAGGCATATTCTGAATTAAAAGTAAGCAAAGCAAAATATAAAATTGGTTATTTGAAAGATGCCGTAGAAAGTGACGGACTTCAACCAGAAGTAAAAGCGGCTACGTGGGCTAAATTAGAATACTTAAAATCGCAAGGACATGAAGTCGAAGCCGTTGATTTTCCTTTGATTAAATCCTTTCTTCCAACTTATTACATTCTAACAACTGCCGAAGCAAGTTCTAATCTTTCAAGATTTGACGGTGTAAAATACGGTCATCGTAGTGCTGCCGCTACCGATTTAATGTCGCTCTACAAAAAAACAAGGTTTGAAGGTTTTGGAAAAGAAACTCGCAAACGTATCATGTTAGGAACATTTGTATTGAGTGCCAGCTACTATGATGCTTACTACACTAAAGCACAGAAAGTCAGACGTTTAATCAAAGAATTTACGGATAATTTATTAGAGAATTACGACTTTTTGGTTTGCCCAACTACTCCAACAACTGCCTATAAATTAGGTGAAAAAACGGCAGACCCAATCCAAATGTACTTGGGAGATTTGTTTACAGTACAAGCAAACGTAGTTGGCTTACCTGCTATTTCAATTCCAAATGGTACAGATAATGATGGTTTACCAATTGGTTTCCAAATTATGTCAGGAGCATTTCAAGAGGCTGCATTATTGTCATTTGCCAAAACGATCAGTGAATAAATCTGTAATTTTAGCATCTATAATATTCGACAATAATTATTCGTTTTAAATAGCAGTTCGTTTTTGAAGCCATTTTTAGAATCTAACCTTTGATGATGATATAACAAAGGTTAGATTTTTCGGTATTTTTTTTTAATTTTGTAATACCTAACATTTCATTAAATACTTACAGCCCAGGTACATAATCCCTTATTTTATGATATTCGCCACAATTCGCTCGTATATTATCGGCTCTTTGCTATTGGCAAGTGCAACGATAAATGCCCAAGTAACTGGCAGTACAGAACCGCCTGTTCAAACTGACACTACCGCTGTAAGTAGCCCACAGCCCATTGTTCTTGAACAAACATGGCTAATTGACCCAAGCATTGTTCAGCCTCGTTTATTAGCATTACAAAAAGAAATCCCTTTGACGTATAACGCTACAACACACCAGTTTGTAGAGTATTTTGCCTATCGAAAACCATCATTTACCAAAACAATGTTGGAACGTAAAGGCGTATATTTCCCGATTTATGAGAAATATTTAAAAAAATACGGTTTACCAGATGAGTTAAAATACCTTTCTTTAATTGAATCAGGATTAAACCCAAAAGTAATTTCTCGTGCAGGGGCAGGTGGACTTTGGCAATTTATGCCCAAAACTGCAAGAATAGATTTTGGATTAAAAATTGATGAATACATAGATGAGCGTTTTGACCCAGAAAAAGCAACAGAAGCAGCTTGTCGTTATATGCGTCAATTATACAATATTTTTGGTGACTGGCATTTAGTTTTAGCAGCTTATAATACAGGGCCTGGAAATGTAAGAAGAGCGATTCGTCGTTGTAATGGTGGACAAACTTTCTGGGCAATTTACAACTGTCTTCCTCGTGAAACTCGTGGATATGTTCCTCAATATATCGGAATGGTTTACATGATTAACCATGCAGAGTCACACGATATTTTTGCAGAGAACTTTGAAACTGCCATTGCTCACGATACCATTCATGTCAATTCATATTTAGACCTTGACAAATTAGCGAGTTTAAGTTCCATTAATTTAGAGGAAATCCAAAAGTTAAACCCCCACATTCTTACTCACATTTTACCAGGGCATACTCGTAATTTTGCACTTCGTTTACCCAAATCAGACATCGCATTTTTTAAAGCAAATCGTCAAGCAATTCTTGATTCTGCCACAAAAATGCCTTCTGTTATTATTGAAACGATTCAAGCAAACCCTGAAATCTTAGCGAGTAACGATGAAAAACCGATTATCATCACAACTCCAGTTATTGGAGCAACAACTACAGAACCTAAAATGGTTGTTGAACAAGAAGTTGTAGAAGATGATATTGAAGATGTAGTTATCAATAAAAAACCAAAAAAGAAATATTATACAGTTCGTAAAAAAGATAATTTAACTGAAATTGCTGATAAATTTGACGTAGAAGTATATGACATCAAAGTTTGGAATCATTTACGAAACTCTTCACTTCAACCTGGTCAGAAATTGGTTATTTATAAAGAAACAGCCGTAACAAGCCAAGTAAAATATGCCCGAAGTAATCATCGTGAAAAAGAAGCTGTAAAAAGAGGTAAAACACGTTTTCATAGCGTTCAAGATGGCGATACTCTTTGGAATATCTCTCAACGTTACGGAGGAATTTCAATTGATAAATTGAAAAAACTAAACGGAATAAAAGGTAATATGGTAAAACCAGGTATGAAAATTAGAGTTTCATAAGATTTCCTTACAATCAATAAAAGTCTGCATAGCCAATAGTTATGCAGACTTTTTTGTTGAATGGCTTTGAAAAGCTATTGGGTTTTGTATTTTTGTTAAAAATAAATTTTCAAAATAAATCATGAACGAAAACAGTAAAAAATTCCTCTACGAATACCTAAACAATGCTTCGCCTACGGGTTTTGAGGCTTCGGGACAACAAATTTGGTTAGATTATATAAAACCTTATATCGACGAAACAATTATTGATACTTACGGAACTGCCGTTGGGGTTATCAAAGGCAGTAGCGACTATAAGGTAGTGATTGAAGCACACGCCGATGAAATTTCGTGGTTTGTGAATTATATTGATGACAACGGCTACATTTTCGTGCGTCGTAATGGTGGCTCTGATGCCGTTATTGCTCCTTCAATGCGTTGTAATTTACACACGAAAAAGGGAGTAGTTGAAGGCATTTTTGGTTATCCAGCCATTCACGTTAGAGATATTTCTAAAGATAAAGCTCCAACTGTTAATGATATTTTCATTGATTTAGGTGCTTCTAATAAAAAAGAAGTGGAAGAAATGGGCGTACACGTGGGTACAGTTGTAACTTTTACGGATGGCTTGATGGAACTGAATAACCGCTATTTTACAGGTCGTGCATTAGACAATAGAATGGGTGGATATATGATTGCGGAGGTTGCCAGAAGGTTGAAAGAGAATAACGTTCAATTACCTTTTACACTTTACGTGGTCAATGCCGTTCAAGAAGAAATTGGTTTGCGTGGAGCAGAAATGATTGTAAGACGTTTGAAGCCAGATTTGGCAATTATTACCGACGTTACCCACGATACCCAATCTCCGATGTACAATAAAAAAGAACAAGGAGATTTAAAATGCGGAAATGGCCCTGTTATTTGCTATGGCCCTGCGGTACAAAATAATGTGCGTGATTTTATTATTGATGTGGCAACAGAAAAGGAAATTGCCATCCAACGTCAAGCAGTTTCACGTTCTACGGGTACAGATACCGATTCATTTGCGTATGCAACTGAAGGCGTAGCATCTGCTTTGATTTCGTTACCATTGAAATATATGCACACGACCGTTGAAACGGTTTCAAAAGATGATGTTCAAAAAGTCATTGATTTAATTTACCACACTTTATTGGCTTTGAAAGGCAATGAAGATTGGAGATATATCAAGTAAGTTTTTGCCATTTAAAAAATATCATCTTTGTCATTGCGAACACAGTGAAGCAATCTGTTAGTTTTTTAGGAATAATTTTGAAGCTTTTTCTAATTAAACTCAAACATAATTTCACCAATCGTACAGATTACATCACAGCATTCGCAATGACAACCTTCTAAACAAGATGTCCAAAGTCCTCTCCGTTTCCTCTTTCAACTTAATTCTATACGCTGCTCAACAAAAAGGAGCAGACTACGATTTGCTTTGTAAAAAAGTGGGTATAGCTCCTCAGGATTTACAAAATCCAGATAACCACTTACCAATTCTCAAAGCTCAAAAATTATGGAAAGAAGCTATTGAAATGACGGGAGACGAGTTTTTGCCTTTACACATTGGCGAAATGATTAATACAATTTCAGTTGGAATATTAGCTTATGTGATGATGCACTGTCCAACGTTGGAGAAAGCCTTGGAAAAATTATGCCAGTACCAAGATATAGTTTGTGATGCCAGTAAAACTTCTCTGTTGATTGAAAATGACTTAGTACACCTCACCATGTCAGAACCGAGTGATGACATTTTTGCTCCACATTATGCTTACGAATCAACTTTATCCATTTATTATTCAGCAATAAATGGAATGCTTGGGCAAACTATTCCATTCAAAGCGGTACATTTTGATTATCCTGCCTACACAAATGACTTTTCAGAATATCAACGTATTTTTAACGGAGCAGAAATTGTTTTCAATAGCCATTATTCGGGATTAGTCTTTGAAAAAAAGTATCTACAATTGCCAGTTCTAAACGCAAGTCCTAACTTATTTTCACTATTTGAAGTTCATGCTGATGCTATTTTAAACAGTTTGAAACCAACAGAATCACTTAAAGAGAAAATCAAAAAAGAAATTCTACATGACTTAAAAGGTGAAGAACCAACTTTATCGAATATTGCTAAAAAATTAGGAATTGGCGTTCGTTCAATCCAACTGAAACTCAAAGAAGAAGGAGTCACTTTTCAGCAACTCCTTGATGAAATTCGTAAAAATTTGGCAACTAAACACCTCAAAGAAGCTCAATTAAGTACGGCCGATATTGCCTATTTATTGGGATATTCTGAACCAAGTGTATTTTTCCGTTCCTTCAAAAAATGGACTGGACAAACCCCAACGGTTTATCGTAAATCAGCTTAACTATGGTAGTTTTTAAACCAATTTAATGTTTCTGTAATTGCCTCATCTAAAGGCGTTTCTCTGAAATCTGGGAAGATTTTCCTCACCTTTGCATCATCTAAAATCACCGTTCCTTCAAATAAATAAAGCATCTCTTTTACTTCTTTCATCATCGGTAAAAACAAGCCCAAAACACTAAAAATCCATTTTGAATGAACAGAAATCTCTTCAGGTGTATTTGCCAATCTTGATATTCTATTCAGAAAAGACTTCATATCAGGCTGAATTTGTCCTCCATAATTATATTTTTCATAAGGTTGAACAGTATCTTTTTGCATCAATCGCACCATAATTTCTGCTGCATCTTTTGTAAAAACTAATTGATGCGGAATATCCGTCCGAATCATATAAGGTAATGCTTTCCCTGCCAAAGCATTTTCAAAAACGGGCCTAATACCTTCATTCAAAACATTTGGCCCCCAAAAATCAGGCAAACAAACATTCAATACTTTACATTTTCCAGCTTGTGCAGCATCTCGAAGCATTTTTTCAATTTCAACTCGCAATGCCCCTTTCTTTGAACAAGGGTTTTCAAGGGAATCTTCTTTAATCATTGGTAAATTTCCATAATTATAAACATTTCCTGGGAAAATTATCATGGCATTATTTTCTGAAGCCACCTCAATGATTTTTTGTGTTGCCAAATCCATATTGCCAAACCATTTATTATATGGATAGTTTATTCCGTGAAAAATATATTTTTTATCTTTTGAAATTTGTTTCAAAAGTGCCAAATCCTGAACATTACCTTTTATGATTTCGACTAATGGACTTCCTTTAAAAAGGCTATTTGCCTTTTCGAGGTCACGAACCAATATCGTTATTGGGATATTTTTAGAGATTAAATTTGTAGCAAAGGCATAACCAATACTTCCTGTTGAGCCGAGAATTAAAGTTTCTGATTTCATTTTAATATTATTTTTTGATAATACAAATTTTGCTAAAATCAAGAATTTAACCTTTGACAAAAAACGCATTTATTATGACCAAATGCGAAAAAGGGTAGTGTTAAACAAGTAATGCTTTTAGGCTTTTTAGTGTAATTTTTTTCTAAATTTGGGGAAATAAATCAATAAATAAAAATTGTACTTTTTTATGTTATCTTGTCCTAGTTGTCAAAGTAAATCAATAAAATTGAATGGCCATATTCATAATGGCAAACAGAATCATTTATGCAAAGATTGTGGTCGTCAATTTGTAGTTAACCCTGAGAATAAAGTAATTAGCAAGCAAGAAAAGGCATTGATAGACAAGCTTTTATTGGAGAAAATATCGCTTGCAGGTATAGCTCGAACGATGGAAGTTTCAGAGGTTTGGCTACAAGGATATATTAGCGATTTATACGCATCTTGCCCAGAGGATTTATGTGCTACCCTTCCTGATCAATCAGCGATGGATGCCTATTTGGAAGACAAATTTGACAAGTATATTTATGAAATTCTTCCTTTAAAAAAAACATTAATTCGCTTGAGCTTGCTACATCATGGGCGGATATTGAGGCATTTGATGGTGAATTAGAGCCTAATTTAGCGGCTATAATCAATGATTGCTTAATGAAACAAGTGTACGAAAAGAAAGAAGGGGTACTTTTTGAATTGT
>JAAFIU010000399.1 GCA_013298805.1 Cytophagales bacterium | reverse complement strand
GTCAGATTTCCGAATTCAAAGTTATGGTTTTTAACATCAAAGGTTGAAAAATCATATTCATGGGTCATGGTTAAGCATTCCGTTGGACAAACCGTTGTACAAAGTCCACAGAACATACATTTTGCCATGTCAATATCAAACTTTGCGGCGTATAGACGAATGGCTGAACCGTCGGAAGCGTAGCCTGCAATGCCTGTTGCTTTAATTGGTTCAATTTCAATACAATCAACGGGGCAAATCTTGGCACATTTATCACAGACGATACAATCGTCCATTTCATTATCTAACTGATAACGAGCATTATCAGGCAAAGGCAAATGCTCGTGCGGATACTGGAGCGTTACAATTCCCGTTTGTTGTTTGAAATAATCTGGATTATCGACAAAAATAGGTTTTCTACTCTGACGGGCTTCTTTGAGATGTCGCCAAGACAAAGAAAGTCCTTTCAGAGAAGATTTAATGCCTTCTTTGATATTTCCGAAGTATGTATTGTTAGCTCCTTTTTTCAATGAGTGATTGGGTGAATGAGTGATTAAGTGAATATTTGAAAGATAATTTTTTCTTAAATTTCACTTTTGACCGTTTATCATTGCTTTCACAAAGTTACGTTCACAATTTTAACAAAAGAATATTTGGTTAAAGTTTCTGAAATAGAATAAAAAGCAAAACCCTCATAAGTCTCGACTTATGAGGGTTTGCTTATTTACTATCAATACGACTACTTCACAATTTGTAATTTCTTGATAATCATTCGACCGTTTTCTAAACCTACGTTCACAAAATATGTTCCTGATGGCATATTTTCAACTGGCACTTTTATGCTTGCACGTTCTGTACCTGTGGCTGTGTGAGAGAACTCAACATTACCTGTTGTACTTAATACGCTTACTTCTACACTTTTATTTGCTTTCATCAATTCCGCTGATAATTCGATTGAACAATCTGAACTTGATGGGTTTGGATAAATTGTTACGTTATCTGCAAATGAAACTTCTTCAACGGCTGCCATTCTTGCTGCAACTGCTCCTGTCAATGCTGAAGCTGTTGCTTTTTTGGTAACCGTTATTTTGAATGAACAATAAGAAGTATTTCCTTTAGCATCTACGGCTTTGTAGGTTACTGTTGTTATACCCACAGGGAATGCCGTTCCAGGTTCATAATTATAAGTTATCGTTGGAATACCACAATTATCGCCTACTGCTGGATGATCCCAAAGAGCTACGGCTGTTGTTCCTGTTGTTACTACGTTGATGTCTATTGGACAATCATAGAATATTGGAGCTTGATTATCAACATCGCAAGTAGTAAGTTTCACAACATTAACAACAAATGAACAAGTTGATTTGTTTCCTTTAGCATCCGTTGCTGTGTAAATTACGGTTGTTGTTCCAACGGGGAACTGAGAACCTGAAACACTCGTCGAAGTCAAAGATACATTTCCACAATTATCAGTTGCTGTTGGTGCAGCCCAAGTTACGGTTGCAGAAGTTCCTCTTGTTTTTATAAGGATGTCTATTGGACATTGACTTAATATAGGGGCAATGTTATCAGTATCACATGGGCTTGTTATTCCTGCATCAATATCTTTGTTTACTTGTCCTTCTGTCAAAGTGATGGTGGTAGTTTTACCCGTTGTTAAGTCTGCATCGCTGTCTTTATCAGACGTTGTTGTTCCTTTTGGAGAGAAATTAAATCCTGTACCAATAGTCGATTTAACAAATTCAACGGTATAATTACCCGCAACTAAATTATCAAATAAATACTTGCCATTTGCATCGGTTGTAGTAGTTGCGATTAAGTTATTTGCACCATCATACAATTTTACTGTAACACCTGCAACGCCAATCTCATTTGCATCTTGTTTTCCATCTCCATTTAAGTCACGGAATACATAGTCACCAATTTGGGCAGGTTTGAATAATCCGAAATCAACCGTTAAGTTATCACCACCCACAATTGTTAGTGTAACAGGTTTTGTTCTGATAATTTGTCCACTTACCGTTGTTCCGTTATCATCTCCATCTACATTATTGTCTGGGTCAACTGCGGGTTCTGCTGAACCTGTTGCCGCACCCACTGTTCCTGTTGATGATTTGTAACCTGTTGGAGCTACAATTTCAACTACATAATCACCTGGTGCTAAATTCATAAATAGATATTTACCATTTGCATCCGTTGTAGTTGTACCCACTAAGGTATTAGCACTATCGTACAATTTTACGCTTACGCCTGAGATACCCAATTCACCAGCGTCTTGCTTTCCGTTATTATTTTTATCATTGAATACAGTATCGCCCAATTTCAAGCAATTAGCAATCTTCACATTTACGGTTGCTACGGCATTACAACCCGTTCCATTTGAAACTGAAACGGTATAAACTCCGCTGTTAGCAATACTTGCATTCGTAATTGCTACGTCTTTTGTATTTGCCGTAAATCCATTTGGGCCAGTCCATGAATAAGTAATTGTTCCAGTAGCCGTTGTTGATAAGGTAATACTTACTGCTGTTCCTGTACAAACTGAATTTGCATTAGTTGACAACGTAACGGTAAATGGACTTGTAACTGTTTTCTTCACTGTATTTGATTCTCCTCCGATGTAATCACTACAACCCACTCGTCTCGCACAACGGATATAACACGTAGTTTTAGTGATTGCTCCTGGTTGATAATCTGCCGTATTACTATTTGGAATTGGACTATAAACACCAACTGTATTTAAAGGACAAGCTCCATTTGATAAAGCACTAACCTCTAACCATGAATATTCTATTCCCAAATTAGCGTCTCCGCCACTCGCTGAGGTAACATTTGTAATCTTTGAAGGTGTTCCCCCACCACAAAGTGTTTCATCTGATTGAATTTTCCCTCCGTCTGTAATTTTTCCGATTACCGTAGCCACAACTGGTACTCGCAATGACTCACAACCCGCTGTCGATTTACAAGATACATAATACGTGGTCGTTGCACTCAAACTTGGAGTCGTATAACTCGAACCCGTTGCTATTGATGTTCCGCCTGTCGATGCTGAATACCAAGTAGCTGTCATACCCGTTGCACAAGTTGCTCCTAAAGTAACGGTTCCTGCTCCGCAAGTTGCTCCGCCAGTGGTGGTTGGAGCTGTGCCTCCTGAACTATTGACAGTAGCCACAACTGGTACTCGCAATGACTCACAACCCGCTGTCGATTTACAAGATACATAATACGTGGTCGTTGCATTCAAACTTGGTGTTGTA
>JAAFIU010000389.1 GCA_013298805.1 Cytophagales bacterium | reverse complement strand
GATTATGAAACGGCTGATACATTGATATTGAATGTTTCAATGGCTCTTGCAGCAATTGGAAATACCTTAAAAATCAATTTCTCAGAATTTAAAAATCGTTCAAACTAATTATAGTCAGGTACTTATTAAAAAATATGAGGCTGATTCTAAGTTTTTTAGAAGTTTAGTAGTAGGTTTTATCATCGTAGCTTTTGCCGTTTTACTCAAAGAAAACAACGGAGTTTTGTTTGTAGGTTTAGTCATTTTGTCTTTTTTATCTTTCTATCGTTACGCTGATTTAAGACATAAATCGACTGAAAAGGCATATCAAATTGTGATTACTTTACATTTTAAAAATAACACAATCTAAAACTAATCAACCCATGAAAACCAACACATTTATCCTAATAGTCACCGTTTATAGCTTGCTATTAGGTCTTCCTGCTCTTGTTTCTCCAAGTTTATCATTGGAATATTTTCACACTCACCCCGACAATGTGCATGAACAGGCGTTTGTTAATTTTTTGGGTGGCTACCAAATCGCAATGGGCTATTGGGGTTATATCGCTTATCAATCTACCGATAAAAATACCAGAAAAGGTTGGCTGTTGGCGGTTGCATTATTAACGCTCTTAGCAATTATCATTTATGGGTTTAATGTTTATGTCCGTAAAGTCGAATTTTACAGTAGCATGACAATCGACTTAACTATTTGGCTCTTAATGGCTTTGGGTGCATTATTCTTCAGAAGTAAGGAGAATTAACCATTCACTCAATCAAACCGACAAAAACATATTTTTTAAGAAGAAATCTTTAAATTTCTCGCTCTTCCATGATTTCTTACGGAACAAATATTGATGTAAACGCTATCGGCGAATTTGAACTCAATAAAGATATTCAAACCGTTATGAATGCGGGGTATCGTTGGTTTACAAAAGCAGGCAAATTATGTCTCAAAGCGCCAGTTGATAAACCGTCGGTTTGTAGTTCAAGTTATAATTTTGATGGGGAATATTTATTTATCCAATGGACTACGAGAACGAAAAAGGCGGGTCATAAACGGTCTAATTGAGCAGAAAATAATCAAAAAAGCCTTACCAATTCTGAGAGAATTAGTAAGGCAAAAGATAGTCTATAATGCCAATACAGGCAAATCAATCGTTAAATCATCTCCACAAGACACGCCAAAATCAAAACCTGACAACGAGTCTATTATTTTTACACTTTCTAATAATTTGCCCGTAAAATGAAGCGTAATTTTCTCCGCATTTTTACGTGTTGAAAGGATTAATGGATGAACAGTGCCGTCCAATAATTTCACGATGTCTTCCGCAAATTCTTTGAACATCAAATTGATTGGTAATTGATGTAATTTTCCGTCTTCGGTAACGAAAACTGGAATTGGTAAATATTCCGAAGAAGCTGCTAATTTTCCAAAAGCTTTTCTTGATTTTACATAGCTTTCTTCTTGATTTTCAGGAGAATTTCCACCAAAAACAACCGCTACTTTTTTACGACTTGGCAATTCTGCAACTCGCTGAGCAATGGCAGAATCTAATGTATCGAGCAATCTCTGAAACTTAAATGTATTCTTCCCAACTCTGATACGTTCACGAATTGACTGACGAATGAAGTAAGTAATTGCATCGGTTACGTTCATGCCAATTTCCGCCATTTGCTTGAAAATCAATGACGTTGGCGACATTCCAGGAATGGTATTTGGGTCGTGTAAAATTACTCTGCCGTCAGGCGTTAAAAATCCGTCAATACGAGTACAAACGCCAAATTTCAAGGCATCAAAAGTCGCTTTTACATCATACTGAATTTGCTGATTATTTTCTAAAGTTGTATCGACAGGTATTTTCTTGCGAGTTGCCGAAGACTGATATTTTGCCTTAAAATCAAATACTTCAACGTTTGCTATAATTTCGGTTGGAGGCAAAGCAACTGACTCACAATCAGGTGTTTGAATAACACCACAGCTAAATTCTTGTCCTTTTACAAAACCTTCAATCAAAACCGCATCTTCCGAATTCATGGAAATTAATGACGCAGTTTTTGTAGTTCCGTCAAAAATATTATTTAGTTTTTCTAATAATTCTTGTGGATGATAAACAACTTCACCATTCAACGAAACGGGTAAACCAATGCCTTCATCCAAATTAGCCATGCGTTGAACAAACTCGTGTTTGTCGGCACTATTCCATTCATTTTCAGACACTTCTCTGATAAACAAACATTGTTTTACGGCTTTTTCAAAATCTTCAACAGAATCTTTTTTCACAAAAGCTACACCAATGGAAGAACCTTGATGTGGTGCTTTTACTACGAAAGGTAAACCTACTGCTGATTTAATTTCTTCAAAAACTACGGCAGAATTATTGGCTTCAAAATAAGCACGAGTTAGCGTAGTAGTCTTTTTATCAAGTCCAATCGCTAATTTGATTAAGTCGTTTTGGGCAATTTTATCAATACCAATCGACGAACCCATCAAACTTGGTCCCGAATACGGCATTCCATACCATTCCAAAAGTCCTTGAATACTTCCATCCTCACAGGCGGGTCCGTGCATGGCGATAAAGGCAAATTTGAAATGTTCAGCAAATTTATCGGGCGTTATACGCAACCCTACCGACGAAATCATCGTATCTAATTCATTGTCAGATAATTGCCCTAACGATTCTGAATAAATTTGGTAATCTCCTTGATAAGATTTTGGAGGATAAAAATCACGAATTGATGCAGCATAAACCAATTCGGGTTTTAGTAAAATGAAGTTTCCGCAACCATCTACAAACACTGGTACGGGTTCAAAAAGAGACTTGTCGATGTTCTCCATGGCAGTCTTACCACCTGCAAAACTAATCTCTCTTTCACGGGCGGGACCGCCAAAAAAAATGCCTATTTTCATTCTTGATGTTGATTTTTTGATGCTTCATACTTCCGACGCTTCAGTTCATATTCAACATTTGGGAATTACCTTTTAAGCACAATTTCCTAAAATCAACATTTTACAAAAATCGAAAAATAAAACCTAATATCGAAAACGCTATAATGCGTTGGAAGCATTCAACATCGAATATCTAATTAATATTTGTTGCCTCTACTTTCAAAATCTCTGGGACTTCTCGTCTGATGGTATCTTCAATGCCTCCTTTAAAGGTCATTGCCGACATCGAACACGAACCACACGCCCCCATTAATTCCAATCTAAGCGTATTTTCTTGCGTAATTTCAAGAACACGCACATCACCACCATCAGCTTTTAGATAAGGGCGAATTTTATCTAAGGCAATTTCTATTTTTTCTTGAAGGGGATGCTCAAATATTGCTTCCATTATGTTTCAGACCGTTTTAAAATAATTACTCAAAGATAATGAGTTTTGTTAGTTATTGATGTTTACAAAAATAGTTTATCCGCTTTGATGAAGTAAATTAAGAATTAAATGTTAC
>JAAFIU010000308.1 GCA_013298805.1 Cytophagales bacterium | reverse complement strand
CAGAGCAAAAACAACAAGATACCGCTTCAACGTTAAAAGACATTATTTCGCACGCCAAAGAATATGGCTTTGTGTTCCCTTCTTCTGAAATTTATGATGGTCTTCAAGCCGTTTATGACTACGGTCAGAATGGTGTTGAACTAAAAAATAATTTAAAAGCACTCTGGTGGAAAGCCATGACCATGCTTAACGACAACGTAGTTGGTATTGATGCGTCCATCTTTATGCACCCGCTTACGTGGAAAGCGTCTGGTCACGTGGATTCGTTCAATGACCCGATGATTGACAACAAAGATTCTAAAAAGCGTTACCGTGCCGACCAATTATTAGAAGCCAAAGCTGAACAGTACGAAGCGGAAGGTTCTCCAGAAAAAGGAAAAGCATTATTAGAAGCAATGGCGGCTGCCATGACTGCCGATGATATGACTGGTTTACGCCAAATTATTTTGGACGAAGGCATCAAATGTCCAATTTCAAATACCGCAAACTGGACAGAAGTTCGTCAATTTAACTTGATGTTTTCTACCCAAGTGGGAGCAGTTTCGGAAGATGCTTCTTTAATTTATCTTCGTCCAGAAACGGCACAAGGTATTTTTGTAAACTTCTTGAACGTCCAAAAATCGGGACGTATGAAAGTGCCTTTCGGAATTGCTCAGATTGGTAAAGCATTCCGCAACGAAATTGTGGCTCGTAACTTCATCTTCCGTATGCGTGAATTTGAACAAATGGAGATGCAATTTTTTGTTCGCCCTGGCACTGAAATGGAATGGTACAATAAGTGGAAAGAAACTCGTTTGAAGTTCCACCAAGCCATTGGTTTACCTGCTGAAAATTTAAAATTCCACGACCACGAGAAATTGGCTCACTACGCCAATGCTGCGGTGGATATTGAATATAAATTCCCTTTCGGATTTAAAGAAATGGAAGGAATTCACTCACGTACTGCTTTCGATTTAACGGCTCACCAAACTTTATCGAAGAAGAAACAACAATATTTTGATGCTGATTTAGACGAAAATGGCAAACCTTACGGAAATTATATTCCTTACGTGGTAGAAACATCCGTAGGTGCTGACCGTCTTTTCTTAGCTATTTTGTGTAATGCTTATACCGAAGAAACAACGGGCGAAGGAGATACAGAAAAGAAAAGAACGTATTTGAAATTCCATCCAACGGTTGCTCCTATCAAAGCTGCCGTGTTGCCTTTAGTCAAAAAAGATGGTTTGTCAGAAAAAGCACAAGACATTTATCATGCTTTAAAACGCTCATTTAATGTAACTTACGATGATGGCGGAGCAATTGGAAAACGTTATACTCGTCAAGATTTAATTGGAACACCTTACTGTATTGCGGTAGATTACCAAACAATGGAAGATGAAACCGTAACCATCCGTCACCGTGATTCAATGGAGCAAGAACGTGTACATATTTCAGAACTCCGTGAGAAAATTGGATATGCTGTGAGTATGGAGCGAGTTTTTGAGTTATTGTAGAAAGTGTACCACAGGCTTTAGCCTGAGTATTATCAAATGTATCACAGGCTAATGCCTGTGATACATAAAAATTAAAACATGAAAACAAACTATGCCCGAAACCTCCCTCATATTCAACCCATTGGAGCTACATTCTTTATTACATTCGGTCTGTATGGTTCAATTCCCAAAGAGAAGATACAGCTGCTTCAGCAAGAACGT
Source organism: Cytophagales bacterium (assembly GCA_013298805.1). GTDB lineage: Bacteria > Bacteroidota > Bacteroidia > Cytophagales > Spirosomataceae > Arcicella. The sequence goes on along the minus strand of JAAFIU010000308.1, from coordinate 3,240 downwards.
AACGCTAAAACAAATATCCTTAGAGAAGAAAATTCTGAAAATCTAAAAGAGAATCTGGACATTGCTCAAAAGCGATACTTCCAAAGAGTAGATGCCGTCTTAGATTCAATTGAATATGGTGAAAAGTATCTTTCAAATCCTCAGGCAGCACAAATTGTAGCAAATAAAATCCATCAATACAATCATGAACATTACGATTTATTAGCTTTTTGTATTATGCCAAATCACGTTCACCTTCTTTTTGACTTAAATTTACAGTCAGAAAAGATTCCTATCGAAGAAGAAGTTACCGATAAAAATTACAAGCAAATTTATGATATTATGCACCTCATTAAAGGTGGTTCTGCTATCGTTATGTATATTGCCAATAATCCGAAGAAAGCAAGCTTAGTAAACCATTGGAGAGATTTCCCTTTCACCTACATCCGTGAGGATTATCAACATCTTTTACCATAATATTGTACCGCAGGCTTTAGCCTGTATTCTTTGTGCTTAAAAATTCAGGCTAAAGCCTGTGCTACATTAAACAATGAAAGAAATTAAAAACGAATCCGAATACGAAAAAGCATCGGACAGAGCTGATGCTATTTTCAATGCCAAAAAAGGCACACCAGAATACGCTGAACTTCAAGTATTATTGAAGGTTCTAAAACAATACGAAGACGACTTTGTTAAAATGTTAAAAGGGAATTAGATGATATTTGTTAGGTTTTGAGAATGAAGAATGTATTAAATTGCAAACAAATCCTGAACCTAAATTCATCCTTCGTAAACCCTAAAAATAAAATGACAAAAACAGAATTAGCCACTCTCCGTGAGAATTATACCAAAGGTAGTTTAGACGTACAAGATGTTGCAAATACTCCCATCGAACAATTTCAAGAGTGGTTTGACGAAGCCGTAGCCAGTCAATTACTTGAACCAAATGCGTTGTTACTTTCAACGGTATCGAATGAAAATAAACCTTCAACCAGAGTTGTTTTACTGAAAGGACTGGATAATGGTTTTCTTTTTTATACCAATTATCTAAGTCGCAAGGGAACAGAATTAGCTGAAAATCCGAATGCGTGTATCACCTTCTTTTGGGCAGAAATAGAGCGTCAAGTAAGAATTGAGGGTTTAATAGAAAAAGTTTCTGATGAAGATTCGGACGCTTATTTTCATAGTCGCCCACGAGGAAGCCAAATTGGTGCTTGGGTTTCTAACCAAAGTATGGTTATTGAACACCGTGAAATTCTGGAAGAAAGAGAAAAACATTTAATCGAAAAATTTGGCAATGAGCCAATTCCACGACCGCCGCATTGGGGTGGTTATAGACTTGTACCAAATTATATTGAATTTTGGCAAGGTCGCCCATCCCGTCTCCACGACCGCATTGCTTATACTTTGTTGGAAAATGGGGATTGGAAAATAGATAGACTTTCACCGTAGTTTTAACCGCAAAGGCGGGAAGACGCAAAGACTTTTTATTTGCGGCTTCCCGTCTTTGCGGTTCTCTAAATCAAACTACCCAAGTCCTTCACTCCTATTTTCTTATAACTCGTAAAACCTTCGCCAAATTCTACTCCGATAGCGTGTCCCATTTCACGGTTACGAGCTTCCAAAAATTTCAAGAAAGCAGGTGAAGTTAAATACGATTCTGGTTCAACCGAACTTGGGTCGTAAAACTGACTTTTAAACGCTCTGACTGACGCTTCTTTTTGTTGCCAAAAATCTGAAATATCCACTACAAAATCAGGCGTTAAATAACGGTCTTGGATATAATGATAAATATTTTTAGGTCGCCATGCTGTTTGTGGTGTTCCATCATCTTCAAAGGTTTCAACCATCCTCAAACCCGATTTAAAACACGCATCCACAGCTAATTCACAACCTTTTATGTGGTCTGGATGACGGTCATGATAGGCATTTGCCAATACAATTTCGGGCTGATAACGTCTGATAACACGAATTAATTTCATCAAATGTTCTTCGTCATTGACAAAGAAGCCATCTCTAAAACCCAAGTTTTCACGAGCGTGAATACCCATAATTTTAGTGGCTTCAGCAGATTCTGCCAAACGCATTTCGGGCGTTCCTCTTGTGCCTAATTCTCCACGAGTAAAATCAACAATCCCAACTTTTTCCCCTTGAGCAATATGCGAACAAATTGTTCCTGAGCAACCTAATTCGGCATCGTCTGGATGTGCCGCCATCACGAGTATATCTAACTTCATGTAATTATTTAATATTTACTTCATTAAGGACAATTATCCCAATGAAACTCTTTTATGCTAAAATTGATTGTAAGAATACCTATCTGTAGGTTATATTTTCAAATACTATACAGAAGCGAAAGTAAAAAAGTCTTTTGATATTTTTACAATTTCTAAACAAAAGATTGTTTAAATGAACTTATAATTTGATTAATTGTTTTATACAATGTAGATACATTTAATGTCTAAACATCAATAATAACATGAGTTTTATAGAACAATTGAACTGGCGTTATGCCACTAAGAGAATGGTTGCCGATAAAGCCGTTCCACAAGAAAAAGTTAATGCTATTGTTGAAGCGATTCGTCTTTCGGCTTCATCATACGGTTTACAACCTTACAATTTATTAGTAATTCAGGATAAAGAATTATTAAAAAAAATCCAACCAATTGCCTACAATCAACCACAAATTGGAGAAACAAGTACCTTATTAGTTTTTGCTGTTTGGGATAAACCTACGCAAGAACGCATTGATGCTTATTTCAACTTAATCGCTTCTGAAAGAGGTATTCCTGTTGAAGCATTAGCGGGTTTTAAAACAACTGTTGAGGGAACGATTAGTAATTTAGATGAAGCAACTGCATACAACTGGATGGCTCGTCAAGCTTACATTGCTTTAGGCACTGGTTTGGCAGCAGCAGCTATTGAGAATGTGGATGCAACACCAATGGAAGGATTTAATCCCGCAGGTTTAGATGAGTTATTAGGTTTAACAGAAAAAGGGCTAAAAAGTGTTGTTATTCTACCTTTAGGCTACCGTGACGAAGCAAATGACCCTTTGGCAAGTGCTAAAAAAGTAAGAAAATCAACGGAGGATTTTGTTATTTCTTTATAATTTGAAATACAAAGAATCCCAAAAATAAAAGAGGCTGTCTCAAAAGGGCAGTCTCTTTTCTTTTTACGGGTTATTTTGTAAATTAGATTTATGAAACAGCCAAATCATCGGGTAGTTTTTAAGCCCTATACTCCCAATCAGTTAAGTCT
>JAAFIU010000449.1 GCA_013298805.1 Cytophagales bacterium | reverse complement strand
ATCGGTTTTGCAAGAGTCCATTCCAATAATCAGTAACGAACCCAGAGCGATATATTTGATGATATTTTTCATTATCTTTTTTAAATTTAAGAAAGTTAATTAAGCGGGGTTTAGGTGACTTTCGATTGCGGAATTAGGTAAAAATTTAAAATATCTCTTTGCTAATTCCTAAATCCCAATCCCTAACACCTTTTAATTAAAAATTAGCCGTTAAAGAAAGTTGGTAAGTTTTTGGAATTGGCACGTTACCAAAATCTACGCCACGTAAACGGTCAGAGTTACCACCTGCGTTTGTCTCAGGGTCATAACCGTTGTAGTTATCCCAAGAAATCAAGTTACGTCCAGTTGCCGAAATCTTAAATCCACTCATACCTTTAATGATGTTTGGTAGTCTATAAGAAAGAGATACTTCTCTCAACTTCACAAATGAACCATCATCAACACGCCATTCTTCCGTTAAATACGTTGAGAAAATATAGCCTCTTGGTACTTCACCTCTCAATTCTTGTTCGGCTACATTACCAATACCAACTCCCTGACGAGTACGTTTGTCAGCATTGAATACTTGAACACCTTGCACTGCATCAAATAATAATCTAAAGCCTAAGTTTTTGTAGTTTAAATTACTGGTCAAAGATGCGGTATAATCTGGGTTCGGATTGCCAATTATTTTTCTTAGAGCAACTGTTCCAGTTCTTAATGGTTGTCCGTTCGCCGCTCTTGAAACAGTGTAAGCAAGTGGATTTGCTGCACTATTTTGAATGCCGAAGTCTTGTTGAACATAACCTGCACCGTTAGTTGTGTTTAAGAATGAACCATCTGGATTACGAGCGAAGAATGCTCCGTAGAATACACCCGCAGGTTGTCCAACAATGTTAAATACTGGAGCTCCACTTACGGTTGTTACCGCTTGTAATTGTTCTCCTGTGTTAAAACTTACGATTTTGTTACGGTTGGCACTATAAATTAAGCCTAAGTCCCAAGTCAAGTCTTTAGTTTTGATTGGCGTAATTCCTAAAGCCAATTCAAAACCTTTATTTTCCATTGTTCCTGCATTGTTAATAATGGTTAAACCTCCCGAACTTGGTGCTACGGTACGGTTCACAACTAAGTCAGAAATTTGTTGGTTGTAATACGATAATCCTAAGGTAATTCGGTCATTTAAGAAACCAAAATCACCCCCGAATTCAACTTCTTTTGTACGCTCTGGACGAACATCTGGGTTAGCATAACGGGTACTCGGAACGAAGGTATTCTGTCCTAAGTATGGCGTTGAAGGAAATTGCCAGAAACGGTCGTAAGTACCAATAGCCGTTAAACCACCTGATTCTCCGTAAGATGCACGAAGTTTTGCCGTAGAAACCACAGACGATAATGACTTCCAGAAATCTTCGTCAGAAACCACATACGAGGCACTAACCTTTGGATATAACTGATTAGTTTGTGATGGCGAGAATAACGTTGAACCGTCTCTACGAACCGCACCCGTTAAAAATAAACGATTATTTAAACCTAAAGTTACTTGTGCAAATTGCCCTGCAACTTCAAAACGGTCAAGTCCGTAACCTGCTACAATTGATTGTGATGCAGCCGAAACAGTTGTTAATCCCGGCACTAATTTTTCACCACTTGAAGACGTAAAGTCTTTACGAGATGATTGGTAATTCATACCCGCAATTGCCGTCAATTTCAAAGCTTTCGTTAATTCTTTTGAATACGTAATGTTTAAGTCCGTATTGAAAAGTGTTACGTTGTTTGTTGCATTTCCAGCGTAACCGTTCGGATAGTTAGATGCAGGAACACCCGCAATAGCTGCGTAAGGGTAAGGTAAAATAGTATTTCTTCCCAATTGAGAATAATTATCAACCCCCATAATTAAGTCAATATTCAAATCCTTAATTGGCGTGAAATTAAACTGAACGTCACTGATGGTACGACTCACCGACTGATTGAAATCCATGTCTTCAATTGTAGAAAGTGGGTTTACACGAGTTGGTTCAACTGCCAATAACTTACCGTTGGCATCACGTTGCGTAATGTCATAAATGTTATTAGTGATGTTAATGGAGTTAATTGGGCTATAAAAAACGTTACCGTTTGCTTTCTCATTAGCATAACTGTTTATATAATTCAACCCTGCCGAAACTTTCACCCAATTAGCCAAAGTTTGGTCAACTCTAATTTTTAAGCCGTAACGAGTAAAATCTGTTCCTTTGATAATTCCTTCATTTTTCAAATATGAAGCCGAAGCATAATATTGCGTTCTTTCACTTCCGCCCGAAACTGAAACGGAATTGTCTGAGCCATAACCAGTTC
>JAAFIU010000406.1 GCA_013298805.1 Cytophagales bacterium | reverse complement strand
ACGAGTGCATCAAAAAGTGTGGGGCAACTGATTTTTCGCTAACTTGAAGAAGTAAAATTCCTTCAAAAATGAAAGCCAAATCAAAGAAGAAATCTCGTGTAGAAATTGCAGACCCTCAAAATGCAATCTATCATTTCAAAATCTATCTTTTGAATATTTCTCCCATGATTTATAGACGCTTTAAAGTCAAAGGAGATACCCATATTGCCCAACTTCACCACCTTATTCAAATTATTATGGGTTGGGATAATGACCATTTGCACAGCTTCAAAATTTGGGGAATGACCTATGGTATTTCACGAAGTGGTGGAATGGATTTTCACGACGACCCTTGTAAAATATTTATCGGAGACTTTGGTTTCAAAGTTGGGGACAAATTTACCTATACCTACGATTTCGGAGACCACTGGCAACACGAAATAAGAGTAGAAAAAATAGAAGAAACTGATTCTATTTACAATCACCCATCCTGTATTGAGGGAAAACGAGCTTGCCCACCAGAAGACTGTGGTGGACCTTTTTCCTACGAAGATGTCATTCTTGACCAATCTATCTGGCTTAGAGAAACTCTATTGAACATTTTAGAGAGAGTCAATGCTGGTAAATTACCCAATTTTGATTTTGATGATGATAGGATTCCCTATTGGTACAAGAAATTTTCCTCAGAAAGATTTGACAAAGCAAAAATTAACCGAGCCATCAAAAAACTGTATCAAGAAAAGGGGGGGGACCATTTTTGGTGGGGTTTGCAGGATTATTATGATTATTTAGAGGATGAATAAATCTATTTTCTGTATCAAATTAAGCAAGTGGTTAATTTAATAATAGTGCTTATCTTTGAGCTATGAATAAAGGGGTTATATTTGTTAGGGTTTCTAAAAGAGAGCAAGATTATCAGCGGCAATTGGAAGATTTAAGGGCTTTGGCAAAGACTCAAAACCTTGAAATTGTTGCAGAAATTGCCGAAAAGATTAGTGGAGTAAAAGATAATCAAGAACGGAATGGGGTACAAGAATTGCTTAGATTGGCTCAAAAAGGCATCATTCAAAAAGTTTTGGTGCAAGAAGTTTCTCGCTTAGGGCGTTCAACGGTGGAAGTGCTAAAAGTATTAGAAGAATTAACAAGCCTTCATGTGAGCGTTTATGTTCAGAATTTTGGTTTTGAGACCTTAAAAGCGGAACGCCGCCCGAAGGCAAGAGAAATCCAATCGCACAATTCATGTTTACTTTGTTGGCAGAATTTGCCCGAATGGAAAGAGAAACCCTCAGAGAGCGAATTCTCTCAGGAATGGAGGAAGCTCGTAGGCAGGGAAAACATCTTGGACGACCAGACGGTAGTCTTGAAAATAAAGAAGCCTTTTTAAAAAAATATCCATCGGTGGTTAGAAATCTACGCCAAGGAATTAGTGTTCGTAAGACGGCTAAAATTTGTGATACATCCATTAACACAGTACGCAAAGTAAACGATTATTTGAACCCTAAAAAACCTGAGTCATGAAATTTAAGTTGCAACTGGTCTGTGAATTAGCCGAAAATGAAGCTATTTCTACCGAAGATATTTTTGCTTTTGAGAAAGAATTTGACTCTTTTGAAAGCATCGGAATGAGTTTGTCTGAGTCCAAAGATATTCTCAAAAGTTTACAACAAAACATCATTGAGAAGCAATTGACGGCTTTTGTGAAGAATAAAATAACACAAAAGCTTCGTAAAAAGGGGAGTTATGTAGTCAAACTAAAAACGCTTTTTGGTGACATTTCATTTAAAAGTCCAAGATATTATAGCCCCGAAGGTGCGGAGCAAAAAACATATAGCCCTCTCAACGAATTATTACCACAACACACCACACCTGAACTACTATTCATTGAAACTAAATGGGCTTGCTTGATTCCATTTGAGAAAACAGCCAATCTATTAAAAGACCTACTCCCTGTCTCAGAAACTCTCAGTGGCACGACTATTCAGAATAATTTGTATGATTTAGTGATGTCTCAAGAAAAAGAAATTGGGGAAGAACAGTTTATGTTTGATTGTGGGAGCATCAATGAAAGAAGGGCATTACCCAAACCAGAAAGGACAATGGTCGTTGGAATTGATGGTGGATATATTAGGGATTGGAATGAGAAGAAAATCATTTTTGAAGTAATTGTAGGTAAATCTGTACCCGATGAAAGAGAGGCTAAATGCTTTGGATTTGTAAGCTCATATGATACCAAATCAAAGCGTAGATTCTATGAACATTTGAAAGCTCAGGGGATGCAACCGCATCAGAAAATGGACTTTCTGTCGGATGGTGCGGATAACTTGCGTAAGTTACAAACCTATCTTAATGCTGAATCCACCCATATTTTGGACTGGTTTCATATCACCATGAGATTAACGGTGTTGAATCAATATGTCTTAGGAATGTTGAAAGTAGATGATAAAATTGGGAATAATTTACAAGAGCTTATGGCAAGTATCAAATGGAATTTATGGCATGGAAAAGTAGGAGAAGCACTTCAAAAGGCGGAAGAAATAGAGGATTATTTAGAAGAACATAAGGAAGATAAAGAACAAAAGCATAGATATGAAAAACTAAAAGCCTTTGATAACTATGCCGATGAATTTCGTACCTATATTTCAAATAATCGAAATTTCATTGTTAATTATAGTGACCGTTACCACTATGGAGAAACCATTACTACAAGTTTTATTGAATCAACAGTCAATTATGTGATAGCCAAGAGATTTTCAAAAAAGCAATCAATGCAGTGGACAAAGAAAGGAACACACTTGCTACTTCAAGCCAGAACCAAGGTATTAAATAACGATTGGGAGGGCGAATTCAGAAAGAAATATCCAAAATTTAGGGCAATAAAACCTTTAAATGAACCTGATGAAATCAAGTTAGCGGCATGATTGCCCCACACTTTTTGATGCACTCCGAGATGGGTGATATTTCGAGAAATGTTGCCAAAAATACCCTTGAAACCGTAGCAACACATTATTTCTCCCCCGAAATGACCTTGAAAGCCAACGATTTAATTCTTTCCATGAGTAATAAATTACCA
>JAAFIU010000408.1 GCA_013298805.1 Cytophagales bacterium | reverse complement strand
ATTGTTTCTGGGGCAATTATAATTACCGCCGTCGTTTTGATTACTTCGGTGAGTAGTAAAAAGAATTTACCACCTGAGTTTATGGAGTAAGTGAATTAGCTAAATAAGAAATGATTCGCTAAAACGGAACATTTAAAATACTATGTTTGCTATCCTATCCCAATGATTAATAAATAAACCATGTAGTTAAGATAGAAAACATAGATATTTGAGTATTACTATTTTCATAAAAGCAATTCGGTTTGAGATTGAAATTATAAAAAAATTGGATGTATCTTTTATAACCAATTCAAGTAAATTTTAAAAATTGATTAGCAAACTAAAAATTCCATTCGTCTGTTCTTTCACTACAACAAACGTAAATTTTTTATGATACCCAATCTTTTCTCCCCTCTAAAATTAAGAGCAATCACCCTCAAAAACAGAATTGTCGTTTCACCCATGTGTCAATATACTGCCATTAATGGATTTGCAAATGATTGGCATTTTGTCCATTTAGGAAGCCGTGCCGTAGGTGGAGCAGCATTACTTTTCAGTGAAGCCATTGCCATTTCTCCCGAAGGAAGAATTTCACCTGCCGATTTAGGTATTTGGTCGGATGAGCATATCGCTCCATTAAAAAGAATCACTGATTTTATTCATCAAAATAATGCAGTTGCGGGCGTTCAGTTAGCTCACGCAGGTTATAAAGCAAGTACGCAAGAGCCGTGGCATGGTAGAAATTACGTAACGCCAGAAAATGGTGGTTGGGAAGTATTTTCACCGAGTCCTGTTATTCTGGCAGATGGAAAAACGTATTCGACGGAACTCACTTTGGAAGGCATTGAAAAAGTTATTCTTTATTTTCAAAATGCAGTAAAACGTGCTTTGGAAGCAGGTTTTAAAGTCATTGAAATTCATGCGGCACATGGTTATTTATTGAATGAGTTTTTGTCTCCTTTGGCAAATAAACGCACTAACGAATACGGCGGTAGTTTTGAAAACAGAATCAAATTATTGCTAAAAGTGGTGGATGATGCCAGAGCTATTATTCCCGAGAATTTGCCCCTTTTTGTCAGAATCTCGGCAACTGATTGGGATGAAAATGGTTGGACGCTTGAAGATTCGGTCAAGTTAGCCAATATCTTGAAAGACAGAGGTGTTGACGTAATTGATTGTTCGTCGGGCGGATTCGTTGCTCCCGAAAAAATCCCTGTAAAATTGAATTATCAAGTTCCTTTTGCGGAGGAAATTAAGAAACAAACGGGTATCAAAACAGGTGGTGTTGGCTTAATTATTTCCCCTGAACAAGCCAATGAAATCATTACTTCGGGTAAAGCTGATTTAGTATTTTTAGCCAGAGAAATGCTCCGTGACCCATATTTTCCAATGCGTGCGGCTTACGAATTGGGCTACGATACACAGTGGGCAAAGCAATATGAACGAGCAAAACGTGTGAAAAAGTAATTCAATAGACCACTGATGATACGGATTTGATGGATTTTACATGATTTCAATAATTTTTATCCGTCTAAATCTATTAAATCGGTATCATCTGTGGTCAATTATCATTATCAATCCACCGAAACAGTTTGCTTCCCTCCTTTTAAAGTCTCTGATTTTCCATTCCAAACAAAACGACCCGTAAGATTTTGAGGCAACGAAATTTCTGCCGAAATCCCCGTTTTACCTTTTCTTTTTAAACTCACTTTTATTTCGCCTTGCGGATGTGGCATTTTCCCTTCGGCATCATCTAAAATACCCAAAGCAGGCTGAATAATCACTTCTTCAAACCCAGGAGCTTCTGGCATAATACCACAAATTGTCGCTAAAAAATCATAATTTGGTGAAGCCGACCAAGCGTGACAATCCGAGCGAGTGGGTTCTTCTTTCTCCGCAAAAGTGGTTAATCCCATATTTATCATGTCTCTCCACGGTTGTAAAGTGCTGTGATAACGGTCTGCCATTCCGACTTTTTTCAAAGCCTGTGTCAGATAGAATTTGAAGTAAAAAGTGGCTTGAATTAGGGAATTATCATTGAGAATTTTCTCCATAATTGCCTTTTCATTCGCTTTCGGAACACTATTCGACAATAAAGCCATGATGTTAGCGTGCTGACTAAAAGCTTTCTTTTCGGGCGTATCGGCAATTTCGTCTATTTCAGCATCATAACACAACTCATACGTTGATTTTGAGATTAAATCGGCTAAAGTTCGGTAATAAATTGACTTTTCTTTTTGTCCATAAGTTTCAAAAATTGCAGCTGCCTGACGAAGTGTATATGCGTATTGAAAAGATAAAATTGAAGAATTTCCTTTAGTAGCACCACTCGGAACGCCACCAATATCAGCCATTTCGTCCCATTGCCAAGGTTTAGCCCAATCTACAAATGGCCACCAATTAACAGGCCCTAACATATTTTTCTGTGAGTCAAATTTACGTTCGTACCAAGCCAAAACCTTCTCCACATTTGGCAAAAGAGACTTGATAAACTTATCATCTTTGCGGTGCATCCAATAATCATAAGTCATTGACACCCAATACAATGAAAACGGAGGAATTATTTGCGTGGTGTTGGAAGGATAACGACTTTGGGTTAATCCTTCTGAAATGGTAGAATTATCAAAATCCATCAAAGCCTTACGAACTAAACGGTCATCACCCGAAACATAAAGGGAAATTAAGGCTTGAATACGTGTATCGCCAGTATATTGCAACTGCTCATAATACGGACAATCGAAGTAATTTTCACCACCACAAAGCCGAGCGGTTTGCCAGCCAACTTTCCAAATATTACTCAAAGATTGGTCATCTTTACTCGAAAAAGAAGCTTTTTCTTCAAACGGATACCCTGTCTTTAAACCATAAAAAGAATTAATGGTGAGTGGTTCAGTTTTCGTTTCAATTTCCAATTCAATGTATCTGAAAGTTCTAAACCAAAGCGGTCTAAAAGTTATTTTTACCGCTCCATCGGGTCTAAAAATGTCAGTATTTCCAATCATTTTTCTTCCCGAAA
>JAAFIU010000344.1 GCA_013298805.1 Cytophagales bacterium | reverse complement strand
CAAATTTGTCTTTGCTCTTTTTATTTTAACTATTCCATGAAAAAACATTGATTTTCTTGATAAATATTGAACATTTAAAGGATTCGCTGTAACTTCATATCTAATTTTAAAACCAATGCCCGTCATACAACACGCTGATTATCAAGCACCTTTTTGGTTGCCAGAAGGTCACTTACAAACAATTTATCCATCTGTTTTTCGTAAAGTCGATGGTATAAATTACGTGCGTGAAAGAATTAGTACCCACGATGGCGATTTTTTGGATTTAGATTTCTCAAAAATACAATCACTCAATCACTCAGTTACTCCCCCACTCGTTGTACTCTCTCATGGTCTTGAAGGAGATTCAAGTCGCCAATACATTACGGGCATGGTGAAACTATTCAATGCCAATGGTTTTGATTGTTTAGCCTGGAATTTCAGAAGTTGCTCAGGGGAAATCAATCAAACCAAAAGATTTTATCACAGTGGGGCAACTGACGACTTAGATTTTGTGATAAAACACGCCATTTCAAAAGGGTATCAAAAAATATATTTAGTTGGGTTCAGTTTGGGTGGGAATTTGACCCTTAAATTTTTAGGCGAAAAGGGGCAAAATCTTTACCCAGAAGTCCAAAAAGCGGTAACTTTTTCAGTACCTTTGCACCTGTCAAGTAGCAGTAAAACAATCGGTTGGCTTTATACCAAACGATTCAACAAGTCCTTGATAAAGAAAATACAGGAAAAGTCTCAACGCTATCCTGAGTTTCAATTAAACACTTCAAACATCTCGAAAATCAAAACACTAAAAGATTTCGATGATTGTTACACTTCACAACTACATGGATTTAAAAACGCCGAAGATTATTACGAGCGTAATAGTTCGCTATACTTTTTGGATAAAATCGCCATCCATACGCTAATCATCAATGCCCAAAATGACCCTTTTCTCTCGAAAGACTGTTTTCCTTTTGAGAAAGCAAAGCATTTAGAAAAAGTTCACTTTCAAGCCCCCGAAATGGGCGGACATTGTGGCTTTTATCAAGCTGATTATCAAGGTGTTTTATGGTCGGAGAAGCGAGCTTTGGAGTGGGTGATGAGTTGAGAAAACATTTCATTAAATTTGTGTAGTCTAAAAAAATACAACTATGACAGGCATACAATTAAATACTCAGAAAGATAAATATTTGATTTCAATAGATAAATCAATGTTTGATAAGGCATGGCTACTTAAACTTCTTGAAAGTTTACGAGTAGAAGAACTTGCTCATAAATTTGATTTTGATGAAAGTATTGAAACTTTGGGAGAAGATATAAAAGCAGATTGGTGGGCAAAAAATAAAAGTAGATTTATCAATGAATAGAAGGAGTATTGTTATTGATACTAATATCGTTTTTAAAGCCCTACGTCTTAAAAACTCATATATCCGTGAAATTTTGAATCAAGAGTCATATCATTTTTATGCACCAAAATTTCTACTGGTCGAAATCTTCAAACATAAGGAGAAAATCCTTAAAAATAATACTCAATTAGAAGACGAGTTTTACGAATATCTAAACCTTCTTTTACAACGCATAACCTTTGTAAATGAGGATATTATTTCTATTGGAAACTACCTCGAAGCATACAGACTTTGTAAAGATATTGATGAAAAGGATGTACCTTTTGTAGCATTGACAATTCAATTAGAATGTGATTTATGGACATTTGACCAACCCATAAAGACAGGATTAATCAATAAAGGATTTGAGCATTTTTTTGAGATGTAGATAGAACAGTGTGTTGGGAACAGTCATCTCTAATACATTAAAAAACATCCTTGTTCTTTATTAATTACAGAAAAATACCGAAAATCATAAAACTACAATAATTTCAAATATGACAACGATTAATAAAAAGGGACTACTTATTTTAGTTTTTTTCCTATTAACTTTCACGCTCAAAAGTCAATCTCTACTTTGGATTATCGAAGGAAATGGATTAGAAAAACCTTCATATTTGTTTGGTACTTTACACACTGTTTGTAAAAAAGACTTCAAGTGGGATTCAAAATTAGAAGATGTTTGTGCATACACAAAACGTGTCTATTTTGAAATAGATATTACAAGCATTGCAGAATTTATTAGATATGCTAAAGCATCAAAAGTACAAGATGAAAATTATTCTTTACGAAAGTTATTTTCTGAAAATGACTATAATTTGATTCAAAAATTCTTCAAAGATTCTCTTAGAATGGATATTGCAGATTTTGATAATAGAACCCCCTTATTTCTAATTATACGTGGTTCTGGTTTATCTGTGAAAAATATATGTAAGAAAACTCGTTCTTATGAAACGAAATTAGCAGGATATTATCCTCCCAGTCTCTATTTTCCAGGCAAAGTAGAAGGACTTGAAAACTCATATGATAGAGAAAAAATACTTCGTAAAATACCTTTGCAAAGACAGGCAGAAATCTTGCTTAATGAAGTTAAGAATACTAATAAAATAACTGAGTCAGAAGAAAAACTATACAATGATGTTGTAAAGGAATACTTTGAAATGGACATAGAAAAAATACGTAATTCAAATATGGAGAAATCAATATATCCAGATTTGGAGAAAGTTCTACTTGATGATAGAAACCAGTTTTGGATGAGTAAAATGCCTATACTTGCGGCTCAAAAAAGTACACTTTTCGCAGTAGGTGCTGCACATTTAGGGGGTGAAAAAGGACTTGTAAATCTATTAAAACAACAAGGTTTTACAGTTAGACCACTTTCACTTAACATGAAAGGATTTTAGAATTATTGAAGAAAAACAAGATTAAAAAATAAATGTTAACCAACACAGCACAAGAAATTAACTTCGTTATTGATTTTGACTCAACTTTTACTAAAGTTGAAGGACTTGACGAATTGGCAGTTATTGCCTTGAAAGGTCATAAAGACCAGGATAAAATTGTAGGTCAGATAAAGGCTATCACCGATAGAGGGATGGCGGGCGAAATCGGTTTTGCAGAATCATTGAAAGAAAGAGTTGCTCTTTTACCTGCCAATCGCTCGCACGTAACGGAGTTGATTGAGTTTTTGATGGGAAAAATCTCTGATTCCTTTGCTCGTAACGAAGCCTTCATTCGTGAAAATGCCAAACACGTTTACATCGTTTCATCGGGTTTCAAAGATTTTATTGTTCCTGTGGCGGCTTCAATGGGCGTTTTAGAAGAAAATGTTTTCGCTAATACTTTCACTTACGACGAAGAAGGAAATATCACAGGTTATGATGCCACCAATTTACTTTCGCAAGATAAAGGCAAGGTGAAATTATTACGTGATTTAGACCTCGAAGGTGATATTTACGCCATCGGTGACGGTTATACTGACTATGAAATGCGTGAAGCTGGTTTGGCAAACAAATTTTTTGCTTTCACAGAAAATGTTGAGCGTCAAAAAGTTACCGATAAAGCAGACGAAGTTGTACACTCTTTTGACGAATTTTTATACATCAATGGTTTGAGTCGCTCTCAGTCTTATCCAAAATCTAAAATCAAGGTTTTATTATTAGAAAACGTTCATCCAAATGGCGTAGAAGCCTTTAAATTAGAAGGGTTTCAGGTAGAATTGTTGAAAGGAGCTTTGGATGAGGAAGAATTAATTGAGAAAATCAAAGGCGTTTCTATTTTGGGTTTACGTTCAAAAACCAACTTGACAAAGCGAGTTTTGGAACACCCAAATGCAAGTCGTTTGATGGCAGTTGGTGCTTTTTGTATCGGAACAAACCAAATAAATTTAGACGAATGCGAACGTAGAGGTATTGCTGTTTTCAATGCTCCGTATTCAAATACTCGTTCGGTAGTAGAAATGGCAATCGGTGAAATGATTATTTTGACCCGTGACATCATGACCAAATCTAACAAAATGCACGCAGGAGTTTGGGATAAATCTGCCAAAAATTCTTACGAAATCAGAGGCAAAAAATTAGGATTAGTTGGTTACGGAAGCATCGGAACACAGATTTCTGTCATTGCCGAAGCCTTGGGAATGGAAGTACATTTCTACGATGCCGTTGATAAATTAGCTTTAGGAAATGCCAAGAAATGTAAGACTTTAGAAGAATTGTTGAACATTTCTGATTTTGTTTCATTACACGTGGATGGTCGCAAAACCAATGCAAACATCATTGGTGAAAAAGAATTTGCGATGATGAAAGATAACGTAATTTTCGTAAATCTTTCTCGTGGACACGTCGTTGAAATTCCTGCTTTGGTAAATG
>JAAFIU010000023.1 GCA_013298805.1 Cytophagales bacterium | reverse complement strand
CGTCGTACCAACCAAGATACAACTATCAACTTGAAGCCAATCGTTCGTAAAGGACAGCGTGTTTATAAAGGACAAGCACTTTGCGAAGGTTATGCAACACAACAAGGAGAATTAGCATTAGGTCGTAACATGAAAGTTGCCTTCATGCCTTGGCAAGGATACAACTTTGAAGATGCGATTGTAATTTCTGAGCGTGTAGTACGTGATGATATTTTTACTTCTATTCACATTGAAGAATTTGAATTGGAAGTACGTGATACAAAACGTGGAGAAGAAGAATTAACAGCGGAGATTCCAAACGTAGCTGAAGAAACAGTTAAAAACTTGGATGAAAGCGGTGTGATTCGTGTAGGTTCTGATGTAAAAGAAGGAGATATTTTGATTGGTAAGATTACACCAAAAGGAGAATCTGACCCAACACCAGAAGAAAAACTTCTTCGTGCAATCTTCGGAGACAAAGCAGGTGATGTAAAAGATGCTTCTAAAAAAGCACCCCCATCATTGAAAGGGGTTGTAATTGATACCAAACTTTTCAGCCGTCCTAAGAAAGATAAAGATGAACGTGAGAAAGCGAAGAAAGAAATCGCTGCTTTATCTAAACAACTATCAAAAGACTTAACAGCCATCCGTGCAAAGATGATTGGTAAAATGGTAGAATTGTTAGAAAATAAGATTTCGGGTGGTATCAAGCACAAATTCGGAACGGTAATTATTGAAGCAGGGGTTAAAATGTCATCTCGTAACATCGAGGAGGCTTTATTCCCAACGAAAAATCTTTACCGTGATGATAGTTCATATAGCGTTCCAGAAGAAGCAAACTTAATTGCTGACTTAATCTTGGAAAATGCTACTGAAGACACCGATACTAACGTTTTATTATTGCAAATGGTGAAAAACTACAACGTTCGTCGTAACGAAGTAGTAGGTCGTTATAAGCGTGAGAAATTCGTATTGGAAGTAGGAGACGAACTTCCAGCGGGTATCGTGAAATTAGCAAAAGTATATATCGCTAAGAAACGTAAATTGAAAGTAGGTGATAAGATGGCGGGTCGTCACGGTAACAAAGGGGTTGTTGCCCGTATTGTACGTGATGAAGATATGCCATTCTTGGAAGATGGAACTCCAATGGACATTGTGTTGAACCCATTAGGTGTACCTTCACGTATGAACATCGGTCAGATTTATGAAACCGTATTAGCATGGGCTGGTGAGAAATTGGGTCGTAAGTACGCAACACCAATCTTTGATGGTGCTTCATCTACTGAAGTTGCTAAAGAATTAGAAGAAGCGGGTTTACCAGCATGGGGACGTACTTATTTGTACAATGGTTTAACGGGAGATATGTTCGACCAACCAATTACAGTAGGTATTATCTATATGTTGAAACTTGGTCACTTAGTTGATGATAAAATGCACGCCCGTTCAATCGGACCATACTCATTAATTACGCAACAACCATTAGGAGGTAAAGCCCAATTCGGTGGTCAGCGTTTTGGAGAGATGGAAGTTTGGGCATTAGAGGCATTTGGTGCAGCTAATATCTTGCAAGAAATCTTAACGGTAAAATCCGATGATGTAATTGGTAGAGCAAAAGCCTACGAAGCCATCGTGAAAGGAGAAGCCATGCCAAAACCAGGTATTCCAGAATCATTCAACGTATTGATTCACGAATTAAGAGGTTTAGCTTTAGAGATTACATTAGAGTAATTTTAGTGAACAATTATTAGTAAACAAATAATGTAATGATTGTTTTGTTTACTAATAATTGTTCACTGTTTACTGAAAATATTAGAACCATTTTCAACACAAACAAACACGAAAATGTCATTCAAGAAAAATAGAAAAATAAATAGTGATTTCCAGAAAGTAACCATCTCTTTAGCATCGCCCGAATCAATCCTTGAAGGCTCGCACGGAGAAGTTACTCAACCCGAAACCATCAATTACCGTACTTACAAACCTGAAATGGGTGGTTTGTTCTGTGAAAGAATCTTCGGACCAACTAAAGACTGGGAATGTCACTGTGGCAAATACAAACGTATTCGCTATAAAGGTATCATCTGCGACCGTTGTGGAGTAGAAGTTACCGAGAAAAAAGTACGTCGTGAGCGTATGGGACACATCGAATTAGTTGTGCCTGTTGCCCATATTTGGTACTTCCGTAGTTTACCCAACAAAATCGGTTATTTGTTAGGACTTTCTACGAAAAAACTTGACCAAGTAATTTATTACGAAAGATACGTAGTAGTTCAGTCGGGTGTGAAAGCAGAAGACGGTGTGAACAAAATGGACTTCTTAACAGAAGACGAATATTTGGACATTATCGACAAATTGCCTCGTGAAAACCAATTACTTCCTGACGAAGACCCTCAGAAATTCATCGCTAAGATGGGTGCTGAGGCCTTAGAAATGTTATTGAAACGTAGTCACTTAGATGACTTGTCATATAGCTTACGTCATGCAGCAGCAAACGATACTTCTCAACAACGTAAGGCTGAAGCCTTGAAACGTTTGAAGGTTGTTGAAGCGTTCCGTGAAGCAGGTACTCGTATCGAGAACCGCCCAGAATGGATGGTTATCAAGATGGTTCCAGTAATTCCACCAGAATTACGTCCGCTTGTGCCTTTAGATGGTGGTCGTTTTGCGACTTCAGATTTGAACGACTTATACCGTCGTGTAATTATCCGTAACAACCGTTTGAAGCGTTTGATCGAAATCAAAGCTCCAGAGGTAATCTTACGTAACGAAAAACGTATGTTACAAGAGGCTGTCGATTCATTATTCGATAACTCTCGTAAAGTAAATGCGGTTCGTTCAGAAGGTAACCGTGCCTTGAAATCCCTTTCTGATATGTTGAAAGGTAAGCAAGGACGTTTCCGTCAAAACTTACTAGGTAAACGTGTCGATTATTCTGGTCGTTCGGTAATTGTAGTAGGTCCTGAATTGAAAATGCACGAATGTGGTTTACCAAAAGATATGGCAGCCGAGCTTTTCAAACCATTTGTTATCAGAAAATTGATTGAAAGAGGAATCGTGAAAACGGTAAAATCTGCCAAGAAAATTGTTGATAGAAAAGACCCTGTAGTTTGGGATATTTTGGAAAACGTAATGAAAGGACATCCTGTTCTTTTAAACAGAGCCCCAACGCTTCACCGTTTGGGTATCCAAGCATTCCAACCTAAATTAATTGAAGGAAAAGCAATCCAATTGCACCCATTGACTTGTACGGCATTTAACGCCGATTTTGATGGTGACCAGATGGCGGTACACGTACCACTTGGACAGGAAGCAATTTTGGAAGCATCTCTGTTGATGTTAGGTTCACACAACATCTTGAACCCTGCCAATGGCGCTCCTATTACGGTACCATCACAGGATATGGTTCTTGGATTATACTACGTAACGAAAGGACGTAGAGATACGCCAGAATACCGAGTTTCAGGTGAAGGTATGAAATTCTATGGTTTTGAAGAAGTTGTTATTGGTATGAATGAAGGCGTTGTTTCTAAACACGCAAACATCACCGTAAAAACAAATGTTCGTCAAGAAGATGGTACTTTGAAATCAGAAATGGTTGAGACTGTTGCAGGACGTATTTTGTTCAACCTTTGCGTTCCAGAAGAAGTAGGTTATATCAATGAGTTGTTGACCAAGAAAAAATTACAACAAATCATTGCACAAGTATTCAAGATTTCAGGCGTGGCTCGTACAGCAAGATTCTTGGATGATATTAAAGAATTAGGTTATCAAATGGCGTTTAAAGGCGGTCTTTCAATGGGTCTTGGCGATATTATCGTTCCAGAAGAAAAAGCTGACCTTGTAATTAAAGCCAAAGCTGATGTTGCCTCGGTAACAGAAAACTATTTGATGGGTCTAATCACGGATAATGAACGTTACAATGCAGTTATTGATATTTGGACAAAGGTAAACTCGAAAATTACGGATACCTTGATGAAACAAATGGAGAATGACAAACAAGGTTTCAATGCCATCTTTATGATGATGCACTCTGGAGCCCGTGGTTCTCGTGAGCAAATTCGTCAGTTAGGTGGTATGCGTGGTTTGATGGCGAAACCTCAGAAGAACTTAGCTGGTTCGGTAGGTGAAATCATCGAAAACCCAATCCTTTCTAACTTTAAAGAAGGTCTTGACGTACTTGAATACTTTATCTCAACGCACGGTGCTCGTAAGGGTCTTGCCGATACTGCCTTGAAAACTGCCGATGCGGGTTACTTAACTCGTCGTTTGCATGATGTAGCTCAAGACGTAATTGTTAATGAAGATGACTGTGGTACATTACGTGGTATTCAGATTGCAGCGTTGAAAGACAACGAAGAAATCATTGAACCGTTATCAGAACGTATCTTAGGTCGTGTTTCTATCCATGATGTATATGACCCAATCACGGGTGCATTATTAATCACAGCAGGAGAAGAAATCAGTGAAGAAGCTGCTCTTTCAGTAGATGATACAGCGATTGATTCACTTGAAATTCGTTCAGTATTAACTTGCGAAACTCGTAGTGGAGTTTGTGCTAAGTGTTACGGACGTAACCTTTCAACGGGTAGAATGGTAGGTATCGGTGAAGCAGTAGGTGTAATTGCCTCACAGTCAATCGGTGAACCAGGTACACAGCTTACGTTACGTACATTCCACGTTGGGGGTACTGCTCAAAACGTAACGTTAGATGCTGCCATTAAAGCTAAATTTGACGGTATCATCAAGTTTGAAGAAGTTCGTACAGTAGCATCTGTTGACCCAGAAGGAAATGCAGTTGATATTGTAATGGGACGTTCGGGTGAGGTTCAAATCTTGAATGCGAATAATCCTCAACAAGTATTTATTGCCAATAACGTACCTTACGGTTCTTATTTGAGAGTAAAAGACGGACAGACGATTACAAAAGGAGAAGAGATTTGTGCTTGGGACCCTTATAACGCTGTAATCCTTTCAGAAGTTGAAGGTAAAGCAGAGTTTGACGCAATCGAAGAAAACATCACTTATAAGGATGAAGCCGATGAGCAAACAGGACTTCGTGAAAAAGTAATTATCGAATCGAAAGATAAAACGAAAAACCCTACTATCTTAATTAACGTAAAAGGTGCTGACGAACCAGTAGCTTATAACGTACCAGTAGCGGCTCGTTTAGCGATTGAGAATGGAGCGAAAATTAAACCAGGACAAATCTTGGCAAAAATTCCACGTGCAGCGGGTAAAACTCGTGACATTACGGGGGGGCTTCCACGTGTAACGGAATTATTTGAAGCTCGTAACCCATCTAACCCTGCAGTTGTATCTGAGATTGATGGTGTTGTTACTTTAGGTGGTATCAAACGTGGTAATCGTGAAATTTATATTCGTGCTAAAGATGGCGGCGAACGTAAATATCTTGTACCATTGTCGAAACACATCTTGGTACAAAATAACGACTTTGTGCGTGCTGGTGTGCCACTTTCAGATGGTGCTATTACGCCTTCAGACATCTTGGCGATTAAAGGGCCAACTGCTGTACAAGAGTATTTAGTAAATGAAATCCAAGACGTTTATCGTCTTCAAGGGGTGAAGATTAACGATAAACACATTGAATCTATCGTTCGTCAAATGATGCAAAAAGTGATTATCGTAGAATCAGGAGATACAATGTTCTTGAATGGACAAAATGTTGATAGATTCTTATTCCGTGAGGAAAACGATAAAATCATGGATAAGAAAGTGGTAATGGATGCGGGTGATTCAGAGAAAATGAAAGAAGGTATGATTGTATCGGCACGTTCGTTACGTGATGAAAACTCATCATTAAAACGTCGTGACTTGAAAATTGTAACTGTTCGTGATGCTTCTCCAGCCGTTTCACAACCAAACTTACAAGGTATCACTCAAGCATCTTTAGGAACAGATTCGTTTATCTCAGCGGCATCATTCCAAGAGACAACTAAAGTATTGTCAGAAGCATCAATCCGTGCGAAGGCAGATACATTAGACGGCTTGAAAGAAAACGTAATCGTTGGTCACTTAATCCCTGCGGGAACAGGTGTACGCAAGTATGCAGACTACGTAATTACTTCAAAAGAAGAATTGCAACAAGTAGAAGCAGCTAAAGAAGCCAAAGCAGCCGAGAGAGTAGGAAACTACCGCAAAGCTCGTTGGTCAGTATAGTGATAAAATGATTATGATTAGGTTTTAAAATTTAGTCTTAAACACATCAAGCCCTCAGATTAATTTCTGAGGGCTTTTTTGTAGCTTTTGTTCCTACTATTTCACAATTTGCCATAAATTAGGAAATATTGAGAAATAAACTCAACATAAGAAATAACCCTATCCTCTCCACAATTTCCCTTTTAATAAAAAATTATAAAGTTTTAGGTATTTTTTTTTAATTTCGTGTAGTTTTAATCGGATTAGGAACATTGATGAAAAAATATTAGCATCTTTACAGTCCAATCTATTAATCAATTGATTGTCTTGAAATCCTTACTGAAGTTTAAAAAATGGATATGGTTTTCAGTGTTAGCTTGTCTTTCACTGTCACTTGTGGTTTTTGCAAAAAACATCCACCGTCTTCAGAAATGCAAAAAAATCAATGTTGACATCGTTGGAAACAACGAAAACCGCCTAATAACACCCCAAGAAATATATTCACTAATCGCCCCAAATATTGTTGATAGCCCCGAAGGGAAACCTTTTGATAGGATAAACTTTAAGAAAATTGAAAATAGAGTCAGAGCGAATAGACTCGTCAAAAACTGTCAAGTTCACCGTGATTTAAGTGGCGAATTGACCGTAGATATCGAAGAATACACGCCAATTGCGAGAATAGTGAGTGACAATAAGCCAGATGATTACGTAACAGAAGGAGGCGATTTAATCGGAATTTCTCCACATTATACCGTAAGAGCTTTATTATTGTCAGGTAATTATTTTGACCAAGTTCAGAGCTTGAAAGAGCCTAAAAGTAAACCCATTCTCGACCTCATCAAGGCGATAAATGAAGACGCTTTCTGGAAAGCACAAATCTCACAATTAATGGTGGAAAGCGACGGAGGCATTACCCTTATTCCCGAAATCGGTAATCACCAAATAGAATTTGGAATGGGTATTGACATTGAAGCAAAGTTTAAGAAATTGAAGATATTGTATAAAGAAATCCTACCATCAAAAGGTTGGGATAAATATAAAAAAATTAGCGTTAAATATAGAAATCAGATTGTTTGTGAATAAGTTTTGGAGTGATAAATTATGAGTGGTTGATGAATGTCTCTACTTTTAACTCATCATTTACCTCTCATCATTAAAAAAACTACCCTCCCATGAGTGAAATAATTGTAGGACTTGACATAGGCAGTAAGCAAGTGAATGTCGTAGCGGGCAGACTTGACCATTTGGGCAAGCTGGAAATACTTGGTTTGGGAAAAGCGGATACTACTGGACACGTATCCAAAGGTGTCGTTTTGAATGTCAATAGGACAATTGAAGCTGTTCAATCTGCCATTGAGCAAGTTGAAAATCAAGCAAATATTCATATTAGAGGTGTTTTTGCCAGTGTTGCAGGACCTAATATTCATAGCGTAAAACATCGTTCAGCAATCACTCGTCAAACAGAAGGTGAAGAAGTTACCGTAACCGACGTTGACCAAGTGTCGAATGATGCCAAACGCACCTTTATTTCTAAAGGCAATGCCATCGTACATACACTTCCGCAGGAATATTTTGTGGATACAATCGGCAATATTTACGACCCCGTAGGTATTAGTGGATTAAAACTACAAGGTGATTTTATGATGATAACATCACCACAGGTAGAATTTGATAAAACTAAAAGATGTATTGAAAGTGCCAAAGACAAAATGGAAATAGAGGGCGGCTTAGTCTTTTCTCCGTTGGCGGCATCTTTAGCGGTACTTACTCCTCAAGAAAAGAAAAGTGGCGTTTGTTTGGTAGATATTGGAAGTGGCATGACCGAAATTGTCATATTTCACAAAGGGATTGTCCGTCATATTGCTGTAATGCCATTTGCAGGAGATTCTATCACGGCAGATATTGAGCAAGGTTGTGGAGTATCCACTGAACACGCAGAACAACTGAAAATTAAATTTGGCTGTGCTATTGCTGATGAAATTCCTGTGGAGGAAGTTGTTTCTATTCCAGGAATTAATGGACGTAAAACCAAGACAATTTCGGTAAAAAATATTGGAATAATTATCGAGGAACGACTAAAAGAAATCGTTGCCTTAGTAGAAGCTGAAATCAGTCGTTGCGGTTACGGAAACCGCTTGAACTGTGGAATCGTCCTTACAGGAGGAAGCGTGCAAATGTCGTATATTGGTGAACTATTTGAGCGTGTAACTGGGCGAGATGTAAGAATCGGTCATCCCAACGAAAACTTAGGTAAAACCTTTACCGAAGAAATTAAAAACCCAACTTATGCAACGGCTGTTGGTTTGGTTTGGAAAGGAATCAAAGATATTGACGAGCGAGAAGATATTTACAAAGAGTTACGTAAAGATGCTCCCCCAATTATTGTTGCTCTTCCCGTTGCACCCGTAGCGAGTAGTGCAAATACAGGAAAAAAAGAAACAGCAGAGCCTAAAAAAAGTGGAGGTTGGAATCTTTTTGGAAGTTTTAAGAAAGTGGCAGGAAAGATAATAGGAGAAGATTTGGGAGATTCAGATGCTTACGATAAAGATAAAGTGTAATCAGTTTTCAATAAACAGTTATCAATTATCAGTAAATTATAAAATGATTATTGAACTTCAATCCAAGAAATCATCTTTTAAACTGATAACTGATAACTGATAACTGATAACTGATAAGCGGAACGCCGCCTGCTGTAACTGATAATATTAAAACTGTTCTAAACCAGCAAAGAAGAAAGAACCTTCAATCGCAGCATTTTCATCAGAATCAGAACCATGAATGGCATTTGAAGTTAATGATTTGGCAAATAATTTACGGATAGTTCCTTCCTCAGCTTTTGCAGGGTCAGTTGCTCCAATAAATTTACGAAAATCAGTTACGGCATTTTCTTTCTCCAAAATCATCGGAATAATTGCTCCTGAAGACATATATTCGCATAAACCTGCATAGAAAGGTCTTTCAGCATGAACTGCATAAAATTCTCCCGCACGGGCTTCAGTCAATAAGGTTTTCTTCATTGCCACGATTCGGAAGCCTGCCTCCTCAATCATTTTAATAATTGCCCCAGAATTACCGTCTGCAACCGCATCAGGTTTAATCATCGTGAATGTTCTGTTAGTAGCCATGAATTGGTCTTTTAGTTGTAATGTGTAATTTTTTTACAAAATTACGTAACCTGAACGGTTTTAGAAACGTTGGCGTCTTTTTTATGAAGATTTCTCCCTAACTTTGTTCTTCATTTTTTGGTTTTAGATTATTGGATTGGTAATGTACAAAAAAATTGATATAACCACCTATTAATCATAACCGCTATCAAAACAAATGCAAAATCTGGAAGCCTTTCGAGAGTTAATCAATACGCCCCGAAACATTGTGATTACAACTCATTTTAAACCTGATGCCGACGCATTAGGTTCATCGTTGGGTTTAGCGGGTTATCTCAAAAAGAAAGGACATAATGTTACGGTCATTACTCCTTCTGACTATCCGAAGTTTATCGCTTGGATGGCGGGCAATGATGAAGTTGTTAATTATGAAGAATACAGACTTCGTGGAAAGACAAATCATACCATTGCTAATGCTGATATTATTTTTTGTCTCGACTTCTCGGTTTTAGCACGTATAGAAGCAATGGCTGAACCCGTCAGACAATCAAAGGCAATAAAAGTGATGATTGACCATCATACTTTCCCCGAAGATTTTGCTGAATTTGTTTATCATGATACCAAAGCCGCAGCAACGGCTCAACTCATTTTTCAATTAATTGAATTATTGGGCGATAAAGATTTGTTGGATATTGAGATTTGCGAATGCCTGTATGCAGGAATTATGACTGATACAGGTTCGTTTCGTCATCCAAGCACTACCCCTGCGGTGCATCGTATTGCGGCTGATATAATGGAATTGGGTGTAAATACCAATCTTATTCACCGACGAATTTATGACAGTTCAACGATGGAGCGAATGAAGTTTTTAGGATATGTCTTGTCCGAAAAGTTAGTAGTTCTTCCAGAATACAGAGTTGCCTATTTCACCGTAACGTCAGAAGAATTGAAAAGATTTAATTCACAAACAGGTGATACCGAAGGAATTGTAAACTATGGTTTGCAAATTGAAGGAGTTGTCATGTCTGTAATAATAGTGGATAGACCCGAAGCAGTGAAAATGTCTTTCCGTTCAGTTGAAGAATTTGCGGTTAATCAAATAGCCTCAAAACACTTTAATGGAGGTGGGCATAAAAATGCCTCAGGGGGAAAAACAACAGGAATCGGGCTTGGGGGAACAGTAGAAAAACTATTAAGCATTTTACCAGAATATCAAGAAAGCCTTTTAGCGGTGAAGAGTTAGTTATTAGTTACTGCTTTCCAATCTATAATAGCCAGTAATCAATAACAGATAACCAGTAATAAACAACTAACGAATAATAAACAAAAAAATGTTAAAAAAACTAAGTGTAGTAATGCTTGCTGCCAGTGTATTGGTAGGCTGTAACAAAAATCGTGTAGAAGTAAAAGAGGGTGTAAAAATCCAAATTCATAACCATGACGATAAAGCTAAAAAATTAAAGGAAGGTGATATCGTTTCTTTTTTAATTCGTATTAAAACAAGTTCAGATTCACTACTTCAAGAATCAATTGATGTAACAAAGCCTGCTCGTGATATGGTTCAACCTATTGGTCAGGCTGGTTACAAAGGTTCATTGCAAGATGGATTACGTTTATTGTCAGTTGGTGATAGTGCAACAATTTATGTTCCAGTTGATTCAATCGCTAAAGCGGGCGGTCAATTACCTGCATTCTTGAAAAAAGGTACAGACATCAAATATTCAGTTAAAATCTTGAAAGTGCAGACAAAAGCTGAATTTGAAAAAGATATGGCTGCTGAACAAGCAAAAACAAAGGTTGAAGCAGATGCTCGTAAGGCACAGTTACCACAATTAATGGCTGATTATGTTAAAAAATCAGGATTGACTTTCAAGGCTACCGCTTCAGGTTTACAGTATTCGGTGGCAAAAGAAGGAGCAGGTAGCAGCCCTAAAAACGGAGACGTTTGTAAGTGTAACTATGTGGGTAAATTCTTAGATGGAAAAATCTTTGACCAAAATAAAGGAATTGATATGCCAATCGGCGGAATGATTCCAGGTTTCAACGAAGCATTGATGTTAATGAAAAAAGGCGGAAAAGCAACCTTTTTAATTCCTCCAACAATTGGTTATGGAGAACAAGGTGGCGGTCCAATCCCAGGAAACACTCCTTTAGTATTTGAAGTTGAATTGTTAGATTTCAAGCCAGCGGAACAATAGTTTTATAGGGGTTTAGGTTTTGGGTTTTAGGACTTAGTTATTTCATATAATTAAATATTCCTTAAGTTCACAACCTCTTCCCTTTTCTTTTTAACAATTATTAACGCCAATCTTCACAATCAATTTTGTTATTTTGCGTTTGTTTTTAACACTAAAATTGACTCTCGTCACCGAGAACGTATAATGAAAATCAGATTATTACAAATTTTAATGTTTGGGGCTTTAGTCGCATCATTAAGTGCTTGTCTCTCGAAGGTAGTTTTGGAAGATGACCTTGTCATTCAGCAAAATGATGCCAAAATTCAGCAATACATTAGCACAAAAAAGCTAACGATGCAAAAAGCTACCAATGGTATTTATTATACCATCACAAAGTCAAATCCAAATGGCAGACTGATGGTTTTGGGTGATACAGTGCGTTTGCATTATGTCATTTCAAGATTAGATGATTTTAAGGTTGACAGTTCATCTGTTCTTAAAAATCAACCATTTAAGTTTTTTTATAATGGTTCTAATACCAATATCTTTTTGAAGATGCTTCCGCAAATGCGTGAAGGTGAGCAAGCAACATTTATATTACCTTCAGAATTAGCAGGAGATGCCCAAGCATTCCCTAATTTACCTGCGAATTCTCCAGTAAGATGTGATATTTCATTTTTCAAAACCTACGGAGAAGAGCAAAATATTGATAGCTATGTAAACCAAAGTAAAATCAATGTAACTGAGAGTGTAGCAGTAGTTAGTACCTCTACTGGATACACCAATTACGTTAGATATATCAGAGTTAAAGACGGTGCGGCAGATTTGATAGCAGGCAAAGTAGCTAAACTAAAATATACGGGAAGGCTTTTGAATGGGTATGTTTTTGATAGTAATATTAGTAGAACCGATTCTTTGAACTATACAGTAGGGGGAACAAACTCACTTGTACAAGGGTTTGCAACAGGGGTCGCCAAAATGAGACTTGGAGAAAAAGCAACTTTAATCTTCCCGTCTGGATTGGGTTATGGAAGAACAGGAAGTGGAAGTAAAATTCCTGGGGAGTCCCCTTTAATATTTGATATTGAAATCGTTGCAATGAAAGATAAATAAACACAATTAATTATGAACAGAAGTCTCATTTATATATTTTTAGTAAGTCTCATAGGTCTTGTATTGAGTTGTGCCACTGCTGATGTAGCACCAAGTACAGATATATCAGCCGAAACATTAGCTAAAATTACGGCTTATGGTACATCAAAAGGAATGAATTTTACCAAAGATGCCAACGGTCTTTTTTATGCAGTAACAACTAAAAATGCCACAGGACGAGTACCAGTAGCCACTGAATATGTAAAGTTATATTACACGTATACCAAACTGGACGGAACAATGTTGGATAGCACCGCTACTAACCAAAAAATACCACAGGCATATCCATATTTGGGTTATAACAGCTTGCTAAATTACGTAGTACAGTATTTGAAAGAAGGAGAGTCTGGAACGATAGTATTTCCATCAACAAATCAATTGTCTGAACCGACTGTGTTGAATGCTAAATTGCTTTCAACTCGTAACGAAACCGAACAAATATCTGAATATGTGACGGATAAATTGGCAGGACAAAATATCAAAAAAACAATTTCGGGTTTGCAATATCTAATCACTAAAGTAAGTGCTGCTGGTGATACCGTAAAAGTTGGAAAAACGGTGACAGTAAACTACACAGGTAAATTATTATTTTTAAATCGCACAAGGGATACAAATGGCTTTTTTGTCAATATAGACCAATTTGATAAAGGTAGCCTTTCATTTATAGTTGGGCAGAATGCTGTTGTTGCAGGATTTGAAGAAGCAACAAAACTATTGAAAGTGGGTGATAAAGGAACATTTATTTTCCCGTCATCACTTGGCTATGGAACTAATGGAAGTTTTAATAACTCCACTCAATTATATAATATTCCTCCATATTCGCCATTACTTTTTGAGATAGAAGTAACAGGTGTAAAGTAATTAGTATAAGAAAGAAAATAATCAAAAAAAGCCTTCTCGTAACTGAGAGGGCTTTTTTCCGTTTTAAAATATGAAAAAAAGCCTTTGTTTCGCAACCAATAATGCCCATAAATTAGAAGAAATACAAGCTATTCTGGGTGATAGCTTTGACTTATTGAGTCTAAAAGATATTAACTGTATTGAAGAATTACCCGAAACAGGGAATACCTTAGAGGCAAATTCATTGCAAAAAGCCCAATATCTTTATGACCATTATCAGGTAAACTGTTTTGCTGACGATTCTGGTTTAGAAGTATCAGCTTTGGGAGGTGAACCAGGAGTTTACTCAGCACGTTATGCAGGAGAGCAACGTGTTCATGCAGATAATATAAATTTACTTTTAAAGAATTTATCGAGCAAAGCAGACCGTTCTGCACAATTTAGAACAGTGATAACCCTTTTTCAGAATGGAGAATACCACCAATTTGAAGGAATTATAAAAGGACAAATTATAGAAGAGTTGAGAGGAACGGATGGATTTGGTTATGACCCTATTTTTATGCCAGAAGGTTTTGATAAAACTTTTGCCGAAATGTCTTTAGAAGAAAAAGGGGAAATTTCTCACCGTGCAAGGGCTTTTCAGAAATTGGTAGCATTTTTGAAATAATGTTTTGGAGTACAATTTTTTTAGAAAAAAACAGGAGATAGAAAAAAAATAATGTTAATAATACCCAAATTAATATCTTTTTCGTTACAAAAGAGCATAGGGGTTATGTGTAGATAAAGTGTCTGATAAGTACGACCAAATTGTAAAATATATCGAAAGCTATTATCTTCGATAAAAACCCCAAAATTGCTTACAAACTCTTTAAAATAGAATGATTTATAACAAACTTTTTAGGCTACTAATTACGTACTGTTTAGTAGCTTTTGTACACCAAACGACTTTTGCCCAATATGTCATTACGGGACGAATCTCCGATGCTAAAAATGGCGACCCTTTGCCCTTTGCATCAGTTGGTTTAAAAGGGTTAAATGCAGGTGCTCAGACAAATTTTGAAGGGATTTTTACTATTAAAACTAAGTTTTTATCTGACTCAATTTATGTGAGTACCGTTAATTATAAGAAAAAAACAAAGGCTCTTGATAGAACTGCAACAACGCAAACGATTGACTTTCAGATGCAAGCTGAAGCCAAGTCTTTAGACGAAGTTGTGGTTTATTCTGGAGAGAATCCTGCTTTTAAAATTCTAAGAAAACTTCGTGAAAATGCAGAGAAAAACGACCGCAAACGTTTGACCGCTTTTGAGTATGATTCATATTCAAAAATGGAATTGGACGTGGACAATATTTCCGAAAAATTCAAGGAAAAAAAGGTGATGAAGCAAATTCAAGGAGCTATTGAAAAATTTGAAAAGATAGCAGGAGAGGATGGAAAAGCCGTTATCCCGACGTTTATTTCTGAAACACTCTCAAAATTCTACTTCCGTGAAACGCCAAACCGTAAGAAAGAAATTGTTCAGAAAAACAACATTAAAGGAGTAGGGGTAAAGGAAGGCAGTTTTATTTCGCAATTAGTAGGAGGAAATATTTTTGCAAACTATGATTTCTACGACAATTACGTGCCGTTTTTGGGTAAAGATATTATTTCACCAGTTGGGAATAACTGGAAAGGGACATATTCATGGTACATCGCAGATACCACAGATATAGATGGTCATGTTTGCTACGGAATGGAATTTGACCCTAAAAATGATAAAGATTTAGTCTTTGTTGGAAAGGCGTATATTGACACCACCTCGTATGCACTCGTACAAATAGATGCTACCGTAGGAAAGCAAGCTAATATCAACTTTATTGATAAAATCAAGATTTCTCAGGAGTTAGAACAAACACCAGAAGGAGCTTGGTTGCCTGCCAAAACCCGTTTTTTAATAGACATAGCCGAAATTTCTAAAAACTCAGCGGGAATGCTATTGAAAATGTATATTTCTAATAAAAACTTCGTAGTCAATCAGCCCAAAGACTTAGCGTTTTATGATTTGCCTGTTGAGGTTGCAGAAGATTCAAAAGAACCTGACCCTAATTTTTGGCTAAATGCTCGCCATGAATCACTGTCAGCTCAAGATATTCTTGCTGCAAAGTTGATTGATACGGTAAGAAATGTTCCGATTGTGAGAACTTATGTAGAAGTTGCAGAAATCGTTGCGAGTGGATATAAGCGTTTTGGGAATAAATTTGCGATAGGCCCTTATATTAATCTTTTTGCGGTTAATTCAGAAGAAGGACTCCGTACACGGTTTGGGGGCAAAACTTTAGCAGGATTTGATAAAAATTGGATACTAAAAGGCTGGGTTGGCTTTGGTACAAAAGATTTAGTTTTTAAATACGGAGGAGAAGTAGATTATATATTGTCTCGCCGCCACTGGACTGTAGCTGGAATAAAACATAGTTATGACCTTGAACGTATTGGACTTACTCCTGAACAGATAGGAGATAATAAACTGTTCTACGCATTTACTCGTTGGGGACGTTTTACAGGAGCGTACTATCGCAGAGAAAGCGAATTTTTCTTAAAGACAGAACCTACAAAGGGGCTATCTTTCAATGTTGCTTTCACAACTCGAAATTTTGACCCACTATTTGATTTTCAATTTAGAACTCAACCAGATTTGGGTGCAAAATCTCCAACTCTTGATGGCTACGATGATAGTTTTGTAACCATAGAAGCACGTTTTGCTAAGAATGAGACTTTTCTGATGGACGGAAATGAGCGTATTTCATTAGGAACAAAAAGAGTTCCCGTCATTTCAATTGCGTATCAACACGGTATAAAAGGTGTATTAGGCAGTAATTTTAATTATGACAAAATCACAGCTAAAATTTACCAATCATTTAGACTGGGTTCATTTGGGCGTTCTGATTATACCATCCAAGCTGGATATATACCTTCAGATTTGCCCGCTCCACTTTTATTTCCACACTTAGGAAATCAAACTTTTTTTTATAACCGAGCTGCCTTCAATACAATGCACTTCTTTGAATTTGTAAGTGACAAATTTGTATCACTAAATTATAATCATAATTTTGAAGGCTTACTTTTTAACCGTATTCCAGCCATTCGACAACTCAAATGGCGTTTGATTGCATCAGCAAACGTACTATTTGGCAGTCAGAGAGTATCCAACCTTGATTTAATGAAAGAGGCTATCCCTGTTATTAATCCGAGACATTCGGTTGATAAAAATGGCAATCAGATGTTACGTCCAAGATATAATTTCTCTGCCCTCGATCCCAACATTCCTTACGTAGAGGTTGGTTACGGAATAGATAATATTTTTAAGATTTTCAGAATACAGGCATTTCATCGCCTAACCTATCTTGACCATCTATCACCAGGTGGTGATTTACCACAATCTTTTGCTTTAAAAGCATCAGTGCATTTTTCTTTCTAAAAAAATGCTAATAGCATTACAAAATTCTCCTTCTCTTGCTTGTATTCAATAACATGTATGAGGGGGAGTTTTTTTGTGGGGTATCGATTATACTAATCAATGTGAGAATTAATGATACTTGTGTATTGATGAGCATCAATGTGAGAGTTAATAATGCTTGTGTATGCAGCCTTAATATTTGAGCTTTGAAAAGTTGCTACGGTTGATTTAGATACAATTAATTTTCCAGTGTTATGAGCGTTTTTCATGATTTTTATTTTTGGGGATTTGGTTGATAATTTAAAAAGCACAAGTACATTTTTCTTTCTAAGAAAAAACTAATAGCTTTACAAAATTCTCCTTCTCTTGCTTGTATTTAATAATACGTATGAGGGGGAGTTTTTTTGTGGGGTATCGATTATACTAATCAATGTGAGAATTAATGATACTTGTGTATTGATGAGCATCAATGTGAGAGTTAATAATGCTTGTGTATGCAGCCTTAATATTTGAGCTTTGAAAAGTTGCTACGGTTGATTTAGATACAATTAATTTTCCAGTGTTATGAGCGTTTTTCATGATTTTTATTTTTTGAGATTTGGTTGATAACTTATTTGATTCAAAATTACGCTCCATCCGAGGAGGTGAAAATAATATCGTCTCAAATGGTCGATTAACAATCCCAATATCTGATTCATTGATTTATATGAAAAAGTAAGACTATTTTATTAAAACTTATAACTCAAAATGTCCTATAAAACCACATTCAATACAACTTTACAAAAACATATTTTAGTATGGGTAATGTATATAACCTATTATGGTTTTTTAGTTAGTTATTTCTATAAAATTCCTTTTTCTTATAAATATGTTGCGGAAGTTATTTTGTACAGAGTCGGTGATATTTGCTATTTCTATGCAAATGCGCTGTTGATATTGCCACGTTATTTAAAAAGACAAAAGATACCACAACTGATTTTTGCGTTTACAATAAGTATTATATTGTACTTAACTTATAGATATTTTTTGGACTTCTTTCTTTTTGTCAAACTTGGTATCAGTTTGGAAGATATGGGAACAACAATGAATAAATCTATTTCGCTTGGTATTTCTCAGGGAAGTAATTTTATCATCTTTAGTCTTGGCTACTATTTTGCCCACAGAGCAATACAACAACAAAAAGAAATAGCCAAGCAAAAAAATGCCATTGCAAAAAAAGAATTAGAGCTTGCTGAAGAGAGAGAGAAAAATGCTATCTTAGCGAAGGAAAAAGCACAAGCAGAAATGGCATTTTTACGTTCTCAGATTAATCCACACTTTATGTTTAATACCTTAAACATGATTTATAGCAAAGTGCGTGGTGCATCAAGAGAGGCTGGAGATATTATTATTGAATTTGCCGATATGATGCGGTATGCTACCAGTACCAAATTGCAAGAAGATGAAGTGGATTTGAAAGGAGAGCTTGATTTTGTACAACAGTATTTAAACCTGCATAAACAACGTAATAAAGACAATGCCTATATTGATTATGACGAAGAAGGCTATTTTGGCTCGCATAGAATAGTACCAATGGTATTGATTACCTTAGTAGAGAATGCTATCAAACATGGACTTATTGATGACCCCAATTTCCCTTTGAATATTAGGGCAAGTTTAATAGATGAAGTCTTTGTCTTTATTGTTCATAATCTAAAAAACCCTCATTCTGAACAAATTATGGATAGAGGAAATACAGGAATTGGAATCAAAAATATTATAAAAAGATTAGATACCGTGTATAAAAATAAGGGCTATTCTTTAGAATCAGAAAATGGAGAAGAAGATTATATTGTAACTTTTACAGTGGATTTTAACCTAATAAAAAAATGATTAATTGCGTTGCAGTAGATGATGAACAGGCTGCCTTGGACATCATGATAGATTATATTAAAGATACGCCTTTCCTGAATTTGGTAGCAGCTACAACAAATCCGATGGAAGTGGTGGGTATTTTACAATCTCAAGAAGTGGATTTGGTATTTGCTGATATTCAAATGCCACGCATGAATGGCTTAAACTTGGTAGGGCTTTTTGAAGGCAAAGTGAAGTTCGTTATGACTACAGGCTATCAGGAATATGCGTTGCAGAGTTTTGAGTTTGGGGTTTTAGATTATTTAGTAAAGCCTTTTGGTTATCAACGGTTCTTGAAAGCAGTAAGCAAAATGCCTTTTGAAATGACCTTAGTAGATTCGCCAGTTGAAGAGCCTGAGCTGGAACCAATGCCCAAAAAAGAAGAATATATTTTTGTTAAAGTTGACGCAAAAGGAAAGTTTCATAAAGTATTATACCGTGATGTAATCTTTATGGAAGCTCAAAAAACGTATGCTTCTATTACTACTCATGGCGATAGAATTACCACAAATCTTACACTGTCAGATTTAGAAAAACGTTTACCTTCCGAACTATTTATGCGTATTCATCGCTCATTTATCATTTCTAAGGATAAAATAACGGGCATTGAAGGTGATGAAGTTGTCTTGGATAAAGTATTGAGAATTCCGATTGGAGATACGTATAGAGAAGCATTCGCAAGTTATATTGAAGACAGCGTTTATTTCAAAGAAAAAGATACCGCTGTTGTATTAGGTAAACGAATATCAAGAAGTAAAAGACCCGAAGAATGAGAAAAAGGTTTAGGAAATCCCTAAACCTTTTTCTTTTTATAATGACAAGCAGATTTGTCTGATTTAACGAAATAAGATTTGTAATTTAAGGCTTTGGGGTCGGTACATCCTATCAAATTTAGCACTTCTATATTCTTGAAATCAATCGGATGACTTTCTGCTTGAAGGGCAATATAGCCTGACTTTAAAGCAGTTGCGTCTTTTTTCTTCCAATATTCAATGGCAGTTTTATCCATCTTAGAAAACTCCCAGTCTTGTTGTCCTCCAGTAAATCCTCCACCGATTTGTGTTTTATGGTAGGTCAAAACGGTATCTCCATTAATGACATGATGAACCACCGAATCTCCCAAAACGATAGCTTCTGCTTTCACCCATTGGTCCCCATCGTAAGTCTTTGAGTCTGAGTCAATACAATGGTCAGGGCGACGTTTACCTTGCATATAAACTTGTGTTCCTGGTGAACATAGGTTTCCTGTATGACGTTCTCCTTTGCCTAAGCCACCCAATAATTGCATTTCTAAAGACATCGGGAATGTTTGCTCAAATGTTAGGCTTTGTGCTGATTGTGAGTGTACCATAATGCCACTATTTCTATTGTTCCAAACAGCTCCTCCAGGTGTTTGATTTCCCGTAAAGCGATATTCAAATCTTACAATATAATACGAAAAAGGCTTCTTGTAGTAAATATGACCATATTTGTCGTCAAAAGTTTTGTATTGGTCATACATGACTCTCATCACGCCGTCTTCTACTCTGAATGTATTTTTATAGTTATCATTCAAGGGCTGCCCTGCTATTTTAATATCCCAACCTGATAAATCTTTCCCATTAAAAATAGAAAACCATTCTTTTGTTTCGGTTTTTTTCTGAGAAAAAATAACGGTTGTATTGGCGATAAACAACAAGCATAAAAGTGTTTTTTTCATAGTTATATCAGATTTATAATTTTTTCTCAATCACAGCAATTGGTTTAAGCCAATATGTATATTCGTAGTTTTTGTAATTCAAGCGGTATTTTTCCAAAGGCAAATGTCCCCACGAATCTATACCTGCTACACCTGTTTGTTGTAAATCTACGTTAAGATACACCTCTTCTCTGCTAATTAAATCTCCAGAATGATACTGAGCCTTGTCTTCGGCAGGGTCAAGGTCTTCTTGTGAATGATTGATGGCATTTATATTCAAATAGTTAGTGTCTTGCAAAATCATCAATCCTCTACCTTTATTATTGGTTAAACTTGCCCAACGCACATCCGCTTTGTTTCCAGACTCTTGTGGGCGGATATAAGCATGATATTGGTCTTCTACTTTGCCTTCATATTGCCCAACGGTGGCACTTGCTTTTCTGTCCCAATAACTTTCATGGGGCCCACGTCCATACCATCTTATATTATTGAATTCTTTTGGTAAAACCATTTGATTTCCAAAACGGAGCATCATCGGATAGTTTCCTTTTAAGGCATCAAATTTGTTTTTAATCTTGATATTCCCGTCACCATCTATGTCGTAGGTTGTTGTATAAAGGGCATCACCATTAAGCATTTTCTTTGTGAAAATGATTTGTGGATTACCACTTATAACAAATACTTTAGCATCAGAAACGGGTTCTATTTTACCCGTTTTTAACCAAACTCTTGATTTTTTCTGTGTATTTGCTCCAAAGTCATTATCATTAGCGGCACGCCAAAAATCAGGCATTGGGCCTTTTTTAATTAACGTAACTCCTTGTTTGATAAATGAACTAATTGTGCCAATTTCTTTGTCAAAAACAATCGTAAAATCTCCACCAATAACCGTAATTTTAGAACCTGTTTCACTTACAGTAGAACTTTTGCTCATTATCAAACTTGGCACTGGACGGTTAAAAATGTTCAATGGAAATTGCTCATAAGCCATTTCTGTATTAGTCGCTAATAATGGTTCTTGCGACTTTAATTTTATAGAAACATTTAAGAAATATTCCCGCCCTGTTTTTAACCCTGACCTTGGAGAAATAGTGAAAATCTTCATTTTGCCTGCCTCTATACCAGTAAGGTTCTCAATTTTTCCTTTATCAATTTCAACGCCTTCTTCAAGGATTGACCAGTATAGTGAGAAATTATCTAAATTTCTAAAAGAAAAGGTGTTTTTTACCTCAATCTGATTCAGCCCAACGTTTTCTATCTTAATATTTTGATAGACTTTTTTTACCTCAAAAGCGTGTGGATGTAACTGACGTTCTGGCCCAACTAATCCATTACACAAGAAATTTTTATCCGAATTAATATCCTTCGCACCCCAGTCGCCACCGTAGCCATAGATTTTCTTACCTGCTTTTTCAATGATGACGCCTTGGTCAACCCAGTCCCAAATAAAACCACCTTGTAGGTTTGGATATTTTTCAATCATATCCCAATATTCCTTGAAATTTCCGACTGAATTCCCCATCGCATGGGCGTATTCACACATGATATATGGGCGGTCTTTGTAGCGTTGAGCATATTTTTCCATCGCTTCAATGTCAGGATACATCGGGCAAACAATGTCGGTATTCCATTCCAATTCTGCTCTTTCATATTGTACAGGTCGAGTAGAATCGTGTTCTTTTAGCCATGTATAAGTATTATAAAAATTCCAGCCATTGCCAGCTTCATTTCCTAATGACCAAATAATGATAGAAGCATGATTTTTATCACGCTCAAACATTCTTTGGGTGCGTCTTAAATGAGAGTTCAGGAAAACAGGGTTATTACCCAATGTTTGACTTAAACCATAACCCATTTCGTGCGATTCAATATTGGGTTCGTCTACTAAATACAAGCCATATTCATCACATAGTTCGTACCAACGTGGATGATTAGGGTAATGAGAAGTTCTCACAGCATTGATATTCAAGGATTTCATCAACTGAATATCTTGCAACATTCTTTCTTCCGACATTACGTGAATGCTCACAGGGTCATGTTCATGGCGATTGACCCCTTTGATGTAAATAGGCTTGCCATTAACCAATAGCTGTCCATTTTTGATTTCAGATGTACGGAAGCCAATTTTACGTTTAATAACCTCTAAAATCCTTCCTTCTTTGTCGGTTAATGTCAAAACCAAAGCGTATAAATTTGGTGTTTCGGCAGACCACTGAGCCACATTTGGGATTTCTCCTTTTAGGGTAATTTGTTGTTTGCCAGCACCTTTAACGCTTTCTGGTTTCGGGTTTTCTAATTTCAAAATGGCATTTCCATTTATGTCCAATACCTCCGCAGAAACCGTCACGGGTGAATCATAATAAGAATAATTTTGAATGTCTGCACTAAGTGTAAAAAGCCCGTTGCGGTATGTATTATCTAAAATAGAAGTAACTCTGAAATCTCGTAAATCTAATTTTGGCGTAGCATAAAGATAAACATCACGTTCAATTCCAGAAATTCGCCACATATCTTGACATTCGAGATAAGAACCGTCCGACCAACGATAAACTTCTAAGGCTATCACGTTTTCCCCTGCGTGAACGTATTCTGTAATATCAAATTCTGATTCTAATTTTGAGTCTTCTCCGTAGCCAACTTTTCGACCATTTACATAGATATAAAAAGCCGATTTTACAGCCCCTAAATTGATAAAAACCTCCTTGCCTGTCCAGTCAGTAGGCAATACGAACTTTTTGCGATAAGAACCAACAGGGTTATCTTCTGGAATTGGGGGGGGAGTATTGTTAAGAATTTTATTAGAATAAGTGGCATTCCAATCATCGCTTGACCTGAAACGGGTGTCAAATTCATAAGGAATATTGACATATATAGGTGTTCCATAACCCGCAAATTCCCAGTTTGAAGGCACTTTGAAATTATCCCAACGGGTATCGTCGTAATTTTCTTCGTAAAAATTAGCTGGCTTTAAAGAAGGTTTTGGTACCCATTTGAATTTCCAATTTCCGTTTAAAGAAAAGAAATTTTTAGACGATGATTTATTGTTAGTCATTGCCAATTCTCGATTCTCAAAAGCAAATGAACTTGCACGGGCAGGCAAGCGATTAACCTCTGTAATGTAGGGGTCGAGCCATTCAGGTTTCTGTGATATATTTTGGGAAAACGTATTGAAACTTCCTAAAATAATAGCGAAAAAAAAGACTACTTTATTCATAAATTGTTTTACGGGCGTTATCGTGAAAAGGCATTTACTGTAAATGAAAAGCAATTTGTGAAGAGTAACTAATCTAACGATATAATTTTTAATAGATTGTGGTAGGATTCTCCCTCAAATTCAGATTTTTTCAAGATACAGTATTGATATTCAAATATATGCAAGATAAAGATTATTTGCTAAAAATGTATTTTTGAAGATTCGGTTTTAAGAACCAAAAAAGGTCTCGCAAAAATATTAGTTTTACGAGACCTTAATAAATAAGAAATAACTGTTACTTAGCTTTTTTTGGTTTTCTTTTTTGGGGCTAATGAGTTAATCCAACCTGCAATTTTCAAGGCATCTTCTTTTGGTACTTTCAATGCTGCCATTGGAGGGAAACCAGGCCAGTTTGAAGGTTTTGGAGCAGCAATTAATTCAAGGATTCTTTCTGGAGAATATTTTCTTTTTGCTACTTCTGTATAAGCTGGACCTACTAATTTAGTATCTACTTTATGACAAGCTGTACAAGTATATTTTGTCATTAAAGGCTTGATTTCCTCTGGAAAATCTTGTGCTTGAGCGTTGATTGCAAATCCTGCAAGCAACAATGAACTGAATAATGCTTTTTTCATGATAATGTAAAAGGGATTTTCTGGAAAAAAATGTATTTGTCTCTCGAAAGGCAAATTAACACACTTAATGGTTAAGTTTTATCCTTTCTTATTATTTATGTTCAAACGATTGATAAATTGTCTTGTTATATCAATTTGTGTTAATCTTTTGTTAATGTTCGGCACGATAAGCATCAACGGAGGCTCTTACGTTTCCATGTTCTTGCAATAAGGCTTCTGCGGTTGCTCTTTCGATGCCTAATTCTTGCATTACCATATTTTCAGCACGAACAACCAACTTATTATTACTCAACTGCATATCTACCATTCTGTTGCCTCTCACACGCCCTAACTGAATCATTACTGAAGTTGAAATCATATTTAAAATCAATTTCTGAGCTGTGCCTGATTTCATTCGGGTGCTACCTGTTACGAATTCTGGACCTGGAATTGCTTCAATTGGGTATTCGGCTGCTTGAGAAATTTCACTGTCCGAATTACAAGAAATAGAGCCTGTCAATAAACCATTTTCACGTGCTTTGTTCAAACCACCAATTACATAAGGCGTTCTCCCTGATGCCGCAATACCCACTAAGGTATCTAATTCGTTGACATCGTATTCTATGAGGTCTTTCCATGCTTGTTCAATATCGTCTTCGGCATTTTCAACAGCTTTTCTAATTGCTCCATCGCCCCCTGCAATTATGCCCACAACCATATCGAACGGAACGCCAAAGGTTGGAGGACATTCAGAAGCATCAACAACGCCCAAACGTCCGCTTGTTCCTGCCCCAATATAAAATAAACGTCCGCCTTCTTTCATCCTCGGAACTATCTGGCTAATAAGGGCTTCAATTTGTGGAATTGCCTTTTCAACAGCATACGGAACGGTTTTGTCTTCGCTATTAATCCCTTCCAAAATTTCCTTTACCGACATCTTGTCCAGATTGTCGTAGCGGGAAGTTTCTTCAGTGGTAAGTAGCTCTAAGTTGATTTCAGCCATAAGGGTAATGATTCGTATTTTAATGCTTCAACAAAGATAATGAATAAAAATATAGTACAGATAGCCTTTCTCATGGTGATTATTTAACTGTCCGTATTACATACTATAATATTTAAAAAATAAAGGTATCGTTTCGATTCCTTTGTAGAAATTAAATAATCCATAATGCTCGTTTGGCGAGTGAATGGCATCTGAGTCAAGTCCGAAGCCCATTAAGATTGTTTTCAAACCTAATTCTTTTTCAAATAATGCCACAATTGGAATACTGCCACCAC
Organism: Cytophagales bacterium; assembly: GCA_013298805.1. Taxonomy (GTDB): domain Bacteria; phylum Bacteroidota; class Bacteroidia; order Cytophagales; family Spirosomataceae; genus Arcicella. The sequence continues at coordinate 4,062 of JAAFIU010000023.1, read as the reverse complement.
CACGAGTAGGCACTGGTTTTTTACCGAAGGCTTCTTCCATTGCTTTTTCAGCGGCACGATATTCTTTTGAGTCGGTTGGGGTTACGTAAGGCTCGCCTCCGTGATGTGGATGTATTTTTACGGTTACACCTGCTGGAGCGATTGACTCAAAATGCTTGGTGAACATTGCCGTAATTTTATCCGATTGCTGATTGGGTACTAATCTCATCGAGATTTTTGCGGATGCTTTTGAAGGTAAAACCGTCTTTGCTCCTTCGCCAATATAACCGCCCCAAATACCGTTGGCATCAAGTGTTGGACGGATAGATGCACGTTCCAAAGTGGTGTAACCGTCTTCTCCTCTTACGTTGTCAATGCCTAAATCTTTTTTGTATTCATCCAAATTGAAAGGCGTTTCTGCCATTGCTTCACGCTGAATAGGTGTTAATTCTACCACATCATCATAAAAATTCGGAATAGTAATGTGTCCGTTTTCATCGTGTAATGAAGCAATCATTTTACTCAAAACATTAATAGGATTGGCAACTGCACCACCGTAAACGCCTGAATGTAAATCACGATTTGCTCCTGTAACTTCCACTTCTAAATAACTCAAACCACGTAAACCAACGTCAATTGAAGGGATGTCATTGGCAATAATTGCCGTATCAGAAATCAAGATAACATTTGCCGCTAATTTTTCTTTATTGGCTTTTACGAAAATACCCAGATTGTCAGAACCAACTTCTTCTTCGCCCTCAATCATAAACTTGACATTACAAGGAAGTGAGTTGGTAGCCATCATTGTTTCAAATGCTTTGATGTGCATATAAACCTGCCCTTTGTCGTCGCAAGCTCCACGTGCGTAGATTTTTTCATCTTTTACAACGGGTTCAAATGGTGGCGAATCCCAAAGATTTAACGGGTCAGCAGGTTGAACATCGTAGTGACCGTAAACTAAAACAGTTGGTAAAGATGAGTCTATAATCTTTTCACCATAAACAATTGGATGACCTGCCGTTTCACAAATTTCCGCAACATCCGCTCCAGCCGCTTGAATCTTTTCACAGATAAATTCTGCCGCTTTGCGAACATCACCCTTATATTTACTATCAGCACTTACTGATGGAATTCTTAATAAATCAAGCAATTCCGAAAGGAAACGCTCTTTATTTTCTTGAATATATTGTTGCATGGTATTGATTGAAATATAGCTTTTTATATAGCCGTTGATTGAATTTCCACAAAATTAAAAAATGAAGAACTAAAACTTAGAAAATCTAAACTTTAATTCTTCATTTTATATTTTTTACGAATATGTAAGTAGTGGATAGTATTTAGTTGATTGGTGTATTGGTTAGTTATTTGTACCCAAATTATTGACGATTGACTTGATTTACGTTTGTGGTTTTAACCGTAAATCGGGCTAATCTTAAATCGTAATTATGAGTAAAAATAACAAACCAATACCCCTAAATTCTAACCCCTAATTATAAACTTATGCCTTTTTAGAACGGAAAGACATTTTACTTTCTTCCCCTTTAAAGAGTCTTACAATGTTTTTGCGGTGAGTAATGACAATCATTCCGAAAAGTATAAAGCCAAAAACAATTACTAAGGTATTTTCCTGACCGAATGCTTTTAACAATAATAAAATTGGGAATGAAAACGATGCGATAATGGCACCCAATGAAACATAGTTAAATGATATAAAAACCAAAAAGAAGATTACCATACAAACTAACGCCGCTTCTGGATGAACTGACATTACCATCCCCAACAATGTAGCCACGCCTTTACCGCCTTTGAAGTTTGAAAAAACTGGAAAAATATGACCCAAAACTGCCGCAAAACCAAAAAGCAATTTCAAATTTTGGCATTCCGACCAATCAATAATGTGTCCGTAATACATCATTAAAGCAATGGACGTAGCAATCCAACCTTTGATGGCATCAATCAATAACACAATTGTTCCAGCTCTTTTTCCTAAAACTCTGAAGGTATTGGTAGCACCTGCATTTCCGCTTCCGTGCTTACGAACGTCAACCCCGAAATATGCCTCTCCATACCAAATAGCAGTAGGAATTGAACCAAGTAAATAAGCCGCAATTGTGCAGGCGATAATTAAAACAATTAATGACATTGATTGGATATAATTTTTTAGCGCTGTTTAAGAAGAAATATTTGATATTCCTCAGAAACAAATATATATCAAACTTTTGCTAAAACAAGAGGGAGTCTAAAAGTTCTTTAAATTGTCCAAAAAGGCTCTTTTAAATGTTTTATTTTGATTTTTGAAATCGACTTTTGTCAGAAATAGGAGCATTTTGTTGTAGAATTATTCTCTAAAATTTATAAAAAAAGGCTTATTGAAAATGAAGAAAATGGGAGTAAATAAATATTTTGGCAAGGATTTCGTTATTGTTAATAGTAAAGCCTCTGGTGAGGTTAGAATTGTCGTAAATTCATTTACCAAAACAAATTCTATTTGTAAAATTAAAACTAAGTCCAAAAATATTACATCATGAAAACCATCTTAGCATTTCTTTTCTTTATTACTCTTTTTGTCGCAAATGCTGCCGAAAAATCACCAGTTAAAGGGGCTTGGCAAGCCAAAGATGTTTCTGGAAATACAATTACTATGATATGCTCAGACAATTATTTGATGTATGCTGTATATAATGTGGCGGAACAAAAATATGTGCGTTCAGGGGGTGGAACTTACCAATTAGCAGATGCGGGTGACAATAAGGTGTTTTCCTACACAAGAGACTTTAATACAGATGATTCAACCGTAGTAGGGCTGACTGTTGCCAATCTTTACACTCTGAAAAATAACGAGCTTTCAATTACCGAAGGACCTTTAGCGGGAAATTGGAAAAAAGTTAATGATTCAAAAACTGCTAAAAACATGGCTAATGTTTGGCAAATTAGAGCCAGAGAAGGGGCTGATTTTAAAATGCAAACCATTTTGAAAGGATCAAGAAAAACCTTAAAGATTTTATCAGGAAATCGTTTTCAATGGGCGGCTTTCAATACGGATACGCACCAATTCTTTGGAACGGGTGGAGGAACTTATACCGTGAAGGACGGAAAATATACCGAAACCATTGAGTTTTTCTCTCGTGATAATCAAAGAACAGGAGCATCTTTAACATTCGATTGTGTACTGAACGGTAAAGATTGGACACACGCAGGACAAAGTTCAACGGGAACAAGAGTTCATGAAATTTGGGAGAAACAAGAGTAGTAACGTAACACAGACTTCAGTCTGTAAAACATAAAATACGGACTGAAGTCTGTGTTAAAAAAATAAATTCAGTCCAAAAGGCTGAATTTATTTTTTTTGTGCAATATTGTGGAAAACAAATCTTCAAAACAACACTATGAAAAAAATGATAAGTAAGTCGCTGATAATGGCGATGTTGCTGTTTACCACGCTCTCAATATTCGTCCCAAATGCTTACGGACAAAACAATCAAGATTCTTTTCTTTTTGGCGATGCCCTTCCCGATGCACCTGAGTTAGCCGCACGAGGCGAGTATAAAGTGGGTGTTCGCACGATGGAGGTAGTCAATAAAAACCAAATTGATGTATTAAAATCCAAACCAGAAGCCGAAGCTACTTACGACCGAAAGCTAAAATTAGAAATTTGGTATCCTGCCGATGTTGCCGAAGGAGTCAAAGAATTAGTGACTTACGACCACGTTTTGGGTGTAATCAATGACCCTAAAAGACCGATTACTCCTTTTCAGTTTTCGGGAAGAGCCGTGAGAGATGCCAATCCAAAAACGGCAAACGGAGCATTCCCATTGATTATCGTTTCGCACGGATATTTAGGTTCAAGATTATTGATGACCTATTTGACGGAAAATTTGGCTTCAAAAGGTTACGTAGTTGTTGCTATCGACCACATGGAGTCAACTTACCAAGATGCCGCAGGTTTTCCGAGTACCTTATTGAATAGGGCCAAAGATATTTTGTTTGTGCTGAACCAAATGGCGGAACTTTCCAAACTGAATAGTAATAGCTTTTTGTCAGGTTTAGCAGATGCCAATAACACGGGATTAATCGGATATTCGA
>JAAFIU010000403.1 GCA_013298805.1 Cytophagales bacterium | reverse complement strand
TAATTATTGTAGGAATAAAAAAACCAAAGACTCAGCACCTCCAAAATTGCGAACAAAATGAAGGCCCGTTGTCTGGATATAAACTGAATGAGTTGGTACATTTTTAATGAGTGAGTTGTGAACGGGATGCGTAATCTGACTGAGTAAATCAAAACTAAAAAATGAGTGATTGAGAACTGAGATAATCACTCATTTTCACAATCACTCATTCACTCATTAAAAAATTACGAAATAAGAATTGGCTTGAAGTGGTCTAAGTGTTTCAAGACTTCACCCGTTCCACGTACAACCGCTCTTAAAGGGTCGTCAGCAATGTGGATTGGCAATTTTGTTTTGTTAGCCAAACGTTTATCTAAACCATGAAGCAATGCTCCTCCACCCGTTAAGTGAATTCCGTTGTGATAAATATCGGCTGAAAGTTCTGGTGGTGAAACCTCCAAAGCCTTCATTACTGCTTCTTCAATTTTAGAAATTGATTTATCTAAAGCGTAAGCAATTTCAGAATACGTTACTTTGATTTCTTTTGGAATACCCGTCATTAAGTCACGACCACGAATTTCATAATCTGCTGGAGGATTTTCTAATTCTGGTAATGCCGAACCAACTTCAATTTTGATTAATTCCGCTGAACGTTCACCAATCAAAAGGTTGTGTTCACGACGCATATAATCAACAATATCACGAGTAAAAACATCCCCTGCAATACGTACAGAAGCCTCACAAACAATACCAGAAAGAGCAATAACCGCAATTTCGGTAGTACCCCCTCCGATGTCCACAATCATTGAACCATTTGGTTGTTCAATATCAATACCGATACCTATTGCGGCAGCGATAGGCTCGTGAACCATATAAACTTCCTTCGCTCCTGCGTGTTCAGCAGAGTCTTTTACGGCACGTTTTTCAACCTCAGTAATACCTGACGGAATACAAATAACCATACGGTGTGAAGGCGTGAAGAAACGATTTCCCGTATCAATCATTTTAATCATGCCACGAATCATCAATTCGGCAGCGGTAAAGTCAGCAATTACTCCGTCTTTTAGAGGACGAATTGTTTTGATGTTTTCGTTGGTTTTTTCGTGCATCTGCATTGCCTTGTTTCCGATTGCCAAAACTTTGTTTGTAGCTTTATCAAGAGCAATAATTGATGGCTCGTCCACCACGATTCTATCTTTGTGAATAATTAACGTATTGGCAGTACCAAGGTCAATTGCAATGTCTGATGTCAGGAAACTAAATAATCCCATTTTATTGATTCGTTCTTTGTTGTCTATGTATAATTCATTAGGCATCATAAAGTTACCTAAAATTATTATATAGTAAAAATATGTATTTCTTGTAAAAGTACAAAATTAATGAGAATCAAGCAGAATTAATTGAAAGCGGAAGTAAATTCTTTTATTTTAGTCCTTTAATCGAAACATAATTAACAAAAGATAGTTTTTTATCGAATGTTCTTAGTTTTGCACAGTATTTGTGTTACAATGATTAAAGTCAATTTCCTTATTTATAAATATGGCAAAGAATAACGTTTCTCAGAATCAAAAAAATAACCTTCAAAAGCCTCAGGCAATCTCTCAGGCATCAAAAAATGTCAAAGAACCAGAGGTTTTGATTGCCCCCATTCCCTATACTGACCGTAATTTCGGGATTTTATGTGGCATCATTGCCGTTTGTGCATTGATTGCTTTTCTTCCTGGTTTCCAAAATGGATATGTTTGGGATGATTTGTTTTATATTGTTAATAACGAAGATTTAAGAGTCCTTTCTTTCAAAAACTTCAAAATACTTATTTCTGATTTTTATCTTGGTAACTACCATCCACTCACGATGTTGACCTATTACCTTGAATATTCCTTGGTAAAAGATACAGCTTGGGTTTACCATTTTGACAATACGATTATCCACATCATCAATAGTATTTTAGTGTTTAAAGTAGTTGAAAAATTAAGTAAAAATTTCTTGATTGGGGCAGTTACGGCGGTGCTTTTTGCCATTCATCCGCTACACGTAGAATCGGTGGTTTGGGCGGCTGAACGTAAAGACGTACTTTATACCTTGTTCTTACTTTTATCTTTTTGGCAATATTTGAAGTATGTTGATGGCCTTGAAAATCAGGATTCTACCAATTGGAAAAATAAGCATTTTTGGTTTTCATTAAGTTTATTTATCCTTTCATGTTTATCAAAAGGTATGGCGGTAATTTTGCCAGTTGTATTCTTAATTACGGATTATTTCTTATTAAACCGTAAGCAAATTATCAAAATTGGGATTGAAAAAGCTCCATTTTTCATCATTTCATTAATCACAGGTATTATTTCTATTAAAGCCCAAAGTGATGCAGGAGCAAATGCCACAAAGGTTATTAGCGAATCGTATTCTTTTGCAGAACGCTTTTTCATGGTAAATTATGGTGTTTTGTATTATTGGATAAAAATGGTACTTCCAACCAATTTGATTGCTTTTTATCCTTATCCTCAAAAACCTACTGGTACAATTCCTTCTGTTTATTACTCTGCTTTTGCGGGTGTGTTGGCATTGGCGATTGCCTTATTTTGGTTGGGTCGCAAGAATAAATTAGTATGGTGGGGTGGTTTATACTTCTTGATTGTAATTTTCCCTGTTTCGCAAGTATTACCTGTGGGTAGTGCTTTGATGGCTGACCGCTATTTTTATGTTTCTTCGATTGGGCCTTTGGTAATTTTAGCCGTTTTAGCCAATCGTTTATATCAAAAAGCATCTACTAATAAACTTATGCCGGGCATCGGAGCAGTCCTTTTATTGGCATTGACCTTCCTTTCTTTCAGTCAATCAACGCATTGGAAGGATACACTAACCTTGTTTACACCCATTTATGAAAAATACCCCAACGACCCAATGGTAACGAGTAATATGGGTTGGTACTGGATGGGTCAAAAAGACAACGAAAAGGCAAAATTTTTCTTTGAGGAAACCAATAAAACGAATTTTAAAACAGCGGATGTGCATACTGCTTTAGGGCAAATTTATTTTGAGGAAAAGAAATATAATTTGACGGTAGAACATTTTGAAGCTGCCTTGAAAATTAAGCCAAAGGAAATGCAAAACCTCCACTGGATGCTTGGG
>JAAFIU010000280.1 GCA_013298805.1 Cytophagales bacterium | reverse complement strand
TGGTCAAATAATTGTTCACGCATAAAACGCACGTAACTCTGTACGGCATCGGCTTCCATTGGGTAATATTCGTCAAGGTTATAAGTTACTACGTTCTGAAAGCTCAAGTCTTCTTCACGGTGCATTCTAATGAGTTCAGAATATACTTTTTTAGGAGATGACCCCGTTGCCAAACCTAAAACTGCGGGTTTTCCCTCATGGGCTTTTTGGCGAATAATAGCAGCGATTTCGTGAGCAATTGCTTTAGATGCAGCGTCAGAGTCAGCATAAATACTTGTTGGAATTCTTTCGTAACTAATGGCTTGTTCCATATTTGTTGTAAATCAATAATGATTTTAGTTTGTTATATCGGTTTTTGAGTTATTTTATGAAATTTCGGTAATATATTTCACTTTTAATTTATTTATTCACGATAATAATCTGTAATCCTAAATTGTCCAGAATTCTTTCTAAGGTTTTTACTGAAGGATTTGCTTTCCCTAATTCTATGGAGTGGATTGTCTTGATAGCAACGTCGCTTTTATGGCTTAGTGCTTCTTGACTAAATGAAAGTTCGTTTCTTCTTTCACGAATAATATTCCCTAATTGTTCAAGATTCATATATTATTAGAATTATGTTGCTGATTGTTTTGCAAAGGTATAACTAAGTATTGTAATAAAAAATGTTATTCGGTATTATAATTCCTAATTAATAAAAATAATTTAAAATTTTCGATAAAATTTAGATTTTACCTTTGAATTAGAGGTTTAAAGACACCAACATTAGGGGGGTACATAAATTAATGACAAAAAATCTGTACTCTTTTGCCGTTTTGGGAAAAATTTATTGAGTATAAACTAAATGTTAAAAAAGATTTATTATTAATAAAACGATAGGGGAAATGTTGACATTGCTTGTCAAAGAAGTGTAAGTATTAACCGTTTATCAAATAATTAAAGATTGTTATTTAACGAAAAAGTAATTTTGCACTATTCAAATGTTGGTATATTGAGCATAAATTGCAAGAGTGAAATTGATACTGCCAAAGATTTGAGAATTTTGTATTTTAAGTATTTGATAATCAGTTTAATATATTTTTTTCAATGAAACGTAATTAAAAAATACCGATTAATGATAACCAAAATGCTTTGATATACGTTTAATAATAAATAAAAATAAAAAATAATAAGTTTAACTATTCTAATATTCAAAATGCTAAAATTTATTCGGAAACCTCTATTAATGTTATTGCTTTTCCCTTTAGGCTTGTTCGCTCAAAATGAAAAACTAACGGTAAGTGGTTATGTAAAAGACAATAAAAACGGCGAGGGCTTGATTGGTGCTTCGGTTTTTGTAAAAGAATTGCTGACTGGAACAACCACTAATACTTATGGTTTCTATTCTTTGACTTTACCCAAAGGGAACTATACTTTAGTGATTAGTTCGGTGGGTTATAGAAAGTCTATTCGTGAGGTGAAATTGGCAGATCAAAATGTTACACTCAACTTAGAAGTACAAGAAGATGGGCAGGAACTCGAAGAAGTGGTGGTAAAAGGCAAACGTGACGATGATAATGTAAAACAACTCGAAATGTCGGTCAATAAAGTAGAAATGAAAACCATCAAAAAAATACCTGCCTTGTTGGGTGAAGTTGATTTGGTGCGTGCCATTCAATTATTACCAGGGGTTTCTACGGTAGGAGAGGGGGCTACGGGTTTCAATGTGCGTGGGGGTGCGGTTGACCAAAATTTAGTTTTGCTTGATGATGCACCTGTGTATAATTCGTCTCACCTTTTTGGCTTTTTCTCCATCTTTAATCCTGATGCGGTAAAAGATGTAAAATTGATTAAAGGCGGAATTCCTGCTCAATATGGTGGACGTGCCTCGTCTATTTTGGATGTGCGTATGAAGGAAGGAAATGCCAAACAATTAGAAGTAAATGGTGGTATCGGCTTTATTTTCAGTCGTTTATCTATCGAAGCTCCCATTGTAAAAGATAAAGCCTCTTTCATTGTGGCGGCACGTAGGTCGTATGCGGATATTTTGGCAAAACCATTTTTAACGGGCAATAATGCCAATACAAAGTTTAACTTTTATGACCTTACGGCAAAGGTAAACTACAATATCAATCAGAATAATACGGTATTTTTATCGGGATATTTTGGGCGTGATGTTTTCGGAAATACTTTTGGTTTCAATTGGGGAAATAGTACGGTTTCGGCTCGTTGGAATCATGTATTTAGCTCAAAATTATTCTTGAATACAACGGCATTTTACAGTAATTATGACTATTTGTTAGATTCTGATTTAGAAAACAAAAAACCTAACAACCGCTTCCGTTGGACTTCAAACATTGAAAATTTGAGCATCAAGCCAGATTTTACTTATTATATTTCACCCAACAATACCCTTACTTTCGGTGGACAAGTCTTGACGTATAGCTTTACGCCAGGTTCGGCAACGGCAAGTTCAAATGGTGATGCCCGTTCGTTTGGAGCTCCGCCCAAAGATGCCGTTGAATATTCTGCTTATGTAGGTGACGAATGGAAAGTCTCGCCAAAATTATCCTTGCAATACGGAATTCGTTTCTCGAAATACGATTATAAAAGTAGCGAAGACGTTTATTACGTAAGACGATTTGTAGGAATTTCTGATGCTTTTCCTTCTGGCTACGCCCTTGATGCTAAAGTGAATGACCCCACAAAAGTTTTGCAGAGTTATCAAAACTTTGAACCAAGATTTAATGCTAAATTAGAAACGGGCGAAAACAGTTCTGTTAAGGCAAGTTACAACCGCATGACGCAATATATTCACTTAATGTCGAACACAGCGGCGGCAACTCCTTTGGACGTGTGGACATCAAGTACCAATAATATCAAACCGCAAATTGTTGACCAAGTGGCTTTAGGGTATTTCAAAAATTTTGGGGATAATGAATACGAAACTTCTTTAGAGGTTTATTACAAGGATATGCAAAATCAAATTGACTATGCCGACCGTGCTAATTTGTTCTTGAATCCAACTTTTGAAAAAGACTTACTTTTTGGTAAAGGTCGTGCTTATGGTTTGGAACTATTTATCAAGAAAAATAAAGGGAAATTAACGGGTTGGACAAGCTATACTTTGGCACGTACCGAACGCCAAGTGGATGGTTTGAATAATGGAAATTGGTATCCAAACCGTTTCGACCGCACCCATACATTGAATATTGTAGCTCAATATGAATTGAATAAGAAGTGGAATTTTGGAGCAAATTTCGCTTACATTTCGGGCGTTCCGTATTCGTTACCCGCTCGTCAAGGAGATTATCAAGGCTTCACGTATGGCATTACAGAAAGTGGTGTTCGTGGAAATGTACGTGTGCCTGCTTATAATCGTTTGGATGTTTCGGCAACGAAGAAAAACAAAAAAGCATTGTTTGGCAAAGGTGAATCAGAATGGGTTTTCTCAATTTACAATTTATACAACAAACGCAATCCGTTTTCAATTTATACCCAACCTGTTGATAATAAAACAACTACCACAACAACCGCCGAAGACTATCAATTGATTAAAAATGAGGCAGTTAGATTGTCAATTATTGGCTCATTAATTCCGTCAGTAACGTATAATTTTAAGTTTTAATTGAAAAATTGACTGAGCTTGGATTTACAGGATTACAGAATTTTATGATTTTTTTTAAAATTCTTCAATCGCCTAATCTTAAAAATCATAGTTCCGACAAAATAACATCATGAAAATATCAACACAAAATATATATCAAAAAGTGAATACTATATTTAATCCATTTATTCGCTATTCGCTATTGGCAGTTTTCGCTCTTTTTCTAATGAGTTGCGAAGACGTTATTTCCTTAAATGTTCCTAAAACTGACCCTTATTTAGTGGTTGATGGTTCAATAACAAATGTGGCGGGCGTACAAGTCATTAAATTGACAAAATCTCAGGATTTATTAGACCCTGCTACGCCCGAAGGTGTGAAAAATGCAACCGTAAAAGTAACGGATAATTTAGGGCAAGTCTATGAATTTAAAGACTTGAAAAATGACGGCAAATACGTTTGGACACCCGCAAAGGCAACCGATGTGATGGGGGTAATTGGAAGAACTTATTCTTTAGAAATTAAATCTGAAAATGAAACGTATCAGGCGGTTTCTAAACTGAATCGTGTTCCTAAAATTGACTCGATTGTCTATAAATTAGATGATGCAAATGTTCGTCAAAAAGGTGATGGAAAGCCCGATAAAGGCTATGATGCCCGTTTTTATGCCAAAGACATAAAAGGTTTGGGAGACTGTTATCAGATAAAAGTGTATCAAAATGCTAAACTTAGAAACGGTGCAGATAACATTGTGATTGCCTACGATGGTATTGCTAATAAAGGTGCATTTGGTGATTCATTGATGTTTATTACGCCGCTTCGTCGCTTGGCAAATACGGAGCTTTTTAAGGAAAATGATAAAATAAAAGTAGAAATATTATCAATTACGGAAGCTCATTTTGACTTCTGGACACAGTTGCGTCAGGAATTAAATAATGCAGGATTATTTGCCCGCCCAGCAGCAAGAATTCCTTCAAATATTGTCAATACCAATGCAAATTCTACCAAATTAGGCTCAGGCTGGTTTGGAGCATCGGCGGTTAGTTCAATGGAAACCACCATTGATAAAAGTAAGGCCGTTAAAGACTTTTTTAACGAGTAACAAAGCTATCAAACTTTTGTATCGCTAATAAAAGAATCAATCATAAAAAAGGGACGCATTAAATGTGTCCCTTTTTGATGCCCGTCAAAATAAATGGCATATCCTTTGTAAATAAGATAGAAGCTAAGTTTGGGAGTAGCAAAATCATAGTGGGAGTTTCTATGTTCCCTATTCTCCCTCAATGGTTACAATTTTAACATCTCACTGTTTTACAAAAAACAAAAGCAATATGTCAAATATTTTAGGAATAGGCTCAAGAATACGCCATGCTGACTATGGCGACGGCGTAATTATCAACGTAAAATCAAACGGATATACCATTACATTTATGCAGTTGGGTATGAAGGTCATCAAATTAGATTATCCTCTCGAAATTATCGAAGAAGTGGAGCAAGATAAAGACCTCGTAAGCCTTTTAGATGTGGAAATGACACTTGCGAAAGTGCTACAAAAATGGTCTGATTTTACCGAAAATGTGCCTTTGGGTGACAAATGGAAAGGTGGTAAAATAATTTTTAAGCCAGGAAGACAAGATTTATCAGGAAAAGAAATGCCAATAGATGCCTTTTTTCATAAAATTGTGATGGTACGTGACCGCTTGCGTGTAATGGAACAACGAGTAAATGCCAGTAATTTGGATGATGAAGAGAAAGTAAATCTTCAACAATACATAACCAAAATTTATGGTACATTAACTTCTTTTAACGTTTTGTTTAAGCACCAAGAACATATTTTTGTGGGCGAAAAAACAGCGGCAGAAGCATAAGTGAAAAGTGTAAATTAGGGATGACAAAGTAATTTATCCCTAATTTACACTTATTTAATTTAGAATTAATTTCA
>JAAFIU010000019.1 GCA_013298805.1 Cytophagales bacterium | reverse complement strand
TGTGCTTTTATTTGGACTTTGGTACGTGGTTGATAAGCAATCTACTACGCTCCAAAATGACGTTTTGACTTTCCAATCAGGCAATCAATCCGTTGAAAAAATCTTGCCTGATGGTACAAAAATTATTCTGAGTAAAAACTCAACTCTAACTTATTCCGCAAAATTTGAAGGTACAAATAGAGAAGTCAATCTAACGGGAGAAGGTTTCTTTGATGTGCATCACGACAATGCTCATCCGTTTATTATTCATACACAAGGCACTGATGTTACCGTATTGGGTACGTCGTTTAATGTAAGGGCATACAATGCTCATGTTCAGGTGGTTGTACGGACTGGACGAGTGCAGTTTTCAAAAAATAATCAACGGGTTATCTTAGAAAAAGGGGAAAAAGCAGAGATTTTGGCAAATGTTGATACCATCACTAAATCCGAAATTGTAGGAAGCGAAAAGACTACACAAGAAAAAACGGTATCTTTCGTTTTTGAGAAAAAATCATTGGCAGAGGTTACAGAAATCCTTTCTCAGAAATTTGATAGACAGATTATTCTTAGTCAGGATAAAATGAAAAACTGTAAATTAACAGCATCTTTCGAGCATGAAAGTTTGGAAAACATTATCACCGTCATTGCAGAGACTTTCAATCTAAAAATCCAAAATCAGGGTGATTCAATTATCTTGACAGGAGAAGGTTGCGAGTAATTTACCACGGGAAAGGTTTTCGTAGTATCGTTACCAGTCACCAATATCTAATCAACTAATCACCAATCAACTAACTCAGACGGGGTTTCCTGTTTCAAAATTTCTGCTATTTACATGAAACGCCACACCCTTAAATATTTACTTCTCTTCGCCCAAATTTTCGGTATAAATCATTCTATTATTGCTCAAACTCCTATTCTCGAACGCCCAATAAGCCTGAAAGTTAATAATATTAGTGTACCCAATGCTTTGGAAATGATTGCCAAACAGGGTAGCTTTTCATTTTCGTATAATTCAGAAATCATTGATGTTAATTCCAAAATAGATTTAGTAATTGTGAACAAGCCTGTTCTGGATGTGTTAAACCGTATTTTTAAGGGAACATTCAACTACAAAGTTCGGGGACAATATATTATTCTACAAAAAAACGAGCAGAATCAAGAAACTAAAAGTTTTGTTTTGACAGGGTATGTTGTTGATTATCAAAGCGATAAAACGCTGAGTAAAGTTACCATTTATGACCGAAAAAGTTTGTCGTCAAGTATTACTAATCAATATGGTTTTTATCGAATTAAGTTATCCCCAAGTGAATTACCGATTAGATTAACCATCTCTCGTTCTGATTATGAGCAAGGAAGTATTTTGATAAAATCAGCTCAAACTACTTATCAAGATGTCCATTTAAAACCCATTAAGCGAGAAATTAATTTTAATCCACCTATTGAAGATAATTCAATCGAAAAAATGGATTCATTAAAAAGCCTCAAACCGAGGCATGAAGAAGCATTGCTAACCCTGCCAGTTTCGCCGAATGCCTTTCCTGATATTACTGATGAAAGTATTTTTCCAACCTCACCAATTTTTGATTCCACCCTTTACGAGAGTCGGTGGGATATGTTCAAAAAGCGTCTGGGGAAAGTTTTGGTAAGTCGCTCGCAACGGATAAATGCTCAAAATATTAAAGATTCACTAAGCCGAGGTTTTCAATTCTCGGTTTTACCATTTTTAGGAACTAACCGCTTACTTTCTGGAAGTATTAAAAATGATTATTCCGTAAACCTTTTGATGGGTTATTCGGGGGGAGTTCGTAAATTAGAAGTAGGAGGTTTGATAAATGGCGTTCGTCGTGATGTAGAGGGTATCCAATTGGCAGGTTTAGCCAATATTGCTGGTGGTACACTTTCTGGCGTTCAGGCGAGTAGTCTGCTGAACATTGTGGGGCATAATGATGGTGGTTTACAATTATCGGCAGGGCTAAATACCATCATCCGAGAGTCAAGTGGTTGGCAAATTGCCTCCATAAATTTTGCTCATCGTGTTTTAGAGGGAGGTCAGCAAATAGGTTTAATAAATATTTGTGATTCAACCGATACAACACCAGTCGGACTATTGAGTTTTGTGGGAAGTGGAAATGGATACAAGCGTTTAGAATTGGCAGTTGATGAAAATGAAACGGTCAGTTTTACATTTAAAACAGGAGTCAGAAAATTTTATAATATTTTAGCCCTTCACTATAACTTTTTGAGAACGCAAGAGGTTTTCGGATTAGGTTATGGCATTGGGCGAGCTTACGAATTGGGGCGTGCCTGGATGTTCAATACCGACCTCACAGCCAATGTTTTAGTAGAATACGATGAGATAAGCCCCAATGTGGCAACATTATGGAAATTTGATATGATGTTTGAGAAGCAGATTGCTCAAAATGTTGCTGTAACTTTTGGACCATCTATCAAATATTTAATGATTAATCAATATAATTCAGTCTATTGGAAAACAACGCCTTTCAGTAGAATACCATCATTTGAACCACTGATAGCTTCTGAAAATTCATCGTTTTGGATAGGCTTTCAAATGGGAATACGCATACGGTCGAGGTAATTTCGGAAGATGAAGAGCATTAAGCAAATGGTGATTTTTATTGGTAATTACTGCCTATCATTTAGTATGTTCAATGTATTATATTTGTGAAATTACCCCTTAACTTTTGAAAATCTACTTAAAAATGAAAATCAAACTTATTCTTGTGGTCGCTATTGTATTTGGGCAGCAACTTTTTGCTCAAAATACGCCAAGTGAACAGCTCAATATTGAGCAAAAAATTGCTCGTTCATGGGTAAAATATCGAATAGACATGAAAGATGGAAGTCTCGCATTAGATGACAATATTGTCAAAAAATCAGCGTCTATGCTCATATTTAAAAAAGGTAAGGGAGGCGTTTTGATTTTTGGAAGTAAAGCATTTCCTGTTCAATATACCGTAAGAGATAGCACCTTACTTATTAGTGATATAATAAATTATAAGATTCAAAAACTAACGGATTATGAATTGGTTTTTTGCGAAATAAATACAAATAACAAGCCTGATAATGAGTTGATTAGGTATCATTATATAGCAACAACTGAGAGTTCAGGAGAATATTTTTATCGCCAATTTGTCAAGCCTTTTGTGCGTACTTTAGCTAATGGAGATACAGCCTATGCTTTCAATGAAAATGTTTATCCTAAATTTAAGTATGAAGCAAATGGCTTTCTCATTCCGCTTGAAGACTTTAATGAGATTTACGAAACATCCTATGATTTTATAGAAAGACATTTTGTATTTCCACCCAAAAAGAAAGGTAACTTTAGTGTGTCATTCTCCGTAGGTAAGAAAGGAGAATTAAAAGATGTGATTGTGAAAGAAAGTAGCGATTCAAGCTATAATGACGCATTGATTCAAGCGGTTTATCAAACAAAAAAACGCTGGCAACCCGCCGAATATGCTAATGAAAAAGTAGAAACGCTATTCAATTATGTTTTTAAGTATGATGATTCTGAAGAAGAAAAAAATACTTTTGATAATGCTGTTTTTATCAGTAAAAAGGATAAAGCTAATCTTCTTTTTGAGAAGAAAGAATACCTAAAAGCTATAAAATTTTATACGGAGTGTATTCTAATGCAAGACGAAGACTTAGAACCGCTTTTTAAACGTGCTGATAGTTATTTTGCCCTGAAAATCAATAAAAATGCCTGTTTAGATTGGAGTTATTTAGCCAAAAAAGGACAGAAAAAAGCGGAACAATTATTTATGGATAATTGTATGAAATAAGTGTTTGGAAGTTTAAGGTAATTGTGCCAGAAAGCATCTTGAATAAAATAGGAAAAAGCCTCAAAACAGATTGTTTTGAGGCTTTTTCTTCTTAAAATTGAAAATTTATTTCTTAACTTTTTCAATAATAATCACATCTTCAACATCTGCTAAAATACGTCCGCAGTGTTCACAAACGATGATTCTTTTCTTGTCTTTAATATCAGCTTGACGTTGTGGTGGCACAGCACTAAAACATCCTCCACAAGCACCACGTTTTACTAAAACTACGGCTAATCCATTTGGATAGTTACCACGTAATTTATCGTAAGGACGTAACAAACGCTCTTCAACGTGTTTTGCGGCTTTATCACGGTCTTTGTTTAACTTCTGCTCGTCGTCTTCACTTTCAGCAATCAAAACATCCAACTCTTTTCTTTTGGCATCAAGGTCCTTTTTTCGAGTGTTCAAACGTGTTTCTGTTTCAGAAACATCGTCTTTCTTGTTCAAAATCTTGAATTCAAATTCACGAGTACGCTTGTCTGCCAATTCCATTTCAAGTTGTTGCAATTCAATTTCTTTTGAAATGGCATCGTACTCACGGTTATTGCGGACATTCATTTGTTGGTCTTTGTACTTATTTACCAACTTTTCGGCATCCTTTTTAGCGTTACGATTTTTTGAAATTTCTTCATCTAAAGCAGCAATTTCTTTGTTGAATTTACTGATACGAGTTTCAATCCCTGCTACTTCATCTTCTAAATCACGTACTTCTTCTGGCAAATCGCCACGCATTTTCTTGATAGCATCTAAAGATGAATCTATATTTTGAAGCTTCAAAAGGGCTTCTAACTTCTGAGCAATGGTTGTTTCGGTTGCTACTGCTGCCATTTGGTTGTATTTGGTTTATATTCAGCGAATTGTGTTTGTGAATTGTATTTGTGATTAAAATAGGTTGTTTTTTACAAAATGAACAACGTATGCTTTCACAAATAACAAATCATTAAATCACCAATCACAAATTTCTAAAATAACGGACAGGATTGGTATTGACCTGACTTTTGAGAACCGCAAAATTACTAAATTTTTCAGATAAATACCTAACAATTAAGTCCTTTGTGTAAACTTCTGATTCATAATGTCCAATATCACAAATGATGATTTGATTATCGGCATCAAAAAACTCGTGATATTTGTAATCGGCGGTGATAAAAACGTCTGCTCCTTGCCTAATGGCATCACCCAATAAAAAGCCTCCTGCACCGCCACAGACCGCAATTTTATTGATTTCTCGTCCTCTGAGTGGTGTATGACGTAAGGTTTCTAACCCCATTTTTTCTGCTAAATAATTTAAAAAATCTTTTTCTGATAAACTATTTAATAATGTGCCAATTACGCCCGAACCAACCTCTTGATTTTCATTTTCTAAGAGGCTTAAATAATATGCCACCTCTTCGTAAGGATGAGCTGACTTTAAAACTCTTAAAATTTGACTTTCGAGGTGGGAGTCAAAAATAACTTCTAATCGATTTTCTCGTACTTCTTCGGGTTTATGGAGTGTTCCAATGTGTGGATTGGCTTCTCCCGTAGGCGTGAATGCACCTGTGCCTTCTACCCGAAAACTACAATTTTTATATTCCCCAATTTGTCCTGCCCCCGCCGAATGTAAAGCGTCTAAAACCGTTTGTGAATTTTCGATGGGAACAAAAACGACTAATTTCTTTAAAATCTGCTTTTGTGGCGATAAAATTTTAGGTTTTTCTAAGCCCAATTTCTCCGCAATCATATAATTTACGCCTCCTTTTACACTGTCGAGATTAGTGTGAGTGGCGTATATGGCAATATCGTTTTTGATGGCGAGCATCACGGCACGTTCTACGTAATTTTTACCGTTAAACCGTTTCAATCCTTTGAAAACGATGGGGTGATGTGCCACAATGAGATTGCAGTTGCGAGCAATGGCTTCTTCAATGATTTCTTCGGTGCAATCAAGTGTAGCCAATACGCCAGTGACTTCCGTTTGTGGATAGCCCACAATTAAACCTGCATTGTCATAACTGGCTTGGTATGAGAGCGGTGCGAGTTGCTCTAAATAATTAGTAATATCTTTGATGGTCATTTTTTCGGTATTCAGTAAAACAAAATGTCTCGAATTTAGAGAAATTTCGGGAAGTCCATGTATATTAGTCGGAATAAATCTTTACAAAATAAAAATATGAAAGTACGTCCAAGTGTAGCCATCGTCGAAAATAATCAAGTTTTACTCATGCGGTATCGTTATGGCAATACCGATGTTTTTAATTTGCCAGGGGGCAATGTAGATAAAGGCGAAACCCTTGCTTCAACTGTTGTACGAGAATTGCAAGAAGAATTAGGTATTGACATTGAATTAGAACCAATGATTTTGACGGGAGATGTCATTATGCCCGAAGGCAAAGAAGACGTTTTGCACTGTGTCTTTAAAGCTAAAATATTGAATGGAAAACCTATGCTCAATCCAAAAGAAACATCAGCTTTGGAAGTGCTTTGGAAACCCATTGAAGAACTGGACAAATTGGATATGTACCCAAATGTGGGCGTAGAATTACAACAGGTGCTTAGTCAAGGATTTGAATATATCGGGAAGGTTAGACAGCAGTGGCATTAAAGATTTTACCATATAATAAATAAAAATTCTTTCGTACATGAGATAGGATTGATTTTATTAAGTTTGTCTTTTGTAATCGTTAACTGAATTTTTGAATGTCATTTACCTCACAAATTAAAGATGCTTTTAAAAAAGATGTGTTGAAGCTATCTTGGTTTTTCCTTGTCCTTTCCTTGGTTTCACCCTTAGTAGTGATAGACAGCTTAATCTACCCTTATATTATCGGTAAAACACTTTTTTTTGAAGCCTGTGTTGAATTGTCATTAATAACTTGGTTGTTGGGATTGATAACTCAAAAAGCCCCTTTTTTTTGGCAAAAAGAACTTCTTATATTTCCTTTTTTTTTCTTGGTATTATTCATAATTAATGGATTTGCTTTTGATACTAATTTGGCATTTTGGTCAAACCTTGAACGCTCAGATGGTTTTTGGCTTTATCTACATTTATTAGTTTGGGCGTTTTTGTTGTATCAATTACAAAACCCCTCTCGTTGGGTTTTGCTTAGTAAAGTAACACTCGGGACTGGCGTACTCGTAGGAATTTCAGCCTTACTAATATCTATAACTTCTCCAGAAAGCCTCCCAATATTAACCCTTGAACGCTTTGTGGGTACGATTGGGAATCCTGCATTTTTAGCGGTTTATATGCTTTTCATGTTTTTCCTTGGACTTAATTCTTTTGTTTTGGCGAAAGAAAAATGGGAGAAGGGTTTGCTCATAGTGCTTTGTGTATTTTTTTTAGTGATTTTGGTAGGAACACAAAACCGAGGAACATTACTTGGTTTTAGTGTAGGATTACCGCTTATATTAGTGCTCTTTTTAAAAAAAACGTCTTGGGAAAAACACATCGCTAAAATAAATACTGCTTATCTAATCGTTATTTTGCTTTTGGGAATAGCCATATTTTTGAATCGAAATAGCCCATCAATTACCACAAATCCAATTTTAGATAGATTCACTGATTCCGAAACATTTTTTTCAAGAATCTATAATTGGAAAATTGCGTGGAACGGATTTCTTGATAAAATATTTTTGGGCTGGGGTTTAGAAAACTATACTTATGTTTTTCCCAAATATTATAATCCAGCGTTTTATGTTGATAATTCTTGGTACGACCATCCACACAATGTTTTTCTTGGTTGGCTGGTTGCGGGAGGTATTATAGGTTTTTGTGCTTATTTGGGGTGGTGGTTTACCTTGATTTTATTCGTCAAAAAATCGTCAATTTTACCGTCTCAAAAAGCCATTTGGGCAGTGTTTCTATTGGCTTTTTTCGTTCATAGTTGCTTTTTGTTCGACAATTTTATCAGCTTTGGTATTTTCTTGGGGTTATGGGTTTATATGCTTTATAGTCAAAAGATAGCAAAGAAAACACTCATTCTTTCAACATATTATCATGTCGTTATTGGGGGATTATTATTGATGAGTGGAGGTGCTTTTTTATTTATTACGATACAAACGTATCAAACGGCGGGTGATTTTCTGAAAGCATACAACACCATCAACATTCGTGAAAAGACAGAAAAATATGGTAATCTTTACTCAAAAGCCTTGATTGGAATACATGATGTAGCCGATATTGCAGGATTTCAGGCCATTCAAGTGGATAACACAGAGACATTTGAGGATAAAGAAGCCTTTCAAACGCTTGCCCTTGACCAACTTAATCAGGAATTAGTATCGCATCCTGATTTGGGAAAACTTCTAACAACCAAAGCTACCTTACTACAAAGTAGAGGGGAGTTAGAGGAGAGTATAAAAATATTTGAACAAATTCGAGATATTTCACCAAATCGTCCATATTCGTGGGTGAGTTTGGGGAAAGTATATAATGAAAATAGACAGTATGAATTAGCTTTAGAAGCATTAGATAAAGCTCATAAACTGAATCCAAATTATTTTGAACCTTTTGTTCTTAAAGCGGATATCTATTCAAAAATGTTAGATACGGGGCTTGTGGTTGCGACCATTAAACAATTACCCACTTCTATTTTAGCGAAAAACATAAAGGCTATCAGTCAAATATTCCAAAATCTATCTTTTCAAAAAGGATTTGTTCAATTGATTAGCAAATGGGAAGACAAGGAAAAGTATAATAAAGATACTTATCAAGAATGGGCAGAGAATGCCTATAAATTAGGTGATACAGAACAAGTAGCGACGGCAGTTTATAGCTATCATCGGCATAGATATATTATCTCTGATTTTGACCCATACCTTCGGAAATTACAAAAAAAGTTATTGTTTGAACATATTGACCCCAAACCCTATTTTGAATTAGATGAAAATTTTTGGCGGTTACATTCAACGAATCTTAATGGAAAATATAAATCTATTTAAGTAATTCGGCATTACTTAAATAGACTCTTCCCATCGACTACATACAACTCAAACGTCCTCCATCAACGGGTAAATTTACACCATTAATATACGCTGCGGCTGGACTGCAAAGAAAGGCAACGGCTGCCGCAAATTCATGAGCTTCGCCAAAACGTCCTGCTGGAATATCTGCTTTGATTGCGTTTTCAATGGCTGATACTTCAACATTTGTAGCTTTTGCTCTGGCATTTACCACAAAGTCTAAACGAGCCGTTTGGGTATAACCTGGTAAAACATTATTGACGGTTATGCCAAATTGCCCTAATTCATTGGCTAATGTTTTTGACCAAGAAGCCACCGCTCCACGAGTGGTATTTGACACGCCCAAACCGTTTATTGGTTGTTTTACCGAAGTTGAAATAATGTTAATGATTCGACCAAATTGTTCAGATTTCATACTTGGCACGCAAGCTTGTACCAGAATGTGATTACAAAGTAGATGATTTGAAAATGCTTGCGTAAATTCTTCTAACTTAGCATCAATAATTGCTCCGCCCGCTGGACCGCCCGTATTATTGACTAAGATATGAACGATTGGATTGTCTTTTAAATGATTATCGATACCCAATTTCAATTCATCGGGTTTTGAGAAGTCAGCGACGAAATAAGAATGTTTCTGTCCTTGCGAACAATCTAAACGATGAAGTGTTTCATTAAGGGTATCTTCATTACGAGCAACAAGCGTTACATTTGCTCCTAACAAAGCTAATTCAATAGCGGAGGCTCGCCCAAGTCCTTGTGTACTACCGCATACAATGGCGTTTTTATTTTTTAAATTTAGATTCATAAAATGTACTTCGATTTTCCAAAATCGAAAAGTGTAATTCGATTCTCCAGAATCGAAAACGTGCATAATAATTACGATTCTGGAGAATCGTAATACAATTACAAATATATGCCAAATCTCTCATACCGAAGTAATGAAAAAGAGTTGATTGACGACCTTGAGTTGGATAATGACGCTTTACGCCAAAATCTTGAAGAATTGGCACTGATAAATAAATATTTGGGCGGAAACCAAGTAACTGTTAGTGGATTAAAAAAATTAATTCTGAACTCGGATTCGTCAGATTTAAAGATTACTGGATTAGAGCGTGATGAAAATCCAATAATCCACAAATCTGACGAATCCGAGTTCAGACGGGTTTCCCTCAGACAATCTTTCACCGATCACCAATCACCACTAAAAATTGCCGACCTCGGCTGTGGCGGAGGTGATATGTTGATGGTAATGGCAAATTGGGCAAAAAAGAAAGGAGTTTCTGCCCAGTTTATCGGGATTGATGCCAATGATTTTATGATAGATTTTGCTAAGAAAAGAACCGCTAATTATGCGAATATTTCCTATTTACACGAAAATATTTTTTCGGAAACATTCAAAGAAAAGTCTTTCGATATTATGACCATGACGCTATTTTGTCATCATTTTGATGATGAAAGTTTAGTAAAAATCTTTAAGCAATTCAAAAAACAAAGTCGTATCGGAATAGTTATTAATGATATTCACCGCCATTGGTTTGCCTATCATTCCATCGCTTGGATTACCAAACTCTTTCTAAAATCTTATTTGGTTAAGAACGACGCTAAACTTTCTGTTTGGCGTGCTTTTCGTCGTAGTGATTTAGAGAAAATTATTCAAGAAGCAGGTTTTACTAAGTATTCCATTCGTTGGAAATGGGCATTTCGTTGGGAGGTAGTATTGTTCTCGTAACACAAGTTTTAACCTGTATGCGATGAATACAATCAATCAATTACAGGTTAAAACCTGTGTTACGAAATGAAAATCTTACTTTGGTATCGCAACGACTTGCGAATTCACGACCACGAAGCACTTTTTAAGGCTTCCGAGAAAACTTCGGAAGTTATTCCCGTCTATATTTTTGACCCCCGTATTTTTCAAGAACACCCTCTTGGATTCGCAAAAACAGGTGAATTACGACATCAGTTTTTGATAGAATCGGTACAAAATGTTCGTCAAAATCTACAAAAAATCAATTCCAATCTTATCGTCAGAACGGGTTTCCCCGAAGATATTATTCCTGCTTTGGCAAAAGAAATGCAAGCCGAGGAGGTTTACACTTCGGAAGAAATTACCCAAGAAGAAATCGACGTGGATGCTCAGATAGAAAAACGCCTAAAAGCGGATGGACGAAATATGAAATTCTTTTGGCAATCAACGCTTTATCACGTGGATGATTTGCCAATGGACATAGAAAATTTACCCGATATTTTTACGCAATTCAGAAATAAGGTCGAACGAAACACAAAAGTTCGTTCAGCTTTTAGAACGCCTACAAATTTGGTTTTTAAGGAAACAATAGATTTAGGGGAAATCCCAACTTTACCCGAAAATACTAATGTAAATTTTAAGGGAGGAGAATACGAAGGAATCAACCGTTTGAATGATTATTTTTGGGAAAAAGACCTGCTGAAAGTTTACAAAGAAACTCGCAATGGAATGTTGGGACTTGATTATTCTTCCAAATTCTCACTTTGGTTAGCAAATGGCTGTATTTCACCGAGATATATTTATGAACAAGTCAAGAAATATGAAGCCGAACGCACACAAAATGAATCAACTTATTGGTTAACTTTTGAATTAATTTGGCGTGATTATTTCCGATTTGTAGCGATGAAATTTGATAATAAAATCTTTTATAAATCGGGATTGAAAGGAAACCCCACCCAACCCTCCCCGAAAGGGAGGGCTATCGACATCAAAAGCCCTCCCTCTCGGGGAGGGTTGGGTGGGGGTTTTCCCATCTTTCAAAAATGGCGTTTAGGAGAAACTGGCGTGCCTTTAATTGATGCCAATATGAAAGAATTATTAACAACAGGTTTTATGTCGAATCGAGGACGGCAAAATGTAGCGAGCTTTTTAGTAAAAGATTTACAAATAGATTGGCGTTGGGGAGCTGCTTGGTTCGAGAGTCAGTTGATTGATTATGATGTTTGTTCCAATTGGGGAAACTGGCTTTATGTAGCGGGCGTAGGTAACGACCCACGAGAAAACCGTTATTTTAATATTTTGAAACAGGCTACCAATTACGACGGTAAAGGCGAATACGTAAAATATTGGTTGCCAGAATTATCGGGAGTTCCTGCCGAAAAAATACATTTAGTTGGGCTATTGAGTAATGAAGAGCAGAAGAAATTTGGCGTGCGGGTGGGCGTAGATTATCCAAACCCGATTATTGATGTGAAAAAATGGATTAGAGGATAGGTAAAAGGTTATTTGCGATTAATCCGATTTACGATTGTGGATTAAATCGTAAATCGGGTTAATCGTAATTATGGTTTAATATTGCCAACTTTATAAAATTATTTGACCTACAAAAACCTCAATTCATAATCAAAAACAACCGTTACCCCCTAAAACATAAATATTCGACATAGATTTTGTTTGTATTTCAAAAAAATATCTACATTTGACTCAAATTAACCAATGAAAGTAAAATATCTCTTTCATTTTTACTTTAATCAAACAAAAATTTAATCAAAACTATGTCAAGAAACCTTCTTATCGGATTAGGCGTTGCTGCCTTGTTAATTTTCTGGGGTATCGGTGTTAGAAACGGTATGGCTACCAGTAATCAAGATGTACAAGCATCATGGGCTAAAGTACAAACAGCTTATCAACGTCGTGCAGACTTAATCCCGAATTTAGTAAAAACAGTACAAGGTGTTGCCAACTTTGAAAAAAGTACCCTTACCGATGTAATCAATGCTCGTGCAAGTGCAACACAAATTAAGTTAGATGCCAACGACCTTTCTCCTGAAAATATTCAAAAATATCAGGCAGCACAAAGTCAATTGAGTGGTTCATTATCACGTTTGATGGCTGTGGCAGAAAACTATCCTCAATTAAAAGCAACTGAAAATTTCTCTGAATTACAGTCGCAATTAGAAGGAACAGAAAACCGTATCAAAGAAGAAAGAGACCGTTTTAATGATACTGTAAAAGGTTATAACAACAAAATTGTTACTTTCCCAAATAGCTTAATTGCAGGTTTCTCAGGCTTTGCTACAAAAGGATATTTTGAAGCTGATGCAGGTGCATCAAAAGCTCCAAATGTTGATTTTGGTGGTGCAAAATAGGTTTAATTATAGTTGTTAAGTCATAAGTCTATAAGTCGTAAAGAATCTCCCAGAGATAAAACGACTTATAGACTTATAGACTTATAGACTTATAGACTTATAGACTTATAGACTTATAGACTTATAGACTTATAGACTTATAGACTTATAGACTTATAGACTTATAGACTTATAGACTTATAGACTTTTCTGAATCACGATTTAAAGACTTACGACTCCTCCATCATGCCCCAAAATTTTCTTACTGATTCTCAAAAAACCGAAATTACAAAAGCTATTCAAGCCGCTGAACTTAATAGTTCGGGTGAGATTCGTATTCATATCGAAAAGGCTTGTACTACCGAAAATGTTCTCGACCGTGCTGCGGAAGTTTTCGTGAATATTGGCATGGCTAATACAGCTCAACAAAATGGCGTGTTGTTTTATCTTTCGATTGACGACCGCAAATTTGCCGTTTTAGGAGATAAAGGAATTGACAAAGTTGTTCCCGAAAATTTTTGGGAATCTACCAAAGCTTTACTCAGAACTCATTTTGCACAAGGACTTTTTACGGAAGGTTTGGTCAAGGGAATTCATTCGGCGGGTGAGCAGTTGAAGCATTACTTCCCTTATCAATCCGATGATATTAATGAACTTCCTGACGATATTTCGTTTGGATAAATTGTAGGACGGGATTTTATCCCGTGTCGGAACACGAGTCACAGGATAAAACCCTATGCTATACTTCATCGACGAGGTTTGTAAAAGAGAGATTGTGTAAGTTTTTTGGTTTTTAGTGATTTACTTATTCGCTTTCTCGCAAATCGCTTTTCGTTTAGTACACATTACTAATCACCATAATTTCATGTTTAGAAAATTATTCCCATATATAATTACTGTTTTCTGCTTTCTGTTTTCTGCAACGTTGCAAGCACAGGATATTCCAGAAAAACCTAACCCTCCGAGATTGGTCAATGATTTTGTGATGAAATTATCACCAACGGAATTACAATCTTTAGAACAAAAATTAAGAGGTTATGCCGATAGTACCTCCACACAAATTACCATCGTAATTGTAAAAACTACGGGCGATTCTGACCCTTATGATTACGCTATGAAAATTGCGAAAGATTGGGGTGTTGGACAAAAAGATAAAAACAACGGCTTAGTGCTTTTATGGGCTACGGAAACCCGTAAACTCAGAATTGTAACGGGACGAGGTATGGAAGCAACCATTACGGATGCCATTTCTAAAAGAATTATTAATACCATCCTAAAACCCTATTTTCAAGCAGGACAATTTTATCAAGGTTTAGATGAAGCAACTTCCGAAATAATGAAACGTGCTTCGGGAGAATTTCAGGCAGACCCTGAGTCTGACGATGCGGGTAGTTTTTGGGTTTTCTTAATTATCATCATTGTTATTATTGTTGTATTGTTTGTCATTGGCTCTAAAAATGGCGGTGGTCGCAATGGCGGACGTGGCTTTAGTAGTAGCGGTTGGGGCGGCCCAATTATTTTCTCGACAGGTGGTTCATCAGGTTGGGGCGGAGGCTCAAGCAGTGGTGGTGGAGGCGGAGGTGGCTTCGGTGGTTTTGGTGGCGGCGACTTCGGTGGTGGTGGTGCTGGTGGTGATTATTAGAAGTTAGTTGATTTGAAATTTTAATAGTCAGTTGCTTGCCCATTGTCATTAAGTTGAGAAAATTGGTAAGGAATAGTTTTGTTTTTAGACGATTTACCTTCCCGAAACAATTCCATTGTGGGTTAAACTTTCGGGAAGGTTGCACCAAATTACACTTCTTATAATCCTAAACTTAATGATATTGGATAAGCGACTGATTGAATAACAAAAATATTAAGTGAACTTGAAAATATGGAAATAGTATTATTTGTTAAAATAGGAATATTTATACTATTTATACTATTTTTTGTCCTTGTCAGAGCTGGGCTAAAACGTATAAACAAAACGGCAAATTCAGCAGAAATAGTTATTGGGACTATTTACATATTCTCATTAGTATTGTTTGTAATTGGAATGTCTTCACATTAAC
The DNA here is from genome assembly GCA_013298805.1 of Cytophagales bacterium. Taxonomy (GTDB): domain Bacteria; phylum Bacteroidota; class Bacteroidia; order Cytophagales; family Spirosomataceae; genus Arcicella. The sequence continues at coordinate 16,339 of JAAFIU010000019.1, read as the reverse complement.
CCATACTATAAAGCTATTGATCCTCTTGAAATGGGCTGTTATAGCCCATTTTCAGATAAATATGCTATAACGTTAATATTCTATTTTTTTGCTTTTAATATTTCCATGTTTCTGGTTTGGGAAAAAAACAAAACCCTTCCGCCATTAACATCGACACTTTCTTTGGTTTTTATACTAATTGGAATAATATTAAGTAGCGTTATTTTGTTTCAAATATCTGAACACGACACTCAAAGTATTGACAATCATAGTAGTAGCGAAGGTCAAATTTTATTTTTGTTTGCACCTTTTTTTAGTATTATAATAGGTATATGTCTCGTTTTTCAAGTAATAAACCAAGAAATCAGTGAAACGTCTGAAAGGTCATACTCGAATAAATATTTTAACAGCCTAAATACTTTTTTAGCAACTAAAAGTAGAAAGTCAATTTGGTTAGTAATATTATTATTTCCAGTATTTTTTATTGTAACTCTAATATTAATCTTATTTGGACAAGATGCAAACTCCATAGTTAAAGTATTTACAGATACAGCAACTTGGAAATTATCTCAACAAGTACACCCACCTATTCTTACACATAATGGGCATTATCTATGTACCGTTGCAGCAGTTGGACACCCAAAAATTGTAAAGCCATTACGAATTGGGAAGAGGAATGGTAGGCAAATTATTGTAAATAGACAATTACTTATTGCAAACGCATTTGAAGAAATGATACAAGATTTTTTGCCAAAATTGCATATCATAATTCGCCAAAACTATGATAAATATGGATATAATATTTCTAAAAAAATCAATACAATTCACTTATCAAACATGACTTATATCTTGATGAAACCGTTAGAATGGGTCTTCTTAATTTGTTTGTATTTATTTTGTGTAAAGCCAGAAAAAAAAATAAATAGACAATATGTTGAATAAATATAAGTCTCCATTCAGTCGCTTACCAGAAGTAAGCGACTGAATTAGCTTAAAATATGAGTTAAAACCACTCCGCCTTCATTTCCACCGTCACATTATCTTCACTCAAAAGTCGTTTCATCAAAGCATCAATTTTTACTAATTCGTATTCATAAAAATATCGTAGCGTAAAGATTTTACCTTGATAGAAATTAGCGTCATCGCCCGATGTAACTGTTTGTAGAGCTTCTTCTGCTTTGATACCCTGCACCAACCATTGCCACGCAATCGTCATAATTCCGAAGAGTTCTAAATACAAAGTGGCATCTGATAAAAATATTTCTAAATCCTTACTCGACAAGCCTAAAAGGTGTCGGGTTACGCTGTCCGTTTTACCTAAATAGTGTTGCAATTTCTGAGAAAAAGGCTTCAAATTCTCAAATTGATTGGCTTTTTCGAGCGTTTTCAGTATTTCAGCTACCAATAATTGAAGCGATTTCCCATTCTTAATGATGATTTTTCGACCCAATAAATCTAAACCATGAATGGCCGTCGTTCCTTCGTGAATCGGGTGAATTCTGGCTTCACGGTAAAATTGTTCTACGGTAAAATCCGTTGTATAACCTGCTCCTCCCAAAATTTGTACGGCAGCGGAGGTTGTCAAACAGCACATTTCCGAAGGGTACGATTTAGCAATGGGCGTGAGTAAATCTAACAATAAATGATAGTTTTCACGTTCTTCGCCTTCGGTTACATGAGCTAAATCGGCGTACATTGAACATTGTACCAAAAGCGACAGAGAGCCTTCTACGACTGCTTTTTGGAACAACAACATCCGTTTCACATCGGCATGACGAATAATTTGGACTTGTGGTTTGGTTACGTCTTTATCCGAAATAATTCTTCCCTGTGGACGCTCTTTGGCGTATTCCAGTGAAGCATAGTAAGCGGCAGTCCCGATGGCGGTGGCATTCATACCCACGCCAATACGAGCTTCATTCATCATCTGGAACATATAAGTAAGTCCCTTATGTGGTTCGCCAACCAAATATCCCAAAGTATTATCATTCGAGCCAACCATTAAATGAGCAATCGGAGCTCCTTTGTAACCCATTTTATGATAAACGCCAGCGGTAATTACATCGTTGTTTTCGAGGTTCGATGTTTGAATAGAATTGCGTTCTGCTTCGACTGTCCCTTCATTTCTCCCGTCTCCTGTCTCCTTTATTCTTTTCTGTGGGACTACAAACAGCGAAATCCCTTTTGCACCCGCAGGACCGCCTTTTATTTTGGCGAGCATGAGGTGAATTACGTTTTCGCATCCATCGTGGTCGCCCGCAGAAATGTATATTTTTTGTCCTTTTATTTTAAAAATGCCTTCATTTTCAGTGGGTTCTGCGGTAGTGGAAATATCCGAAAGCGAACTTCCTGCATCGGGTTCGGTCAAAGCCATTGTGCCTTGCCATACACCTGCATACATATTGGGCGTGAAGGTATTTTTTAATTCCTCCGACCCAAAACTACGAATCAAATTGGCTGCACCAGAAGTTAAAAAGGGAAATACCGAAGACGAATAATTGGCCGCTTGAAAAATAAAAGCTGCTGAATTAAGTATCGTTGAAGGAATTTGTTGCCCGCCTTCATCGTAAGAAAAACCTGCGTTTATCCAGCCGTCTTCCCCAAATTTTTTCAAAATCGGAAACATTCCTTCGTGAATCCTGATTTTACCGTTCACCAATTGTGGTTCTTTTCTATCCATTTCCGTGAGGAGTGGTTTCAAAAGTTTTTCCGCAATTTGCTCCGCCGAATCCAACACCATGTCAAAGGTTTCACGGGCGTGGTCTTGGTAATATTCGTACTGCGTAAGTGATTCAGCGTTAAATACTTCGTATAAAAGGAATTGTAAATTTCGTTTTGAAAAAAAATGAGTTGCCATGTGTTGTATCTCGATGCTTCCGCATCGTAATTAAGTGGTTTTATTCGATGCAGAAGCATCAGTTTACAGTCTATATCCTCTCAAAAACTCCTCAATCCCCATACGTTTTTTACCCTCCAATTGTAAATTTTCAATGGCTAAAACACCATCAGCAGATTGGAAATGGAGGTATTTCTTACCGTCGGTTGTATATGAACCTGTTGGGGTCGTCTGTGGAGACACAGACAACGGCGAAGGGTTTTCCGTCTCCAACATCTTCGCTTCATAAATCCGACAAGTTTTATCATTCAACATCGTCCAAGCCACAGGGTAGGGTGAAAGTCCACGAATAAAATCATAAATTTTCTTCACGGGTTGATTCCAGTCGATTTGACAAGTTTCTTTAAAAATTTTAGGAGCGTGATTCAAATGTACCGATTCATCTTGTGGTTCTTGAGGATAACTTCCTGCTTCAATAGCCTTAACCGTTTTCAAAACTAAACCTGCTCCTTTGTGCATGAGTCGCACATAAACATCACCCACATTATCGGTTAAAGAAATCAGTTCTTTTTCTTGAAAAATAATAGAACCTGTATCAATATCGTGCTTCAAAAAGAACGTTGTTACGCCCGTTTCTGTTTCACCATTGATGATTGCCCAGTTAATCGGAGCTGCTCCACGGTATTGTGGCAACAAAGAACCATGAAGATTAAATGTACCCAATGACGGCATATCCCAAACGACTTCGGGTAACATTCTAAAAGCTACAACAATTTGTAAATCAGCTTGGTAGCTTTTGAGTTCGGCAAGGAAATCGGGATTCTTTAATTTTTCGGGTTGTAAAATTGGAATGTGCGGAGCATTGGCTAAAACATACTCTTTCACCGCCGACATACCCAATTTTTGTCCACGCCCAATCGGTTTATCAGGTGCAGTAATGACTGCCACAACATTGTAATTATTTTCTACTAAAATGCGTAAACTCTCAACGGCAAAGTCGGGAGTTCCCATAAAAATTATATTCATCTGATTATAATGTTTAGTTATTTTCAAAGGTATCAGTTTGGAACGCATAGTTGGAACGCCTAACCATTCCTTTGTGTATCAAAATCTTGATATGGGCGTTTCATTGAAATGCTCTTTAATGAGGTTTTTTACCTTCTTGGAGTGTCTGGATTGATTTGTTGTTGTAGCTTGACAGTTCAACTTAAAAAAAATCTTTGAAATCCTTAATCGTTTTCGTAATTTTGTTGTTCAAAAATTTACAACAAATGCAACGAAAAGAAAAACAGGTAATTTTTTCAATCCATTGATGTTTCTGCAAAGGTCATAAAAAATCTTGTAGAACGGTCAAAAGCCGTTCTTTTTGTTTGTAAATAAAGGCGTTTAATCTAACGGTTTTTTGCTGGCAAATTGCCAGTATTTTTTTTTATAAATTATCATTTAGAATCTCAGAAATTAATACCCATTATGGCGAAGTTTCAATATTATACACAGGAAAAAATAGATGAATTAAGAGCTGAGTTACAGTTTCTTAAAAGCCAAGGGCGTTCTGATATGGCAAAGCAAATTGCTGAAGCTCGTGACAAAGGCGACCTTAGTGAAAATGCTGAATACGATGCTGCTAAAGATGCTCAAGGTTTATTGGAATTAAAGATTTCTAAAATGAACGAAATCGTTGCAAATGCCCGAGTTATAGATGAAACAAACATTGATGTTTCTAAAGTTTCGATTTTATCAAAAGTGAAAATTCGTAACAAAAAAACGGGTTATGAAGTGATTTATACGATTGTTTCAGAGGAAGAAGCGGACTTGAAAGCAGGTAAAATTTCTAATTCATCACCTTTCGGAAAAGGTCTTTTCGGAAAATCAGTGGGTGATACAGCTCAAATTCAGGCTCCTGCGGGCTTAGTTGAGTTTGAAATTTTAGAAATTACTCGATAATATTTCTTTAAATTTATATACAGAAAAGGCTCTTGATTTTAAATATCAAGAGCCTTTTTTGTGTAAATTTGAGTATTCACATTTGTAAATGAAATAAATCGTCAATACAATGTCTGCATTACCTAAAATATCATACTACTCTCCCGAAGAATATTTGCGTTTAGAAAGAGAGGCAAGCTACAAAAGCGAATATTTTCAAGGCGAAATATTTGCGATGGCTGGGGCTTCTGAAAATCATAATATGATTTCAAGAGGAATTTCTGGAGCATTATTTAATCACCTTAAAGGGAGAAAATGCACTCATTATTCCTCTGATATGAAACTCCATATCCCTGCAAATACCCTTTATACCTACCCAGATTTAATGGTGGTTTGCGGAGATAAAAAGTTTTTGGACGAAAGCAAAGACGTTATTCTCAATCCCGTTATTATCATTGAAATTCTTTCAAAAAGTACGGAGGCTTACGACAGAGGCGAAAAATTTGCCTTGTATCGGAGTATTCCGAGTTTGAGAGAATATGTTTTAATCAGTTCAACAAGTATCCGTGCGGAAGTCATGCGAAAAGAGAATGATTTGGGGCTTTGGTTTTTGGCTTCCGAAGCAGATAGCTTAGAAGGTTCAATTGAAATTAAGAATATTGACTTAATCCTTTCTTTGTCAGATATTTATGAAGAGACGGAAGGTGTTTCCTAAGCCGCCTTTTTCTTTTGATTTTGGAGTTTTGAAATAAATTCCTCTGGCAAGAGATGAGTATTAATAGGCTTCCAGTCTAACACACGTTCAGAAATTGACACATAGGCAAGATGCCTAAAAATACTCTCCAGAGGCAAGCATTGAGGCTGATTCAAAAGTGCTTGTATTTTTTTAACCTCTTATTTTATTACGGATTTTTCCACTTCTGTTTATTTGATTAATTTTGTGTTAAATATCAAATAAATAAAAATGAAAAAAACAACCCTATTCTTGCTTGCCTTGGTGGCAATATTTCAATTATTTCTTGCTTGTAAAAAGAATGAAGACGTAATAACACCGAATTCTCCTCCATCCAGTTTCAACGTAACCACGAAACAAACCAATACCGACTTATTGGTAAAGTGGACAAAAGCCAAAGACCCTGACGGCGACGTAGTAACTTATACCGTAGTTTATAAAGACACCTTAGCCAGAAAAATAAGTGATACCAGTTATGTTATCAAAAACGTTCCTTATGCCAGTACCATTGCAGGAAGCATCATTGCACAAGATAGCAAAGGTGCAAAAACTGTTGTTCCGTTTAGTGTGATAACGAGCGAAGACCCTTACTATTCATCAATCCCAGACATCAATTTTGAAAAAGCTTTAATTACTCTTAAAATTGATGATGTTCAAGATGGAAAAATATTAAAAAGTAGTGCCGAAAAAGTTACGAGTTTGAGTGTATCACAAAAGTCAATCACTAATCTTACAGGTATTGAGACATTCAAGAATTTGACAGATTTTGCTTGTGCTAACAATAATTTAACTACCCTTGATTTGAGTAAAAATGTAAATTTGACTGAATTGAGTTGTTCATCCAATCAATTGACAAGCCTTGATGTAAGTAAAAATATACGTTTGACTAATTTGTATTGTTCTTCCAATAAATTGACAAGTCTTGATGTAAGTAAAAATGAAAGTCTGACGACTATAGGTTGTGGTTATAATCAATTAATCAGTTTTGATGTAAACAACAACATAAACTTAGCTTATTTATATTGTGATAATAACAAATTAACGAGTCTTGGTGTAAGTAAAAGTACAAAGTTGATTTATTTGAGTTGTTGGTTCAACCAATTAACGAGTCTTGATATAAGTAAAAATACAAATTTGATAGAATTATATTGTTACGTCAATCAATTATCAAGTCTTGATCTCAGTAAGAATACAAACTTGAAAATTTTAGAGTGTTATACGAATCAATTGAGAAGTCTTGATGTAAGTAAAAATATAAATTTGAGTCAATTAATTTGTAGCAACAATCAATTAATAAGCCTTGATATAAGTAAAAATATTAATTTGAGTAGTCTTGATTGTAATGATAACCAGTTAACAAGTCTTGAGACAAGTAAAAATGTAAATTTGAGATATTTACTTTGTGATAATAATAAATTAGCAAGTCTTGATGTAAATAAAAATATATATATAATTTCTTTCTATTGCAGGAACAACAAAGTTGCAAACCTTGATATAACTAACAATATTTATATGACTAAATTATATTGTAGTGGCAATCAATTGACCACTATTGATGTAAATAAAAATACAAGTTTGACTGATTTGTATTGCGATAATAATCAATTAACAAGCCTTGATTTAAACAAAAATATAAAGTTGACTTATTTAAAATGTTCTTCTAACAAAATTCAAACTATTTGTGTAAATAGCCTATCACAACCTACATCAAATTGGACAAAAGACGCAACAGCCACCTATAAAGTTTGTCCGTAAAAATAATACATTATTCCTTTGGCAACTTGATAAAATGAATTAGTTTAAAGGTCTTATAGCATGTTTAGAGGGGACGATAAATAAATGCTCCCCTCTAAAACAGGCTTTGGATTTGTTGTATGGTTTGGTTGTTGTACCATAATATGGGCATTTTCTAAGCCGCCTTTTTCACTTGATTTTCAACCATTTGAAATAAATAACCGAATGTAATCACCAAAACACAGCCAATGAGATTTAACCATAAAAATGCCGTTAAATCTATCCACCAAGTGTAAATAACTACAATTTCTGCCAAAATAGTTGCCCAAAATACTGCCGTACTTCCAATAGATTTGAAGTAAAATGCTACTAAAAATACGCCTAAAATTGTTCCGTAAAACCATGAGCCTAAGATGTTTACGGCTTCTATTAAACTCCCGATGTTTGCCGTAAATTGAGCGACAATAATGCAGAAAATTCCCCAAAATAAGGTTGATATTTTAGACGCATTCAGATAATGTCTTTCCGAATCTTTTGGGTGAATCATGCGTTGGTAAATATCCACAATAGTACACGAAGTAAGCGAACTAAATGCCGATGCCATCGACCCCATCGAAGCCAATAAAATGACGGCTATCAGTAATCCGACCATTCCTTGTGGCAAATATTTGGTTACGAAGGACAGAAAAATGTAATTGGTATCGTTGGTATCTGCCGTTCCATCGGTTTTTTTGATTAAGGTTTTTACCTCTTCTCGTAGTCCGTTGGCTTGTTTATCGGCGGCTAAAACTGCCGTTCTTCCTGTGTTTATTCCTGCTTCGTCGTTGGTCTGAATGGCGGTGAATAAGGTATTTACGGCTGACTGTTTTTGCTCAAAGACTTCTTTGTTTTTCTTAGTAATTTCCTGATATTCAGTATTTTGTTCTACTTTTTGTAAAACGGTTTTGTTAAAAAATAAAGGTGCTTCGTGAAATTGATAGAAAACAAAAACCAAAATACCCACCAATAAAATCAAGAATTGCATTGGGATTTTGAAAATACCATTCATCAATAAACCCAAGCGACTTTCACCAACGGATTCACCCGAAAGGTAACGTCCGACTTGAGATTGGTCGGTTCCAAAATAGGATAATTGCAAAAAGAAACCGCCAATCAATCCCGACCAAACATTGTAACGGTTACTCAAGTCAAATTTCCAGTCGATTACATTTAATTTGCCCATTTTTCCTGCTACTTTCAGCGTATCGACAAAACCCATTTCGGCGGGTAATAAATGCACAACCATGTAACCCGCCAAGAACATTCCGCCCAAAACCACAAACATTTGTTGCAATTGAGTGTAAGAAATGGTTTTTGAACCGCCAAATAAACAATAAACGGTAACGACTGAACCCGTTAGAATATTTGTCCAATATAAATTCCAATCTAAAATGGTTGATAAAATAATAGATGGTGCGGCAATGGTTACGCCCGTTGATAAAGCTCTTGGAAGAAGAAATAAAAATGAAGTTAATGTTCTGGTTTTGAGGTCGAAACGTCCTTCCAGAAACTCATAAGCCGTAAAGACTTTCATCTTTTTGAACATCGGAATAAACGTAATCGACAGCACAATCATCGCTAAAGGGAGTCCGAAATAAAACTGAACAAACCGCATTCCGTCGATGTACGCTTGCCCTGGAGCAGACAGAAAAGTGATGGCACTCGCCTGTGTAGCCATCACCGAAAGCGTAACGTGATACCAAGGCATTTGACGGTCAGCTAATAAATATCCTTCAATATTTTGTTTGGACATTCGACCCTTCCAAAATCCGAATGCTACAATTCCTCCTAACGTAAGCAATAAAACTAACCAGTCAATATTTGTCATTTTATAAGTCTTTAAGTCGTGAGTTGTAGGTCTTTAAGTTTGAGTAAATAAACTGAATTTGTTTCAACTTACGACTTACGGACTTTTAGACATACGACTCTCTGCCAAAGCTATTCACGATAATATTAATCTGCAAATTGTTGGCTAAAAAATGTTGAACGTTTACATTTGTTAAAAGCATTTTGGCGTTAGGCTATATTCAGTAGGCTTTGAGCTTTTACTGCTACTTTCCACTAATTCCTAATTCCCAACCCCTAAAACCTTTAAATATGTCCCAACTCAAAAAAGTAATCAACACAACTCAACTTTGGTCAATTGCAGTAGGCTTGGTAATATCAGGCGAATATTTTGGTTGGAATTATGGCTGGGCAAGTTCTGGAACAATCGGTTTTTTGATTTCTACGCTGATTGTAACCGTTATGTACGTGACATTCATTTTTTCATATACCGAATTAACGGCGGCAATTCCAGACGCAGGAGGCACTTTTGAATACGCCAGTCGAGCCTTTGGAACATTGGGCGGTTTTATTGCCGCTTTTGCTACTTTAGTTGATTTTTTGCTTGCTCCGCCCGCCATTGCCTATGCTTTAGGAAGTTATACGCACTTTTTAAATCCCAATATTCCCGTAATTCCCGTAGCCATCGGAACGTATTTTGTTTTTATCGCCATCAATGTTTTAGGGATAAAAGAATCCGCTCGTTTTTCATTGATTGTTACCATTCTGTCGGTGGTAGAATTGGTAATTTTTATGGCAATTATTTTTCCATTTTTCAAAACAGAGAACTTTTTAGCTCATAATCCACCGACGTTGACCGCTAATAGTATTTTTGCGGGAATCCCATTTGCCGTTTGGTTTTTTGTGGCAATTGAAGGCGTTGCCATGGTAGCCGAAGAAGTGAAAGACCCCAATACGACTATTCCAAAAGCTTATATTTCGGGTATTTTGACTTTAGTTTTATTGGCTTTGGGCGTGATGATTTTGAGTGCTGGTGTTGGTGATTGGCGACTTTTAAGCAATATTGATTATCCTTTGCCCGAAACCCTCGCTATGACTTTAGGGCGTAATAATTATTGGGCAAAAACCTTCGCCAGCCTTGGGCTTTTTGGTTTGATAGCCTCTTTTCATTGTAATACCATCAGTTATTCTCGTCAAATTTATGCTTTGGCTCGGGCTGGTTATTTGCCCAAATTTTTATCTATTGTGAATCAACGATTTCAAACGCCACATTGGGCATTGATTGGCGGTGGATTGGTCGGTTTTGTGGCTATCTTTACAGGAACAACCAGTCAAATTATTATTTTGTCGGTTTTGGGAGCGGTGATTATGTATGGAATTAGCATGTTGAGTTTGATAGTTTTGAGGCGAAAAGAACCCAATTTAGTGCGTCCTTTCAAAGCTCCATTTTACCCAATTTTCCCAATCGTCGCATTCGTTTTATCCTTGGTTTGTATGATAGCGATTATTTATTACAACCAATTTTTAGGAATGATTTTCTTTGTGGGATTGTTAGTTTCATTAGGAGTATTTTATTTGATAAGAAATAGTAAAAATGCAAGATATTAGTAACCGAACGGACATTGAAAAATTGGTAACAACTTTTTATGAGAATGTTCATAAAGACCCATTGCTGGCACCAATTTTTGAGATGCCTATTGAAGAATGGACACGTCATTTAACTCGTGCCGTAAATTTTTGGGAAAACTGGCTTTTCGATACAGGTAGCTACACGGGCGGAATGATGTGGGTTCACGCCCAAGCAAATATGGCTCATGGACTGACTACGGAGCGTTTTGAGCATTGGTTATCGCATTGGTTTCATACCGTAGATAGCCTTTTCATGGGTAAAAATGCTACCTTTGTTAAAAATAAAGCCTTAGAAATTGGGCAAATTATGAATTCAAAATTTAATCAATCTCCCTCAAACTTATGAAAAAGTGTTTAGTTTTATTACACGGTTTTGGCGAAGACTCCACCATTTGGGGAGGATTTGTCCCATTTTTGCAAAAGGAGTATTTTGTCATTTTGCCAGATTACGCACGTTTGAGTCATTTGAAAAGTATTGATGATTATGCAGATTTTGTGCATGGAAAAATACAAGAAAAAGGATTTGAAAATTGTGTAATAATCGGACACTCAATGGGTGGCTACGTGGCATTGGCTTTTGCCGAAAAATATCCGACAATGGTGGCAGGGTTAGGACTTTTTCACTCAACGGCTTATGCAGATTCTGACGAGAAAAAGGCGGCAAGAATTAAAAATGCAGAATTTATCTTGAAAAATGGTTCTGAGTTATTCATCAAAACTTCGACCCCAAATTTATACGCTGAGGATTTTGTAAAACATAATCCAGAGGTGATTGAAAGACACATTGAATATGCTTCGCAATTTCCTGCGGAGGCTTTGGTGGCAGGTATGTTAGCCATGCGTGACCGTCCCGACCGTCGTCAGGTTTTGAAGTCTTTACGTTGTAATATTATGTTTATTATTGGCGAAAAAGATAAAAGCGTATCACCCGAAGATGCTAAATCTCAGATTATGATACCGAAATTCTTTTCGTCATCAATTTTAGATAATGTCGGACACATGGGTATGATTGAAGAACCAGAAGATTGCTTGAAATTTGTTGGTAAATTTTTGTTAAAATGTTAGAAATGAATACAATAGCGCTGAAACAACTTTTTGCGGGGGAAGATATTTATTTATTGAAAGATGAATTTTCTGTGTCAGAAAAGCCGTCTGTAACAGAGCAAAAAGTGGCGGAAATCAAACCGAAAGTGGAAGAAATTAAGCCAAATTATTATCAACCGAAAAGCAAAGTTGTCATTTTATTGAAATCGATTAATCCTGCTGATAGTGAATTACTGGGCAAAATTTTGATAGCAATAAAATTAGATTTTCAGTCGATAGATTTAATTGAATTGGATAAAACTGGAGAAGCAGATTTGAGTCAAATTGTTACGCAAAAATCGGTAAATCAATTGATTTCTTTCGGAATAGCTTTGCCGACTGTGAAATTGGATATTCATTTAAGTCCTTATCAATTTACTGAAAAGCACGGTATTAAGCTGATTTACTCTGATTCCCTGACGGATTTGCAAAATGATATTCCAAAGAAAAAAGCCCTTTGGGGAGCCTTGAAGGGGTTTTTGTAATAAGTCTATAAGGTCATAAGTCTGTAAGTCGTAAGAAAAGATAATTGTATCTGTAATTTTTTACTTATATACTTACAACTTAAAGACTTATGACTTACAGACTTTAAATTTACTCCACCTCATTACTCAAAGTTCCGATTCCTTCAATGGTGATATTGACAACATCACCGCTCAAAAGCGTAAAGTCGTTATCTGGAACAATGCCCGTTCCTGTCATTAAATATGCTCCGTTGGGGAACGACATTTCTCGGAATAAATAGCCTACCAATTCATCAAACCCACGTTTGATTCGGTTAATGGAAATATCACCTTCAAAAACACCTTTTCCATCACGAAGAATCTCAATTGATATTTGCGTATCGGCATCAATTACACCATTCGGAACGTACAAGCAAGGTCCAATTGCCGCCGCTTTATCATAACTTTTAGCTTGGGGTAAATACAAAGGATTTTCGCCTTCAATATCTCTCGAACTCATGTCGTTACCAACGGTATAACCCACAATTTTACCGTTTGAAGTGGAAAAAAGCGTCAATTCTGGCTCAGGAACATTCCATTTTGAATCTTTACGGATACGTACTTTCTCGCCCGTACCTACGCAACGAGCCGCCGAAGATTTGAAGAATAATTCTGGACGTTCAGCTTCATAAACTTTGGCATAAAAATCTGCTCCGCCCGATTCCTTCGACTCGTCCATTCGTGCCTCACGACTACGCATATAAGTTACACCCGAAGCCCAAATTTCTTGTTGAGCAATTGGAGCAAGTATTCCAGTACTATCCCAAGGGAATTCGTTAAGTTCTTGAATTTCAGTACTTAATTCGTCGAAAAGATTATCACGATTGACGAAAGAATCCCAATTTTTGGCATTAGAAAGATAAAATTTATCGTTTGCTTCAATAATAATTCCTTGTGTTGTTCTATAAATTTTCATAGAGATTTTAATTGTTTTGAAATGATAAGCTGAAAATAGCTTAAATTTAATATTTATGTGTGCTTAATTATATTTTCTATGGTTAAATGTCAGACGATAGTCGGACTAACTTTGCGAGTTCGTTCTGACTATCGTCTGACCGAAAATTACTGAATTTATTAAAAAATCTGTAAAATCTGCGTTGCAAAGCATCTGTCTAATCTGCGTGCCATAACTGGAAACCTGTTGTACCGAAATGCAAAAAATCCTTTTAATACTTCTTTTTTCCCTTGTTTCTCAATGTCTCCAAGCCGCTGATTTTGAGTTTAATCCGACGATGCAAAAGGCTTATTCGGAAATTATAAAAACAAAACTGAATCTGGGACGAACCATTCTTGATAACGATAAAAGCAATAATGGCGTAAAAGTTTACTTGAAAAGTTATGCCGATTTGATTCAATTATTGATTACCGAAGACAGAAATTTCTACGAACAATTTATTGATAATCAGGGAAGTAGGTTGGTTTTTGTGGAAAAATTGGATAAGAAATCTCCTTATAATCGTTTTATTCAAGCCGAAATTCGTTTACACACCGCTTTTGTAAAATTAAAATTTGGGCATGAAGCTAAAGGTTCTTGGGAAATTATCAAGGCTTACAAATTATTGGAAGCCAATGCAAAAGAATTTCCCGATTTTCTACCGAATCAAAAATCGCTTGGATTATTGCACATTCTCATTGGTTCAACTCCCGAAAATTATCAATGGGTTGCCAACCTTTTGGGACTAAAAGGCAATATCAAACAGGGGCTTTCTGAATTACAAAATGTTATTTCGAAAGACCCAATTTTTGGCGATGAAGCCCAATTGATTGATTATCTGATTCATGCTTATATTTTGAAATTTACGCCTAAAAAACTCGGAGAATTTCAAGACTTTGTAAATCAAAATGCTGATAATCAATTGTTTACTTTTTTCGGGATAACAACATTGATGAAAGAAGGCAGGAGTGAGGTTGCTTTGTTGATTTTGGAGAATCGTAAAACCGATAAAAATTATTTGCCTTTCCCATTTTTAGAATATATCAAAGCAGAGATTTTCTTGCAAAAAGGACAATATCCAATGGCTGTAAAATTATACCAGAATTTTCTTGCTAAATACAAAGGATTCAATTTTTTGAAGGATACCTATTATAAATTATTTCTATGCTATTGGCTTAGTAATGACGAAGTTAAAGGTCTTTCTTTCTTGGAAAAAATCAAAAATGTTGGTGAAAATATTGTAGAATCGGACAAATCTGCCACAAAGTTTTCGGAGAATTTTCTTGCTAAAAAATCACAAAAGCCAATTACTCAAAAGGTATTGATGAAAGCCCGTTTAGCTTTTGATGGTGGTTATTACGACAAAGCTTTGGAGTTTTTAGAATTTTATTCAGAAAACAGTTTTGACCAAATGTCCGACCGTGCCGAGTTTAATTATCGAAAGGGAAGAATCTTTCAAAAACTCAATAATTTACCTCAAACTATTCTGCTATTTGAACGTGCGATTGTACTTTCTGAGAACCAAAATTGGTCGTTTGGAGCGAGTTCAGCTTTACAGTTAGGATATATTTTTCAAAGTAAAAATGAGAAATCGAAAGCTAAAAAGTATTTTGAAAAAGCCATTTCTTTTAAAAAACACGAATATAAAAACTCGGTAGATAATAAAGCCCAAGCTGCTTTGAATGAAATGGGTTTTTAGTGAATTTCGTTATTATTTTCTACTTTCGTTGGTAGTTTATTCTGAGCGAAAAGTGATTTGCGAAAAGTAAAAGTCCCAATCGTTTAATCTTCAATCAATTAGGTTGTTTCTTTTTTCGCCATTGTGAATCTTTTTAGTGTATCATTATTCCAGTTTTTTCCCAATACCCACAAATCCCAATGAAAATTTTACGTAATATTAGTATCGTTATTTTGCTATTTTTTCTTCAACAAGGTGTTTATTCTCAGGCAATTAGCTATTATCCATTCGGTAATGCCCAACAATTATCTATTGCTACAAATCCCACCAAAGTTGTTTGGTTAGATGTCCGTTTTCAAATGAATTCGTTTATCTCTTCTCTCAATACCGAACCCGCTTTGATGTTTAATTTAGCCTATTCACGCAATGCAAATTTTTACGCAGGTGGTGGTGCAAATTTAGGAATTGTAGGTGCGGCGGTTGATAATAGAAGGTTGGTGAACGGTTATTTTGGTAGTTTTGGCGTGCGGGCTTATCCGTTTAAAGAAGCAAAGAAAGTAAGTATTAATTTTGAACTGGGACCTTATGTTGAGTATGATGGAACGGCGGGGCAATTTCGGGCTTGGTTGGGTGTAGGCTATCATTTTGGAGGAAAATAATCAATTTCTAAATATATCATGGATAAAGACGTAAAAAAATTATTATCATCTGAAGCAAATCAAATAAGTAGATTGCAAGAAATCGTTCAAAAGACCATTGCGGATGAAAAATTGATAGTGGATAATCTCTTAAATCCACCGAAAGATTTATTAACGAGAGGGCAGAAAATATCTGATGAAGTAGCTCAATTTGGAGGGAGCTGGGCATTTATTATTACGTTTTTTATTCTGTTAATTATTTGGATTATATTCAATACTAACGCTGCCTTACCATACAAATTTGACCCTTATCCGTTTATTTTAATGAACTTGATTTTGTCATGTATTGCGGCTTTGCAAGCACCAATCATTATGATGAGTCAGAACAGACAAGAAGAAAAAGACCGTCAGCGAAGTGAAAATGACTATTTGATTAACTTAAAAGCAGAATTAGAGGTGAGAAGTTTACACCAAAAAGTAGATTTATTATTAGAAGAGCAAATAAAAACGCTTTTTGAAAGCCAAGCGAAGCAATTGGAAATTTTAAAGTCTATTGAGGCAAAATTGAAAGCCTTAAAATAAAAAAAATGATGCTTAATATTCGGGATTCGAGGTTTGGATTTACTATGACCAAACATCGAACCCCGAACATCAAAAAACTATCCTACCAAGTTTCTATAATCTTCTCTTGATTTCAAGATAACTTCGTGAGCAGCGGTTGCACCATAAACTTCGTCAATATCAACGGCAACTTTTTCTTCACCAGGGATATTTTTGTAAGTCAAGAAATAGTGAACCAAACGGTCGATAATTGGTTTTGGACATTCAGAAATATCAGTCCATTT
>JAAFIU010000133.1 GCA_013298805.1 Cytophagales bacterium | reverse complement strand
AATGTGGCAAAATCCACGTTTCGATAGTATTTTTACTAAGTATTCCCATTTTGTGATATTTTATGATTTAGCACCACAAAATTCTCACTTATTTGGGAATATTTTTCAAAAGTTTAAACAGCTTCTATTTCAAAACGAATGTAATTCAAGAACGTACCATAAAAATTGACGGTCAAGCGGAAGCTGAAAAATACTTAAATTATCCTTTTGAAGCTTTGGAAGAAGCATTATCTAATGCAGTTTTTCATAAAAGTTATGAATTTGCAAAGCCTATTGAAGTTCAGCTTTGGGATGACAAAATTGAAATTTTGAGTTTTCCTGGACCTGTTCCACCCGTTGATGCTCAGATTTTAAAACAAAATCAGCGAATCATCGCAAGGGATTATAGAAATAGGAGAATTGGTGATTTTTTGAAAGAATTACGCTTAACAGAAGGTAGGGGAACAGGATTCCCTGTAATTTATCGAACTCTGGAATTGAACGAATCCCCAAAACCAGTTTTTGAAACTGATGAGCAAAGTACCTATTTTTTAACAACTATTTTTGCGAAACCTGCACCTACTGAAAAAATTAATATCCCTACAATAAAAAAATCAACTACAATAGCTGAGATATTAGCAAAATTTGTATCAGGTGAGTCTCTTGAAATACCTACTGAAAAGATAGATAAGGTTAAACAAATCTTAGAGACGTTAGATGACAAAATGATATTAATTCTTAGTTTTTTAAAAGACAAAGGCTTACAAAAGAAGAAGAATATTTTTTCTCATATTGGATTAACAACTCAGAGTAAAAATGTCAATACTTATTTAATTCCTCTGATAGAACAAGGTCTGATTCAACCTACATTTAAAGATAATCGTAACAGTCCACTTCAAACTTATTTTATTACGCCATTGGGTAGAAGTATTTTACAGATTAAAAATAACGTGTAATTTAGAGAAATGTCCATTTCAAACCACTCAATAAATCATCCAACCATAAACTAAGTTATAAAGCCAATGAAATACAAATCTCCTTATTTTTGAAAAAATATTAACGAACCATTATTTTCAAAAAGCCATGCAAGAACTTTCTCCCAATATCCAAAGTCGTTATCAATCCATTGATTTTTTACGTGGAATAGCCGTACTCGGAATTCTTCTGATGAATATTCCGGGTTTCTCTTTTCCGTCTTTTCCATATCATCTTTTTACCGACTATACGGGTATCAACTATCGTTCGGAAATCTTTGTAACGGTCTTTTTTGAAGGTACGATGCGGGGTTTATTTTCGATGCTTTTTGGGGCGAGTTGTATGCTTATTTTATCAAAAAACAATGATGTAAACTCCATTGATATTTATTACCGAAGACTGCTTTGGATGTTTCTTTTTGGGCTTTTCAATTTCTATATTTTACTCTGGGATGGTGACATTTTGTATTCTTACGCTATCTGTGGCTTATTTCTTTTTCCATTTCGAAAAATAGAAGCTAAATATCTGATTATTATAGGATTAATCTTATCATTTTGGCTTTTTGGAAGAAGTGCATATCGGTATATTGACCAACGAAAACCTAAATACGAAGCCTATAAATCAGCAATGACAGATTCCTTAAGTCTGCATAAAAAGTTAATACCTAAGCAAAGAGAAGATATTGCAGCATTTAAAGAAATGTCCGCTTGGATGAAGAAAGATACCGCCAAAATCAATAGCAATATTCGGGAGATGCGTGGCAACTACAAAACGATATTTAATAAAAGATGGAAAGATGCTGACGAATACCAAAAATGGACTCTTTATAATACGAATTTTTGGGACTATATGCTAATGATGTTTATCGGTATGGGCTTTTTTAAATTAGGCGTTTTTACCAATAAATTAACGACTCGACAATACGGACTGATGGCTTTAGTTGGTTATTCCTTCGGGCTTTTTATGAGAATACGATTCGTAAATTCCTTCTATTATGATGAAAAAGGTTTTGAAAACTTCTTTGAAACTTATACCATTCCAACGGGAGCATTTTCTGATATTCAACGAGTGATGATGACAGTCGGACACATTGGTTTATTAATGCTCGTTTACAGGTCGGGGGCGTTTAATTGGTTGGTCAAAATTCTTTCCAAAGCTGGTCAAATGGCATTATCCAATTATTTACTTCAAAGCATTCTTTGTGGTTTATTTTTTTACGGATTTGGGTTCGGAATGTTTGCCAAATTACAGATTTACCAAAATTACCTTTTTGTAATGTGCATTTGGCTAATATGTATTGTTTTCAGTAATATTTGGCTAAATTATTTCAAATTTGGTCCCGCTGAATGGTTATGGAGAAGTTTGACTTATTGGAAAAAACAGGAGATGAAGCCGTAGAGAAACTAATGGTAATTTGAAGGTTCAAACGAAAACGGTTGAACCTTTTTTTATTTTTGGTACAAACAACCTCAATGTAATCTTTCTGGAAATACGCATTTTGGAACGAAAATACACTCATTCCGTTATACTTTTATTAGTTTTGTAAAATATTAAAAATTAACAACAGCCGAATGCAACCATTAAAAATATACAATACTCTCAGCCGAGAAAAAGAATTGTTTATCCCTCTAAATGCCCCTCACGTGGGAATTTACGTTTGTGGCCCTACGGTTTATAATTATGTTCACTTAGGAAATGTACGTACTTTCATGACTTTTGATGTGTTGTATCGCTATCTGACTCATCTTGGTTACAAAGTGCGTTATGTAAGAAACATTACCGATGTAGGTCATTTAGTAGGCGATGGCGACGAAGGCGAAGACAAAATCGGGAAAATGGCGAAGTTGGAGCAACTCGAACCGATGGAAATTGTACAGCGTTATACCAATGATTTTCATAAGGTTTTAGAGCAATTTAATTTCCTTCCTCCAAGCATTGAACCTTCCGCAACGGGACACATTGTTGAACAAATCGAAACGACTGCTTTGTTGATTAGCAAGGGTTTAGCTTACGAATCAAATGGTTCAGTATATTTTGACATAGCCAAATACAATGAACAAGGTGGTGAATATGGCAAACTTTCGGGTAGAATTTTGGATGATTTATTAACCGAAACTCGTGATTTAGACGGAGTTGGTGAAAAACGTAGTCCACTTGATTTTGCTCTTTGGAAAAAAGCAGCTCCCGAACATATTATGCGTTGGAATTCACCTTGGGGTGAAGGTTTTCCAGGTTGGCATTTAGAATGTACTTGCATGAGTACTAAATACTTAGGAGATAGTTTTGATATTCACGGAGGAGGAATGGATTTGAAATTCCCGCACCATGAATGTGAAATTGCCCAAGCCAAAGGAGCAAACGACCGTGAGCCTGTTCGTTATTGGATGCACTCAAATATGCTGACGGTGAATGGGCAAAAAATGTCTAAATCGCTCGGTAATTCATTCCTTCCTGCCGAACTTTTTGCGGGTATACATCCGTTGTTAGAGCAGGCATACAGCCCAATGACGGTTCGTTTCTTCATGTTGCAGTCGCAATACAGAAGTACGCTTGATTTCTCTAATGATGCTTTGAAAGCAGCTCAAAAAGGTTACAAACGTTTAATTAATGGATTAAGAATTATCAAAAACTTAGAATACGTTGCCGATGATTCTATCGTTATTGATGAAAAACAAATTGCCGAAATTGAGAAAGGTATTCAAGGATGTTATGATGGCTTAAACGATGATTTGAACACCGCTGTTACCATTGCAGGATTATTCAATCTCGTGAAAAAAATCAACCAATTATACATGGGACAAGTACAAACAGCCCAAATTGGCGAAGAAACATTTAATCTCTTGAAAGAGAAATTTGTCTTAATCATCGAAGGTGTTTTAGGAATTGTTGAAGAACAAAGCACTTCCGTTGAGGCTTTTGCCAAAGGAATGTTGACATTATACAAAGAACACAAAGAAGCCAAACAATACGATAAAGTTGACGAAATTAGAGGTTATTTCAAAGCCAATGGCTTGGTAATCAAAGACATGAAAACCCGTATTGACTGGGCGTATGAAGAATAGATTTTCAGTAAACAGTTATCAGTAAGCAGTTATCAACTATAATTTATGGAAACTGTTTACTGGTAACTGTTCACTAATAACTGAAACAAATGAGAACACCCACTGTCACGCCCATTATTAGGGCAATAATTGCTATTAACGTTATTGTATTCATCGTTCAATCTATTAATCCACAATATGATAGAATGATTGTCTCGCTATTTGGCTTGCACTATTTTACTTCTGAGCAATTCTATCCGTTTCAGTTGGTAACGTATATGTTTGTCCATTCGGGAATTGGGCATATTTTTGGAAATATGTTAGGTTTATTTTTCTTGGGTCCTATTTTAGAAATGTTTTGGGGAGAAAAGCGTTTTTTAGCTTTCTATCTCGCAACAGGTATCGGAGCTGGATTACTTTATATGGGTTTAAAATATTATGACATTGCCACGCTCGAAGCAGCCTCAAAAGCATATATCCAAAACCCTGACTTTAAGCAGTTTGAGAGTTTGATTCAACGCTTTTATTCTGAAGGAATTCCATCAAATGTTTATGGACTTTTGGAAAATACAGGTAATGTTACCTTGAAGGAGTCTGTCCTTGTTATTGAAGAAAGTTTGAAAAGTGTTTTAAATACCCCAATGATTGGTGCTTCAGGAGCAGTTTTTGGCGTAATGGCTGGCTTTGCTATTTTATTTCCAAATACCGAATTGATGCTTTTTCCGATACCCATCCCGATTAAAGCTAAATATTTTGTAACTTTCTATGCACTTTACGAAATCTATGCGGGTGTACATAAAATGCCTGGCGATAATGTTGCCCATTTTGCCCATATTGGAGGCATGATTTTTGCTTTTATTCTCATTAAAATTTGGGGAACGAAACGAAATAATTTTTATTAGAAATTAACAACTGAGTACAATTCGTTAATTATCGTTTCAAATCAATAAATTAGATAACATTTTGTAAATCAAATCGTTGTATTTATTAGATTTACCTTAAATTCATTAATGACTCTTTGTAACGCTCAATTATAAAAACAAAAATATAATTATACACGTTTTTAATACTTAGGCATTGTCCTAAACACAACAAATAAAAAAATGAGTGGGATTTTAGATGACTTCAAAGACGCTTTCGCCAAGCGTAACAACGGTTTAATTCAGCTAATTTGGCTGAATGTGGCGGTGTATGTGGTCATGTTATTGTGTTTAATAACATTAACGGTATTTTTTAAAAAACCAGATGTTTTTGAAAACGCACTTTCATATTTCAGCCTTACACCAGCAATGGGTACTTTTCTGTTTCGCCCGTGGACAATACTTACTTACGCATTTTTTCACTCGGTAAATCCAATTGCTCACCTTTTGCCTAATATGCTCATGCTGTATTGGTTTGGAGCAATTATTCAAGAGTTTTTAGGAAGTCGCAGGTTAATTAATTTATATATACTTGGGGCATTATTTGGAGGAGTTTTAGCCTTAGTTACCTTCAATTTTATTCCTTATTATCAAGGAGCTTTAAGCACAACTATCATCGGAGCATCTGGAAGTGTAATGGCAATTGTTTTTGCCGCTGCGACTTTAATGCCTGATTATACCTTCTTTTTATTCTTGATTGGTCCCGTTCGGATTAAATACATTGCCTTTTTCTTCTTTTTGATTTCATTGGCAGGTGCAATTGGTACGAATGCAGGCGGAGGAATTGTTCACTTGGGTGGTGCTTTGTTAGGATATTTGTACGTAAAACAACTACAAGCAGGCAGAGATTGGGGAACACCACTTGATGCAACATTTGATTTTGTTCAAAATATCTTCAAGCGTACTGAAAAACCAACCATCAAAGTAGCTTATCGCCAAAAAGAATCAACTTACAGTAGCACACCTGCGGGCGTTGGCGGAGGTTATCCAGATGATGACGAAGTGGATGAGATTCTGGATAAAATTTCTCATTCGGGTTATGAGAGTCTAACAAAAGAAGAAAAACAAAAGCTATTTAAAGCTTCACAGAAATAACAATAAAATTGATAAACACAGTGCAAAACGGTTGAGCCTAAAACGCTTGACCGTTTTGCTTTACAAGAACCTCAAAAAATTTCCTTAAATTTGTGCAAACATTGTAAGAATTTTTCCAGAAAGATATTACTTACAAACATTTTAAGTTTTAGGTAGTTATATCTTTACACTTTTCGACAATTGAAACCCATGCAAATCACCCCTGGCAAAATATTGGCTCAAATTAACTCTCCAGAAGATTTAAGAAGTAGAGACCGCTCGGAATTAATCCAAATTTGTGATGAACTCCGTCAGTATATTATTGATGATGTTTCCGTTTTTGGGGGACACTTTGGGGCTTCTTTAGGTGTTGTTGAGTTGTCTGTGGCACTTCACTATGTTTTCAATACTCCAAATGACCAGTTGGTTTGGGACGTTGGGCATCAGGCTTATGGACATAAAATCTTGACAGGGAGACGGGATAAATTCCATACAAACCGTCTTTATGGAGGTATTTCTGGTTTTCCAAAACGCAAAGAAAGTATATATGATGCTTTTGGCGTAGGACACTCTTCTACGTCGATTTCAGCGGCTTTGGGGATGTCGGTGGCTTCTCAGTATAAAGGAGAGAAAGATCGTCAGCACGTGGCAGTTATTGGTGATGGTTCAATGACAGCAGGAATGGCATTTGAAGCAATGAATCATGCGGGAGATATTCCTAACAACATGATTATTATTTTGAATGACAACTGCATGGCGATTGACCCCAACGTTGGGGCTTTAAAAGAGTATTTAACGGATATTACCACTTCGCACACCTATAACCGTGTGAAAGATGAAGTTTGGAATTTGTTAGGTAAAATGTCCAAATTCGGTAAATCTGCCCAAGATATTGTTTCTAAAATTGAAAATGGACTGAAAGCAACTTTACTCAATCAAAGTAATTTATTTGAATCATTAAATCTTCGATATTTTGGTCCAATCGACGGACATGACGTAGAATATATGGTAACGGTTTTGAATGATTTGAAAGACATTCCAGGCCCTAAAATTTTACACTGTATTACAACGAAAGGCAAAGGATACGCCCTTGCCGAAAAAGACCAAACGCTTTGGCACGCTCCTGGGAAATTTGATAAAATCACGGGAGAAATCAAGAAAAAGATTTACTTAACGCCACAACCTCCTAAATATCAGGACGTTTTCGGTCATACTATCGTTGAATTAGCCGAACAAAATGCCAAAATCATGGGTGTCACGCCCGCAATGCCTTCGGGAAGTTCATTGAATTTGATGATGAAAGCCATGCCCGACCGTGCTTTTGATGTGGGTATTGCCGAACAACACGCTGTTACTTTCTCAGCGGGAATGGCAACGCAAGGCTTAACGGTTTTCTGTAATATTTACTCAACTTTCATGCAACGTGCTTTTGACCAAGTGGTGCATGATGTAGCGATACAAGAATTACCCGTTATTTTCTGTCTCGACCGTGCGGGTTTTGCGGGTGCCGATGGCCCTACGCACCACGGAGCGTATGATATTGCGTATATGCGTTGTATTCCGAACATGATAGTATTCGCTCCGATGAATGAAAAGGAATTGCGTGATATTATGTTTACGGCTTCTTTGGATGATTTCAAGGATTTAAAGCATTGTATTTCAATTCGTTATCCACGGGGAGAAGGTGTGATGCCTGAGTGGAAAACTCCATTTGAGAAAATGGAAATTGGTAAAGGTAGAAAGATAAAAGACGGCGAAAATGTAGCAATTTTAACACTCGGACACATTGGAAATTATGCCGTTGAAACTTGCAAAATTCTCGAAAAAGAAGGTATCAATCCTGCCCATTACGATATGCGTTTTGTGAAGCCTTTAGACGGAGCGATGTTACACGAAATCTTCCAGAATTATGATAAAGTGATTACCGTAGAAGATGGTTGTATTCAAGGTGGATTTGGTTCGGCAGTAGCAGAATTTATGTTAGACCATGATTATTCGGCTCAAATAAAACGTTTGGGTATTCCTGACCGAGTTGTTGAACACGGAGAACAAATGGAACTTCATCGTGAATGTGGTTTCGACCCAGAAGGAATTGCCGAAGCCGTAAGAGCTATTTTAGGAACTAAGAAAATTCAGCAAAAACCAGAAGACGTGAAGTTGGTGTTGAATTAGTAGTTTAGTCGATGCGGAAGCATCGAGCTATAATAAAAATCCCTTCCAAATGATTTGAAAGGGATTTTTTATTAAAAGGAGGTCTAACCCTCAGCATAAAAAGCCTGTTTTTCTTTGACTTCTGCCACAATTTTTTCTACAGTAGGCATAACATCTGGCGGAATACGCAAGAGCAAGTTATTCTCCGTTTTATTGTTCAAAATGAGTGTTGCGTAGTAGAGCAATTGATATTTATCTCTTAACTCTTGCCCTAATGATTGGTCTTCAAAAAGTGATTGGACTAAGTGGGTTTGTTCTAAAAAGAGTAAGTATTGTAAAACTCCTGCTGTAACATCTTTATCACAACTTTTAATAAACTCTCTAACTCTACTATCAATATTTTCAAATATACCATTCCAAACTTCTATAATTACTTGAAAAAAAAGTGATTTAGAATCGGAACCTAATTTATTACTTTGGGAAATGTATTTTAATGCTTTTTGTTTTTTAATGTTTTCTAAAAAATATAAAAGGGCTAAGTTCTTCAATGCTAAATTATGCCCTTTATCAATTGCCTGAAAATAATATTTTTCTGCTTCAGTAAATTTTCGTTGCTTTTGATATAAAAAACCCAAATTATTTATGGCATTGATAACTCCTTTTTTGATAGCCAAAAGATAATATTTCTCTGCTTTTTTTTCTTTTTTTTGATCTTCATATAGTAAAGCTAAATTAAACAAGGAGTTTATATCTCCTTTGTTAATAGCTAAAAGGTAATTTTTTTCTGCTTCTTTTTCATTTCCCAAGGCATCGAATAAGAAACCCTTAATAGAGAATTTCGCACCATCTTCTTCATTTTCTATATCTTCTACTATTTTTAGTGCCTGCTCATATCTACCTTGTTCTTTTAATATATGGATTTTATCCTCTAATTTTCCAAACATTACTGGCAAATCTCCTTTTTCTGGCTGACAATCAGACAATTGATAAGTCAAATCCAATAACATATCTCTATCATTCACTCCAATATACTTAGATTGGCTAATCGCTTTCGTCAAAACCACCGCTTGGTCATAACCCATTTTTTTACCTTTCAAATTCTGAGAATGTGTTATTGCCATCTCTTGTATTTCGTTGGCATCGTACCAAGTTTCTAAGAAAATGGTTAGATAACGGGCTTTACGTTTTTGGTCGGGGTTGCCTTGCGTAACGATGAGCCACATATTAAAAAACCTTTCTGAGAGTCTGTAAAGGTGATTTTTAGTATTGGTTTGCAGGGTTTCTACAATACCAAAACTGTTTAATTGCTTCATAAAAGACGAAATTAATTTACCTTCCATACGGCAAACATCTATCAACTGTTTGGTAGAGCAAGCCTCCCAAATAAACGCCATTTCCAAAACAATTTTACGCTGCGGTGCCGTCAAACTATTTAGCCTTTCTTGGTAAAGTGGTGAAGCCAAATCCATCGTTTGTTTAATATGGTCAAAACCCGTCAGCGTAGAGTTTTTGAGGAAAATTTTGATAAAAAACTGCAAAGTACGAGGCAGTCCATCCGTCAAAATACGGAGGGCTTCAATCTTCCCTTTATTTTTGAGTGCATAGTCTTTCAGTTGAGGTAAATCTAATGCCTTACTCCATTGGTTGAGTAACTGATGTATTTCCTCGAAAGTAAGTCCTTCCAAACGGTGCCTTCTGAAAAACTCATAAAAGGGTTTATCATATTGCCAAAAATGCTCATCCATGCGGGTGCTTCCGCCTATGATTTGCAGGTCGTTGTAATTGAGTAGTGTTTCACGTAATAAATGCCCATCATCGTCAAAATTTTCAATGATACGGTCGAGGTTATCCAAGAGTAAAACTGCCTTTCTTTGCTTTTCAACAAGGATTTTATGAATTTCTCCATATAAATAACGGGCATACTCTTGATTGTTTTTGAAAGTAGAAAACGCCTGTAATTCCACCGTTTTATTTGTCTGAACGGCTATTTCTTTCAGTACCTCATACCACAAATCGGAAAGCCGATAAATTCCTGCTTGTTCTTCGGCTAAGTTGACGGCGATGTATTTTTCGTTCAGTGTGGTATTTTCCTCAATTTCTATTTGAATCCGACGGAGTAAAGTAGATTTTCCACTACCTCGCCTTCCCAAAAGGAGTTCGTGTTGTAGAGGGTCTTGGGATTTTTTACGAAGTAAATAGCTGACAATCAACTCAAATTCCGAGACACGAACAATGAAATTTCTTTTAACCGAGACATTGTCATTATTGGCATTTTGGTAAAGGCTCAATTGCTCTACAAACCAATTACCCGTTTTTTCTATATTATTTTCCATCATATACAGGGTTATTTCGCTTCCAAAATGCTTTCAAAAAAGGTGATATAAATACATGATTTCCAGCCTGTTCAGTCAGATAACCATCTCTTTCTAAGCCATCCATGAGTTCAATGTAATCTTTGGTTCGTTCGTGTTTCACTGCCAAATCATACAATTTACGCTTGTTAATTTTATCCTTATGAGCAATATGAATTAAAACTTCGTTCATAAAGTTTGACTCGCTTTCAGGAAAGTAAATAAAAAGGCGATTTTTCCATTCAATAAAGTGGTCACTGTTCTTAACCACACTATCAAATGCTCTATCAATATGTTCGGTAGTAATGTCTCTATTTTTAGTATTAAATGCTTTTTTATTGATTTCATCAAGCATTAAATTGATAAAATATGGTATTGGGTAAGCAATCTTATTGAGTAGATAGGTTCTCAATTCTTGTTCATACTGAATGGTTGCTTCATTTGTTGCCCATTCTACATATTCTTGTGCTTCTTCAAGATTAAGAGCTTCAAAATCAATTTTACGCAAATCGTTAATATCCGCAACACGTCCATCTATTGTTTTTACAACATGATGAATTCCGACTGACCCTGCCAATACCATCGAAAAATATCCTTTTAGTGTTGGCATTTGTCTCCATTGGCGTAAATTATCTAAAATACCACTTGCTTCAGTAGTCTTTTGGGCTTTATGAAGGTTATTCAAAACCTCTGGAAGTTCGTCTAAAAACAAAACAATTCTGAACTTGTTTGCTTGTAATTGTGGTAAAACTTTATTGATTTCTTCTAAATAATTGAGCGTTTTTTTATTCCCAAACTTTACTCCTTCCAAAGTAATTTCTTCAATAGTAATTCCACCTAAAAAGTTATCTAACCAACTTTTACCCTTTTCAAATTTGTTTAAACAGAGTACAATGAGTTCATAAAGTTGTTTGTAAAATTCTTCTTCTGTATTGATTCCTTGAATATTTCTAAAAATACATTTTATACTTTCTTCAGAATTTCCAATCATGTATTCCATCACAGAAGACTTCCCTACTCGTCTTGGTGCTGCAATAAGTACATGATTACCTTTTAGAATTTCTTCCCAGATTTGAGAAACAATATTCGGTCGGTCAAAATAATAATCTCCTTTGGCTGTTGAACCTATAATTGTTTTAGGGTTTATCCAATTTTCCATTTTAGTTGCATTTTTATTGTTATGGATATTTAACAACAAATATATTGTTAAAATAATTTAACAACGAATATATTGTTAAAAATATTTAAAAATAAAATCCTCTTCAAAAATTTTGAAGAGGATTTTATTTTTAAGGAAGCTGTTTAAACTTTTGAAAAATATTCCCAAATAAGTGAGAATTTTGTGGTGCTAAATCATAAAATATCACAAAATGGGAATACTTAGTAAAAATACTATCGAAACGTGGATTTTGCCACATTT
>JAAFIU010000221.1 GCA_013298805.1 Cytophagales bacterium | reverse complement strand
TGTGGCAAAATCCACGTTTCGATAGTATTTTTACTAAGTATTCCCATTTTGTGATATTTTATGATTTAGCACCACAAAATTCTCACTTATTTGGGAATATTTTTCAAAAGTTTAAACAGCTTCTACAAATAAAAATTAAAGTGAAATATAAACCTAATAAATAATTTGTTATAACATTAATTATATAAACAATTTTTGTTGCTATGGGGTTTTTAATTATAGTTTTTTTTAATCAGAAGTCGAAAATTTAGTAGGATAGTATAAAAAGAGCTAATGAAATATGATTTTTAAATTAAAAAATAAGTAAAGCTGATTTTGATTAATTTATATCTAACGGTAATTTTAGGTGGAAGTATTAAACAATGGGAAAGTTTAAACAGGTTGGATTTAAAGTAGATAAAAATGTTTGTCGAATAACAAATTATGGAGTAGATTTAAGTAAAATTCAATTCATCGTATAAACTTAAAAAAATAACTTATGAATAAAGTATCCATAATTACTACATTAATATTTGCTTCATTTTTGTCAAGTAATGCTCAAAATGCCACCGTTTTAAAAGCAAAAATTGCTCAAAAAGCAGAGACTCTCGAAACTAAAGTAGTTGCTTGGCGTAGAGATTTTCACTTAAATCCAGAATTGGGAAATCGTGAATTTAAAACGGCTGAAAAAGTAGCAAACCACCTTAAATCACTTGGTATAGAAGTAAAAACGGGTGTCGGAAAAACAGGAGTTGTTGGTATTTTGAAGGGTGGAAAACCTGGGCCAGTCGTTGCTCTTCGAGCGGATATGGACGGCTTGCCTGTGAAAGAAAGAGTTGATATTCCATTTGCTTCAAAAGCAGTTGGCGAATATAACGGACAACCTGTAAGTATTATGCACGCTTGCGGACACGATACACACGTTGCTATTTTGATGGGAACTGCCGAGATTCTGGCATCCATGAAAAATGATTTGAAAGGAACAGTCAAATTTATCTTCCAACCTGCCGAGGAAGGTGCTCCCGAAGGAGAAGAAGGTGGTGCAGCACTGATGATAAAAGAAGGCGTTTTGGAAAACCCAAAAGTAGATGTAATTTTTGGCTTGCATATCAATGCCCAGACTGAGGTTGGCAAAATTAAATACCGTCCAGAAGGCACAATGGCAAGTTCTGATTGGTTCAAAATCAAGATTAAAGGCAAACAAACACACGGAGCAAGCCCTTGGCAAGGAATTGACCCTATCGTGACGGCATCACAAGTAATCATGGGTTTACAAACAATTGTTAGTAGAAATTCTCCCTTGAATGAGTCGGCAGCAGTGGTTACAGTCGGACAAATTAATGGTGGAGTGCGTAACAATATTATTCCCGAAGAAGTTAATATGAATGGAACAATCCGTACTCTCGACCCTGCCGTTCAAGAAATGATTCATGCTCGGATAGCTCAAGTAGCAACCAATATTGCTCAAAGTGCAGGAGCAACCGCTGATGTTAAAATTACTAAAATGTGTCCAATTACGTTTAATAATGTAGCTCTAACGGAGAAGATGGTACCCACCTTAGAAAGTGTAGCAGGAAAAGATAACGTTTCTCTTACTGCGGCTGCTACTGGTGCTGAAGACTTTGCATTCTATCAAGAAAAAGTACCCGGTTTGTTTTTCTTTTTGGGAGGAGCTCCTAAAGGCAAACCAGTAGGTGAAACCGCACCTCACCATACACCAGATTTTTATATTGACGAAGGAGGTTTTGTATTAGGTATGAAATCAATGGCGAGTTTAGTCGTTGATTATATGGATAAATAAGTGCCTAAAAATATAGGGTAGCATTTTTAAAAATGCTACCCTATATTTTGTGATTGTTATCGAAAGTAAATATCTAACGCTTAATGAATCTGTCTAAAATTAGGTAGTTAGATTTTTATGATTGAGCGAATATTTCAACACTAATCCCTAAAGCCACAACTAATTTTAGTGTCTTCTACTACGTTTACGAACAGCAGGAGCAGGAACGGTGGCAATTTTTATTTGTTTAATTCTTTCTTCTAAATCAACAATTACACGAGAAGACATTTCTCGGCTGGCATCATTAGTTTCATTCAATGATTTATAGGCAGCTTGTAATTTTTCATAGTCAGAGCCTAATTCACCATATTTTTTACTCAAAGACTCGAAGTTATCTTTTCCCTCTTCTTGACACTTTACGTAGTCTTCATTTTTTCTTTTGAACTGACTTTCCATACTAAAACGATAGCTACTCAATTCCGCATTTTCTTGACGCTCTTTCTGCACTTGTGCTTCTAATCTACGAGCTTGGTCTTGTAAGTCAGTAATTTGTTTAGTATCAGTACAACTGCTCATGCTCAGACTGGTAAGTAAAGCTACTGACAAAAGTGTGGAAATCTTTTTCATGAATAAAATCTTTTAATGATGGGTTGCCTTATTTTTCTTCTAATTTATTACTTATTTTCATAGAAATCAACATTAAGATATACTTTTCCTTTGGTATTTATACTTAATATTTGCTAATACAATATACGTTGATTCTACTTTGTCAATATATCCTGATTAAATCGTTGTATTTTATTTTTTTGTGTAAATTTTTTAGGGTATCTGGTCTAATAATTGTCGTAATTGAAGCAATAATATAATGAAAAAATCGTTGTAATTTTCTGATAAATCATAAAAACCCTATTGGGCTTCAAACTATGAAACGAACTGTACTTTTTGTAATTTCCTTAATGGGAAGTTCATTGGTGACTTTTGCTCAATCATCTGATATTCAGAAGCCTATTACGATTTCTCCTAATATTTCTATCCAAAATTTCAATTGGATAGAACGCCCTACTATTGGTAAAGTGGGTCTTCAAATTCAATTTCAAGCCCTCAAAAAAATTAATATCACATTTGATGGTGGCGTTTTTAAAAGTATTGGTCGAGTAGAAATGGATATTACGGACAAGAATAGAATCGGTGCATCAACGCCTTTTGACCCAAATATTTCTGCCTTAACAATCATTCCCAAAATGACTTATCAGGGTGTTTTTGCCAACATTGATGCAGGTATTCCAATTAAATTAGGAAACGATAGTTCACGAACATCCATTGAGCCTTTTGTGGGTATTGAATCAAAAGTATGGAATCGTTCAGCCGATTATGGTACAGAAGGAAACCCAATGATTTTTGAGGAAAAATATAAATTTTTATCCCCTGCTTTAGGAGCAAAATTGAATTACGCTACGAAATCAAAAGTAAAAGTAAGTTTAAGAATTTCAGCAAGTTATCCAGTCGTTTCAAAGCTGAAAATGGATGAAAAGAATCTAACTTTACCTAATGAAATTGACTTAACAAAAATGCTTTCTCATTCGACTGAAGTGGGCATTAAGATCAAGAAAGTAACCATAAAGTTACGTTACGAAAGAATAAATATTGGTACTTCTGACTCAATTAGAGGTTATACAAATCCAGCCTCACGAGCCAACGTGACAGGCGTTTCTATTGGATACGACTTTTAATTTAGTGAATAGATGAATTGGTTAGTTAAATTGTACCCATCGCAGTTTTTATATACTGATTCAAAATGATTTGCTCAAACGGAACGGTTGAATCAAATGTTTCCTATCCTACCTCGATGGTAATATAAATAGACCATATAGGTAAGATAGAAAACATAGATATTTGAAAACTTGCAGTTTTCTTCAAAAGCAAGTCTGTTTGAATTTGGTTTTGAAGACTTTTATTGGGTACAACTTTACAAACCTGTTCAAATAGATGTTAGATTTCAGAGAATAGATAACAGGGGAAATATAATTAATTTATAAAAAAATATCTATTCTCTACACTCTGACTTCTATTCTCTAATTCTCATCCATCATTCCACCCGCTTTAATGGCTTCATAATCAGTCTTTAATCTTCCCATTTCACGAGCTAAAAAAATCTGTAATCGTGTGTTAAATTCATGCTGTTCTTCTTTGCTCAAAGAAGCATAAAAATCTTTTAATTCTTGATTAATGGCAGCACGTTCTTCGGCAGAAGAAGCGTTGATTGAACGTATATGGTATTTTTTGAAATCGAAATCCATCTTATTAAGGTTTTAAAGCACAAAGTTACTTCACATTGTCGTAACTTTGGGATTAAATTTTAACAAATCCTATCTCAATGAGTTAGGAATTTTAGATGAAAACTAAAACGCAATTAAAGAATAAAATCAATATCGTTACACTTGGTTGTAGCAAAAACGTGGTTGATTCAGAGGTGATTTATACCCAACTGAAAGGAAATGGGATGAATGTTAGCCATGAATCTAAAAAAGACGATTCAAATATTGTTATCGTAAATACGTGTGGATTTATTGATAATGCCAAGCAAGAATCAATTGATACCATTTTGCGTTACGTTGATGCTAAAGAAGCAGGCGTAATTGATAAATTGTATGTAACGGGCTGTCTTTCACATCGTTATAAAGATGAATTAGAAACTGAAATTCCATCAGTTGATGCTTTTTTTGGAACAAATGAGTTACCAAGATTATTAAAAACGCTCAAAGCTGATTACAAACACGAACTCATCGGTGAACGTCTTTTAACAACTCCAACGCATTACGCTTACCTAAAAATTGCTGAAGGTTGCGACCGTCCTTGTTCGTTCTGTGCCATTCCTTTGATGCGTGGTGGACACGTTTCTCGCACGATTGAAGACTTGGTTATTGAGGCAAAATCATTAGTAAAACGTGGAACAAAAGAGTTAATTCTTATCGCTCAAGACCTGACTTACTACGGTTTAGATATTTATAAAAAGCGTAACCTTTCGGAATTGTTAGAGCATTTTTCTGATATTGAAGGACTTGATTGGATTCGTTTACAATATGCGTATCCTGCGGGTTTTCCGATGGATGTTTTAGATGTAATGAATTCAAAATCAAATATTTGCAAATATTTAGATATGCCATTACAAAGTGGTTCAACGGAAGTTTTGAAAAGAATGCGTCGTGGAATTACCCGTGAAAAAACCGAAGATTTAATCAACGCCATTCGTGATAAAGTGCCTGATATTGCTTTGAGAACCACGCTGATTGCTGGTCACCCAGGAGAAACTGAGGAGGATTATGAAGAGACTTATCAATTTGTAGAAAAGATGCGTTTCGACCGTCTGGGCGTTTTCACGTACTCGCACGAAGACCAAACGCATTCTCATACTTTTGAAGACGATGTTCCTGCCGAAGTAAAACAAGAACGTGCAGACGAAATTATGGCTTTGCAGCAAGATATTTCGATGGAATTGAACCAAGAGAAAGTCGGAAATACGTATAAAGTTTTATTTGATAGAAAGGAGGGAGGACACTTTATCGGAAGAACACAATTTGACTCGCCAGAAGTTGATAATGAGGTACTTATTCCTGCAAAACAATTTGTGCGTTTAGGAGATTTTGCCAATGTAAAAGTAAACCGTGCCGAAGAATTTGATTTGTACGGAGATTTAGTTTAATCTCAGTTAACAGTGAATAGTTAGCAGTTACCAGAATAAAAATGGCGATTAGGAACTTAAATTTCCCAATCGCCATTTTTACTGCTTACTGCTTACTGCTTACTGCTTACTGCTTACTGCTTACTGCTTACTGTCAATACACCTCCATTGTTTCATCAATCTCATTTGCCCACGCATTGATACCACCCGTTAAGTTCTGTAAATTGCTAAAGCCATGATTTTGTGATAGATAATCAATCACACTTGCTGAACGAAAACCGTGATGACAATACACAACAACGGTTTTATCTCGTGGAATATGCTTCACATTCGTCGGAATATTACTCATCGGAATTAGTACCGCACCTTCAATCCGACAAATTTCATATTCATTCAAATTTCGAACATCCAACAAAAAGAAATCTTCTTTATTCTGTATTTTCTCAGATAACTCCTCAACCGTTATAGTTGTGTTAATTGCTTGATTATCAGTATTTTTTTTTTGATTTTCTCCTTCTGGGAAAATCATATCTTCGGCATTTTTTCTCCTTTTTACTTTAATTTTCTGAGACGTATTTTCCAATAAATCAAGCATTAAAAGTTGCCCGCTCAATACCGTTCCAATGCCCGTAATCATCTTAATGACCTCATTGGCTTGGTACATTCCTAACATTCCAGGAAGAATACCCAAAACGC
This sequence comes from Cytophagales bacterium, assembly GCA_013298805.1. Taxonomy (GTDB): domain Bacteria; phylum Bacteroidota; class Bacteroidia; order Cytophagales; family Spirosomataceae; genus Arcicella. The sequence goes on along the minus strand of JAAFIU010000221.1, from coordinate 1,214 downwards.
CAATCGTTGCACAGTTTGGAATTTCCAACTCAGACGGTTGCTCAGGGAAAAGACAACGATAAGTTGGTCCTAAATTACCCGACGCATCAGTATAATTGAAAACCGAAACCTGTCCTTCAAACTGATGAATGGCTCCGTAAACAAATGGTTTGTTGAATTTTACGCAAAAATCATTGATGAGATAACGAGCGGTAAAATTATCGGTACAATCCACAATTATATCATAATTTTTAACAAAACCTTCGGCATTTTCAGCCTTAAAATTTTGCTTAACGGCTTCATATTCAATAGTATCGTTTAGTTTTAGTAAACGAGTTGCTGCGGTTGTTGCTTTTGGACTACCGATGTCCTCTACTTTGTACAAAACCTGTCTTTGTAAATTACTTAAATCTACCGAATCAGCGTCCATAATACCCAATTTGCCAACGCCTGCCGCTGCCAAATACAACAAAACTGGACAGCCCAATCCACCAGCACCAATTACTAAAATTTTAGCATTTTTAAGTTTTAATTGACCTTCTTGCCCAATTTGAGGAAGTAACAAATGTTTTTGATAACGATTTTTTTCAGTTGATGAGAGCATAATGAAAGGGGATAGTATTTAGGTATTAGTTTTTAGAGTTATGTTGTAAAGTAACGAATATTGATGTTATTAAGTATTTAAAAGAAAAGTTGATGTATAACTGATTTAGGACAAATAGCAAAATCACCCCGAAGGATTGGTCGTCCTAATAATTAAATCCTCAAATATTTTGATAAATGAATTTACAAAAAATAGGCATAAAAAAACCTTCTCAATTAATTGAGAAGGTTTTAAATATTTTAAGTCGTAGGTATTACAGACTCAAAGTTCCTCTACGAGCAGCATCAATTAAAGAAGCCTCTAAGCCTTTTTTGTTGATAGTACGGATAGCTTTTCCAGATACTTTCAATTGAACCCATACACCTTCAGATTCTAAGAAAAATTTCTTAGTATGAAGATTTGGATAGAATTTACGCTTAGTTTTATTGTTAGCGTGAGATACGTTATTACCTACTTGTGTCTTTTTTCCTGTTAATTGACAAACCTTAGCCATGTTAATCCTTGTTTTTGTTATGTAAAATCGCTTTGGTAGCGATGTAATAGACTTGATTTTCAGTATTTTCTGAAACGGAATGCAAAATTAGAGATTATTTCTCAAGGATACAATTTATTAAGGAAATAAAATTCAGGA
>JAAFIU010000386.1 GCA_013298805.1 Cytophagales bacterium | reverse complement strand
TATCTAATCTAATGAAGTTGTTATTTCATGCCCTATTATAAAATAAAAGAAACATAACTACCAACTCCTGTTTTTGAATAAAATTAATCCTCATTCTTCCTATCAATACCTCAAAGAACTCTTGCAACTAAGCCAACTTTCTGACCCAATTAATGACGTAAACTTTTAATTGTCTACCCTCTCAATCGATAATCTTTTTTTTTCTTAACCTTCGTTAGGGGTTAGGGGATGCAAAGGTACAGGTTTATTTCCACAGCACCAAACACTAAGACGAAAAAAATAAACTTTTTTGAAAGTATTTCCTGTCCACTCCCCTTATGCAGCAACCATTCTTGATTGGAGATACTCTTGGTTGTCCCAAACCATTTGTGGGGTTTTCCCTTCAAGGCTGTGTTCTCTCCCCTTATGCAGCAACCATTTTTGATTGGAGATACTCTTGGGTAAAACTAAAAGAACCTACAAAAATCGTCGCAGGTCCTCAAAATTTTTTACTTCCAAAATTATAATGACTACTTGATTCTCAGTCAGTCGGTTTGTTTTGATGAAATAGTCAGGATTACGTCGAATCTCGAGGTCGTATTTCTAAGTATCATAGAATCTGCGGAATCTTGATTAGCAAGATTCTTATAGAGTTCCATAACGCTGAATCCCAAGATTTTATCAAATATTAGTTATTTGGACAAGTAAATTGGCTGAGAATCAAGTAGCCATTATAATTTTGGAAGTAAAAAATCTGAGGACCTGCGACGATTTTTGTACGTTCTTTTAATTTTACCTCACTTACGTATTAGACGAAGCATTGGCGAATGAAACCGTTTTGGAGATTATGGAGTATACTACTGATACCCACGGTTACACAGATTTACTCTTTGCTCTCTTCAATTTGGTAGGGAAGCAACTAATCTCTCGATTGAGAGACCTTTGGTCTCAAGGCTCTGCAAAATCAAATCCAGCTTGCACCCTGAGTATGATAAATTAGAATATCCAGCACTAAGATTTACAGGTACAGTCAATATTGATTATCTTAAAAAACACGCTCTGGAACTGCAAAGAGTTGGAGCATCTTTAATGACAGGAACGGTAACTGCCCCATTACTAATGAGTAAGTTACAATCTTATCCAAGACAAAATAACTTAATGTACGTATTGTTGAGTTATGGGCAATTAGAAAAAACCATTTTTATCTGTAACTATTTACTCCGACCACCGTTAAGAAAAAAGGTAAGTTGCCAGCTTAACAAGGGATGTGTGCATCAAAAAGTGTGGGGCAAGTACATTTGTATTTTAGGAGATTCATTTTAATATATCTAACAGAACCCCATTCGTTCTTGAGCTGAATATGTCAGTAATCATTTGCCCCACACTTTTTGATGCACTCTGGGCGTTGAACAATAGTAAGTGTTATTTAGGTTCTTTTTATCGAAAGTTATCTTCTCGAAAAGGAAGTTTTGTTGCCATCAAAGCCACAGACCGAAAAGTAGCAGTGATTTTTTGGAATATGATGACCAAGAAAACAGAATTTGAAACACATTCTCAAGAAGAATATGAGACAAAATACAAAGACAGACAGTTGCAAAACTTAGAAAAAATGGCTAAAAAATTGGGAATGAAACTGCAAAAGATTTTGTTGTAAATTATTGATAATCAGATACTTGTGAAAAATATTGTAGGAAGGTTTAGCGAAGCGTTCCTACGACCTACAATGAGATAGAGCGTCTCGCTCGTTTGAGCGAGGGTAGGCAAAGGTTTTTCTTGCCCACCATCTTGGCAAGTCATTAACGGCGTTACCCCACTCGCCCTAATATGTCAGCGAGCTAAGCCCGTTTTTAAACCTCACCCGCAAAATAAATTGGAATAAATTGGATTTTATCTTGCCTTCCAAATTTAGCCTGAGAAAAAACAATAGCATTTTCAATATGAGGATTATTCTCTAATAGATAATGTAAACTTTTGAGTGAACCACTTTTACCAGATTTAACTTCAATTGGATTGACTTTTCCTTTTTGGACCAATACAAAATCTATTTCAGAACTAGCACCAGCTTCGGTTCTTGCCCAATAATAAAGCTGACCGTTTGTTTGAGCAATGAGCTGCTGAGCAACAAATTGTTCGGCTAACATCCCTTGAAATGCAGCTGACAGTTGGCGTTTGATATAAAGATTTTGGTAATCAAGCTTACTTTTTCTAATTAATAAGCCTACATCTAAAAAGAATAATTTAAACTGTTTCCCAGATGCCGTTAATGGTAAATTTTTAACTGATACATTTTGAATACTGCTCACTAAACGAGCGGTTTTCAAAACTTCAACTCCTTTTTTGACGGTTGGACTTGAAAACCTATCCGAAAGTTTAGTGTATATTATTTGATTACTTATCATCTTGGTAGCATTATCTAAAATATCCAAAAGACAATCAGAATTGATGTTTGGTTGATATTTTTTAAAATCTTGCTCATAGGTATAAAGTAAATCATCTTGGATATTTTTTAATCCTAACAAATCATCGGTTTCTGTAAAATATTTAACACATTCGGGCATTCCACCTACAATTAGAAAAAGATTAAAATCTTCCTCAAAGTAGTGAGCAACATCGGGGGGTAAATCTGACAAAGGCGTTTTTAATAAATTACTCAACGGTTCTTTATTTCGAGCTTTTAGAAATTCATAAAAAGTCATTGGATAGAGATTCATCGTTTCTACTCTACCAACAGGAAAAGGTTGATTTCTAAATTCAAAATCAAGAAGTGAGCCAGCCACAATTAGATGAAGCAATGGCATTTCTTCATAAAAATAGCGAAGGCTACCCAAAGCATCAGAACAAGCCTGTATTTCATCAAAGAAAAGTAAATCTTTTTCTGGATTAATCTTGATATTTAAAGCTAATTCTATTTCAAATAAAATTCGTTTGATATTAAAATCAGCTTTAAAAATAGTGTGTAGATTTTTATTTCTTTCAAAATTGAGAATAAGCACCTTTCCCTCAAAATAAGTTTCTCCAAAATGTTTAATAAGCCAAGATTTTCCAACTTGCCTTGCACCGTTTACAATCAAGGGTTTACGATTGGGTTTTTCTTTCCAAGAAATCAAATCACTAATTTTTTCTCTAAACATTTAATATTTTTTTACAAATTTAATATATATACCATAATAATTATATATGTATTCAAAATAAATACAATTAATATGATTTATCATAGAAGATTCTGTGCTATTAAGTTCCCTCAGAGACTCTGAGCGGACGCAATCCACACGTTAAAAACGCTTAAAATGGAGTGCATCAAAAAGTGTGGGGCAACTGATTTTTTCGTTAACTTGAAGAGTTAAAATTCCTTTACAAAGAGGTTTTCATTACAAATGGACGGGAATTTCACTTCTCAAACGAAATAATTAGTTAATCATATCATTTCCTCGGTTTTCTCAAAGCCCTTAATCCATTATCTTCCAACTTAATTTCATCC
>JAAFIU010000087.1 GCA_013298805.1 Cytophagales bacterium | reverse complement strand
TGGTTTCAAAGCACTTTTAGTGAGGTTTGAATTCTCAGTCAAAAATTGGGTTGCGTTGCATTTTATCGCATTCTCAGTCATTTTTTTACGTAAAATCAATAAAAAAATAAAAGTTTAAACAGCTTCACTATATAACGATGAAAATTGCAACTTTTTTAACACTTTTTATAGCAGTTTTGCCAATTAAATCTTGCAATAAAAATGAGATAAATATCGCAGAATCTACTTTGTTATCAACTAATGACTATTTGGTTTTTGGATACGTTGGCTTGGGAAGAATTTGCGGAGCCAATGTGATTTACAAGATAGAAAACGGAAAATTATACGCTGACACATCAAAAATATTTTGCAAAGACCAAGAAAATTATCAGTTTTCGGGCTATCAATTGCCTGATAGTGAATACAATAAAGCTAAGATTTTTGTAAGTAATTTCCCTACTGAACTTGCCAAAGAAACAAGTAAAACTTTTGGTTGCCCAGGTTGTGCCGATGGCGGAATGTTTTTTATTCAACTAAAAGTTAGCGGACAAAAAATAAAAACGTGGCGAATTGATGATGCCGTTTTTAGAAGCGATAAGGATGTGACCAATCAACCATTTCCAGCGTATTTAGCCAAGTACGGACAAGCGGTTAGTAATGTCTTTTTAGAAATAAAATATTAACATAAAAACTTACTCTTAAAACAATATGAAAACACTTTTTTTAAAACTCTCAATCATTGGTTTAGCCTTATTTTTCTCCTGCAAAAAAGAAGATATTTCGACAGCTTCAGACGACCAAAAATTGGCGGACTTAGCCACAGAAATAGAAATATTTGCCAAAAATAAAGCCTGTACAGGTGGCAACGATTGTAAAGTAATTGGTATGGGGTCAAGACCATGCGGAGGACCTTCGAGATTCATTATTTATGCACTTTCAAAAACGGATGAAAAGCAATTATCCGATAAAATAACGGCTTACACCAATCTTGAAAAAGAACTTAATAGCAAATACAATAAAATCGGTACTTGCGAAGCTTTATTGCCACCTACGGTTGATTGTATAAATGGAGTTTGTACTTCAAAATAATTACATAGAAATGAAAAAGGCTTGATTCTATGCAGAATCAAGCCTTTTTCATTTAACGAACGATTATTTTGGGTCAAGCCCTTTGTCAATTCTGAACAAACAGTCTTGTAAGTGATATTTGCTCATTTTGTCTAAAGTTGGTTGAGTCAAAGTACCTTTAATTTCGTCTTTTAAGGTCAATAGATGACCACGAGTTACTGAGATAATATCAGTTTTACGTGGGTCAACTGCCGAAGGAACAACTGTTCCTCTGAAACTAAACCCTCCTGATGGAGAAGCTCCACTTGCATTTAAAGTAGTAATCATTTTTTCAACGTAAATTTTCTGTAAATTTCTACGGGAAGCATCAATCGACTTACGAGAGCGTAATTCTGACCAAATAGAAGAACGAACATCACTAAACATTTCATCCAAACTATATGAAGCAGGATATTTAGCATTTGTTTCGATGAAACGTTGTAAACGGTCGGTCGTAAATAAATTATTCAAAGTTGCTTCCTGAATGCGACTGATGGCATCCATGCCTTGGTCTGGGCGAATTTGAGCCATAATTTTTCCGTCTAATAACCAAGTTGGCGTATCAAAAACCTGACGATTCAACCACGCAACGGCATCTTTTTGAATAGCCCGAGGGGTTGGTTCGTAAACAACACCTGCTTCGTCCATTGTTCTTGGCGTTTCATAAATACCTCCTATGTTTTTAGAAACATGACCGATATAACGACGGTATTGCGTAACAATTTCGCCATAACCTTCCGTCAACATATCATAATCTTGAGCTTCTTCTTTCGTCCAATCAATCAAATTTGGTAGAATTCTTTTTAAGTTTTTGATACCATAATCACTTGCCAACATATTATTATCCCCCAAACATTCCGACTGGGTACGTGGGTCGTAAGGATTGGTTTCTGTACCAAACCAAATTCTTGGATTCTTTGCATATTCAGTAATAAACTGCTTATTCAACGTTTTTTGGTCATCTTCAGGAGTTGCTCCGTCAAGGGATTGATAAGCCCATTTTACTGCCCAAACGTCATATTCGCCAATGCGTGGATACAAATCTTTTACGCCGTCTTCGGGTTGTGCTACGTAGTTAAAACGAGCGTAATCCATGATTGAAGGCGTATGTCCGTGTTCTGCAATCCATTTTGGGTTACGAAGATTTTCAACGGGAACGGTGCTACTTGAACCATAATTATGACGTAAACCGATAGTGTGTCCAACTTCGTGAGATGATACAAAACGGATTAAATCACCCATTAATTCATCATCAAATTTATTTTTTCTGGCTCTTGGGTCAACGGCAGCGGCTTGAGTCATGTACCATTTTTTCAATAACTTCATTACGTTGTGGTACCAACCAATATGACTTTCGAGAATCTCTCCTGAGCGTGGGTCATGTACATTTGGGCCGTAAGCATTTTCAATGTCAGAGGCAAAATAACGGATTGCCGAATAACGAGCATCTTCTAAACTAATCGTAGTGTCATTATCTGCTAAAATTTCTGCTCTGATGGCATTTTTCCAACCAGCTGCTTCAAATGCTTTTTGCCAATCATCAACGCCTAATTTTAAATATTTTCTCCATTTTGCGGGTGTTGCAGGGTCGATGTAATAAACGATTGGTTTTTTCGGTTCAATCAATTGACCTTGTTTTTGTTTGGTAGCATCTTCGGCATTTTTAGGCTCTAAACGCCAACGAACCGCAAAAGTACGGTCTTCGGTACGTTGCGACCCTTCGTCGAAAACGGTATAGCCATTGGAAAAATATCCAATACGAGGGTCAAAATAACGCTGTTTCATTGTTTCTTTTGGCAACAAAATCATGGATGTATTTATTTCCATTGTAACCGCACCCGTAATGGCAATTGAAGGAATATTTACCGAAGGAATCGGGCTTGGCGGTGTTGCTCCAAACGAAGGCATGGGCGGTGTTCCATTGAATGTTTTCACCGTTCTGATTTCCGTATTTATCGGAAATGTTTTGATACTTTGAATATAAGAACGGTCAGCAGCGATGGAAGTAATTTTATACATCGTTTTGGTAAACGGTGGTAAAGAAACAATTTGATTATCCCCTTTGAAAAAATCCGTAACGTCGATTACTGTTGAATTCTGTTTACTAACAGAATCTTTCTTAAATGCCTTAACATCAAATGCTTGTGCAATGGGCTGAACATTAGAGTTTTGTACAGCTTTATACATCGGAGCGGTAGAATCTGGCGAAACATTGATGTACTGAATAGCTCTTAAAAATACCTTATTGTCTGGGCCTTTCTCAAAATTAATTACCTGACGGTTCAACATTTCTCCACCGTAAGTTCCTGGAATTGTTGCCGATTTGGTGATACGGGTAACGGTCATAATTTCACGACCAAGCAATGAATCAGGAATTTCAAAGAAAAATTTGTCTTCTACTTTATGAACTGTAAAAAGCCCTTTTGAGGTTTTTGCTTTGTCGGTAATAACCTCTTTATAGGGTTTTGGGCCTGTTTTGGGAGCTTCGGCAGGTTTTGCAGGAGCAGTGGTTGCGGCTACTGGAGCTTTAGCATCTCCTTTTTTATCTTGAGCTTGTGAGGATAGGGTTAGGCAAACCGCAGAAACTAAGAAAATCGCTTTTTTAGAAGTTTTTAGCATGATGAATAGTGTTGTTAGTTATTTCTATAGACAACGAAAATACAGAGGAATGGGTTTATTAAAAAACGTTCTGTGATGAATGGGAGATGAAAAGAGACATAATGAAAATGGACAATTCCAAAAATGGATTGAAGATTATGAAGTGTGTAGGTTTCTTTTCAAATTAAAATAATTGAAGTTCGGTTTTATTTTTTATTCACGCAACCTAAATAAACCTGTTTCCGTATAGGCTATAAAATCAATTATTCGGACTCTTTAATTTACTGAAAAAATGAAAATCAAAAGCCTTTTTAAACTCTTAATCCTATTTAGCATTCCTATGCTTGCCATTGTGGCTTGTAAAAAAGAAGATCCACTACCAAGTGTTGATGTAACTATTAAGGATTCGTCATTGGGAAAAATTTTAACGGATGGCTACGGAAAAACGCTCTATTTCTTTACGAAAGACGTTATCGGAACTTCTGCCTGTTCGGGAGGTTGTACGGATGCTTGGCCAATCTTTTCGGTGGAAAATTTACGCTTAGATGTTGGTTTGACGGCTACTGATTTTGCCACAATCACTCGTGCAGATGGTAAAAAACAAGTAACCTACAAAGGATGGCCACTTTATTACTACGCTACTGATGTAAATGCTGGCGATGTAAAAGGTGAAAATGTCAATAACGTGTGGATAGTTGCTAAAACGTCATACACCATTATGTTGGCAAATACGCAATTGGTTGGCAATGACGGAAAGTCGTATGATAGCAATTACAAAGAAGGAACGGCTGATACACAATATTTTGTGGATGACATGGGACGTACACTTTACGGTTTTGCTAACGACAAAAAGAACAAAAACAATTACACAAAGTCTGACTTTAGTAATGATGCCACTTGGCCAATTTATACGACTGATTTAAAGGATGTTCCTTCAGCTTTGGATAAGACATTATTCGGAACGATTGATGTATTTGGTAAAAAGCAAATTACCTATCGTGGTTGGCCTTTGTATTATTTTGGACCAGATAACAAAGGAAGAGGTGTTACCAAAGGCGTGAGTGTGCCAAAACCTGGTATTTGGCCTATTCTTCAAAAAGTAATGACTAACGCACCAGAATAAACTGCTTAACTTCTAAATGATTCTCAAATTGGCGAACTGATAAGTTCGCCAATTTTTTTATGTAAATTGCAAGGCAAATAAATTAAATATCTTATGAAAATAAATCACTTCATCAAAAGTATTTTTCTCGTTATTATTTTACCACTATTGCCATTATCTGTTTTTTCACAGGTACATAATTCAACAATAATTGCCCCCACAAACTCAACAGACCTCTTTCCAAATGCCAATCTTCGTTGGGTAGATTCGGTGTTTAATACCTTGTCGGTTGATGAAAAAATTGGGCAATTAATGATGCCTCGTGGTAATTATAGTTATGAATATGATATGAATAGGCTAATCAAAATCGTAAAAGATTATCACGTGGGAGGATTGGTGCTTTTCAGAAATCGTCCGACTGCTCAGGCCCTACTCGTCAATCGTTTACAAGCTATGAGTAAAGTACCCATGATGATTGGAATGGATTTGGAATGGGGTATGGAAATGCGTTTGGATAGCACTGTGCGTTTCCCTTACCAAATGACTTTGGGAGCGATGCAGGGTAATGAAAATATGATTGAAGAAATGGGTTTACAGCTGGCTCAACAGTGCAAACGCATGGGTGTACACATTAACTATGCTCCTGTGGTGGACGTAAATAATAACCCGAATAACCCTGTGATTAACTTCCGTTCGTTCGGTGAAAATCGTGAGAAGGTAACCACAAAAGCCCTTGCGTATATGCGTGGCTTGCAAAAAGGCGGAATTATTACTTCGGCAAAACATTTTCCTGGACACGGTGACACGGGCGTAGATTCGCATACAGATTTACCTGTAATTGGGCATTCTCGTAATCGTTTGGATTCGCTTGAATTATTTCCATATCGTGAATTAATCAAAAATGGTTTGCAAGGCGTAATGGTTGCTCATTTAAGTATTCCGTCTCTGGATACTACCAAAAATTTAGCGTCAACTTTATCTCAAAAAATCGTTACTAATCTATTGCGTAAAGATTTAGATTTCAAAGGTTTAGTTTTTACTGATGCAATGGATATGCAAGGAGCAGTGAAGTTTTTTCCCGAAGGAACGGCAAACGTGAAAGCTATTTTGGCAGGCAATGATGTGTTAGAAACTTTCGTGGACGTTCCTGCGGCGTTTAATGCGATCAAAAAAGCGTTGGAAAAAGGAGAGATTTCACAATCAGATATTGATTTAAGAGTAAAAAGAATCCTGACGGCAAAGGCTTGGGCGGGTTTAGATAAATACAAACCGATTGAAATTAAAGGCTTGATTGCGGATTTAAACCCTAAAAAATCAGAAGCCCTCAACCGACAATTTGCGGAGGAAACCATTACGCTTTTGAAAAATACGGATAACATTCTTCCACTTCAAAATTTAGATACTTTACGCATTGCTTCTTTGAATATCGGGAATCCAAGTTTTGGCTCAAAATCACCGACGGATTATCAAAAAATGCTTTCTAATTATACCGATGTTACTCATTTTAATTTAGACGAAAATTCGGATGAAGCCACTATTCAAAAAGTGCGGGAATCTTTGAAAAATTACAATTTAGTTTTGATGGCGGTTAACGGACAGTCTGTTCGTCCTGCGAAAAATTATAGCATCAACCCTAAAATTCAGACTTTGGTAGCCGAATTTGCCAATTCTCCTAAAACAGTGGTTTCTTTATTTTCAAATGCTTATACCTTGTCGAAATTTGAGAATTTAGATAAAGCAAAAGCCTTGACAATTACCTACCAAGAAAGTCCACAAATGCACGAAGCCGTAGCCACTGCCGAATTGATTTTTGGAGCAATTGGAGCGAAAGGGAAATTACCTGTTTCGGTAAATATGACATTCAGATATAATGATGGAATTACGACACAACCCATCAAAAGATTCCAATATGCTCTTGCTGAAAACGTTGGAATAGATTCTAAATTCTTAAATTATAAAGTAGATTCTATTGTAAATGAGGCGATTAGGCAAAAGGCAACTCCAGGGGCAGTAGTTTTAGTAGCTAAAAATGGCAAAGTGATTTTACACAAAGCCTACGGAAAACAAACTTATGAAGGTGCTGAAAAAGTACAGTTGACCGACTTATACGATTTGGCTTCGGTAACAAAAATTAGTACCTCAGTGCCGTCGATGATGAAGATGGAAGACGAAGGTAAATTCAACCTTGATTACTCAATGGGCGACTTAGTGCCTGCGTGGCAAAACTCTAATAAAGCAGGTTTGGTTTACCGAGATATTTTCACGCATCAAGCACGTCTAAAAGCATGGATTCCGTTTTGGATGGATTGTATTGATTCAACCAAGATGGTCTTAGCAAGTAAGATTTATAAAGAGAAATATTCTGATAAATATACGATTACATTTTGGGATAAGTTATTCAGAAGAAAGAAGGCTTTACAAAGAATGTGTCATGCAATTCAGACGGATAAAAACCTTTGGAAAGACTGCGTAAATCTTACAAAAGACCCAACAATTTGGAAACGAAATACTTTTGCGTACAAACAATCAGATGAATTTTCGGTGCAGGTAGCTGATAATTTGTGGTTGCATAAAGATTACCACAATACGCTTTACAAAGCCATTGAAGACTCTCCTTTACGTGAGAAAAAGGAATACGTTTATTCAGATTTATCGTATTATCTCTATCCGCAAATTATTCCACGTCTTACAGGAAAGGATTTTCAGAGCTATTTAAAAGATACTTTTTATAAGCCTTTGGGGGCAACTACGCTGACGTACAATGCCAGAGATTTTTATCCATTGTCAAGAATTGTTCCGACGGAATATGATTCGCTTTATCGTAAAAATCTCATTCACGGACGAGTACACGATGAGGGTGCGTCTATGTTAGGGGGAATTTCTGGACACGCAGGTTTATTTGGAACGGCTCAAGATTTGGCAAAATTGATGCAAATGTATTTGCAAAAAGGGTATTACGGAGGAAAACAATTCATCAGCGAAAAGACCATGAACGAATGGACAAGCTACCCTTTCCCAACGGAAGTAAATAGCCGCAGAGGCATTGGTTTTGATAAACCCGACCGCAAACGTGCAGGTATCAGTGCCGCAGTTAGTGCAAGTCCAAGTAGTTTTGGGCACTCAGGTTTTACGGGTACATACACATGGGTTGACCCCGAACACCAATTGGTTTATGTATTTCTTTGTAATCGAGTTTACCCAACCCGCAACAACTCAAAATTATCAGATTTGAACGTGAGAACGAATATCAACGAAGTGATTTATCAGGCGATAAAGAAGGGTAAGTAACACAGGTTTCCAACCTGTAAAAAATCCATTAATAATTCTTGTAAACCATTTAAACGGTTTCGTAAAGAATTGTTAATGGATTTTTGTTTTCTTGGGGCTGTTCTTTATATTTAGCTAAAAATCAAGACTATGGAGCCTATTTTAACTACTATTGCCTTTACATTAGCCGCCAAATGTACTACTGCCTGTCTCACTGAATCTATTTTGAGTGGCTGGATTGGTAATCGAGCCGATAATATCATTGTTGAAAAAATCCCTTCTCTTTCCAAAAGACTTTTAGCTCAATTCAAAGACACTGAAAAGCCTGTAAATCATCATTTACAGAAGGCTATTTTGTCTGGTCATTGGTTGGCAACAAAAGTATTTGCTGAACAGCTCAAAAAGACGAATAACTCGCCCGTTTTCGCAAGAATTATCACCATTGCAGATGAGCAAATAAACCTTTTAAAAAGAGAAGATTACCAATTAAAAACCGTAAGCCCCGATGCTTACGAGACCGACTCCTTGATTTTTAAAAGTGATGAGCATCAAGTTGCGGGTTTACTCCGTGAAAAGGTGATTGACTATCATTTGCTTATTCTCTTTGACTTGTTACGAGTCTATAAAGAAGATAATCCAGAATGGGTAATTTTTAAAAATACGCTTGTTAGTGGTTTTACCACCGAAAATCTTGACTGGTTTGAGTTAGCTTGTTCATTTTTGAACGAACTACTGAAAGGAGATAATAACAAAGCCAAAGATGCTTTTCAAAACCAAGAATTAGCCAAAATAGCATTTGGTGTTGATGGTTTGAAACAAGAACTTATGCAAGCTTTGAAACCTTAGCCAACCAATACGTACAAGGCATTGGCGAGGAACGATTTAATGAGTTTAAGAATTGGCTTGCTGAGGATATAAAGGAAATGAAAGGTTCTTTGAGTAGAATAGAAACTGATATAAAGGAAATAAAGCAGGATTCTAAAGAGATAAAAATAGATATAAAAGAAACAAAAGAAATAACTAAAAAAGGAATTAGTATTTTTTCAGAGGTTCATAAAGCTATCTCAGAAACAAATAATGAAATTAGTGGAATAAAGTACTTATTAAAAAAGAAGGAAATTAATCTGAATAATTATGCAGATTATAAAGAATTATTGTTACAGATAGAAAAGTTGGATATTGATATACAAAATAAAGAAAATGAAAAAAAAAATCTTATAGATATTTTTAAAGGAGAAACAGATGAAAAAAAATTAGAATATTTTAATAAAAATATTGTCAGAATCAATCAAGAGTTAGTGAATATTAATAGTGAAAAACAATCAATACTAAACAAATCCAATGAGTTTAAAAAAATAATTGAAATAACGTGGTTAAACCTAATTGAACAAAGCCCCCCTAATAGTAACCGCTTAATGACAGCTAAAGAGTTATTTCAGAAAGGAGATTTAAAAGGTGCAGATGAAATTTTAGATGAAAGTACATTAAAAGATGAATACGTATTATTACAGAAAACAAGTGAATATGTAATAAAAAAAAAAGAAATTCTTGCCCGAGAGTTTATAATAAAAGCAAATCTCATTTTTGTGCAAAAATTAAATGAAAACTGGTTCGAGATAAGTGAAAGCTTTTATATTAAGGCGAATCATTTAAATGAAAACTATGAAAACTGTTTTGTTTACGCATATTTTCTTCAAAAAAATGAGCGTTTCATAGATGCAATTTTATGGTATGAGAAAGCACAAGTTTTAACTAAAAATGTTTACAAAGAAGCAGAAATTCTAAATAATTTAGGGGTTATACATCATGATATTAATGAAGTTGCTAAAGCAGAATATTATTTTGAAGAAGCTTTAAAAATCCGAAGAAAATTAGCGTATGATTCACAAGGCCTTTTGCCTGAGATTGGTATGACTTTAAATAATATAGGGAATTTACAAAGGAGTCAAAATGAATTTGTAAATTCCCAGTCAAGCTATGAAGAAGCATTAGCCATTTATAGAAACTTAGCAAGAGTAGATTTGCAAATGTATTTACCTGATGTAGCAATGACGCTGAATAATTTAGCTGTTTTGCTAAGTGATCAAAATAATTTTGAAAGAGCCTCTTCAAGTTATCAAGAAGCTTTAGCTATTTACAAGGAATTAGCAAGTGCAAACCCACAAATTCATTTACCTGATGTAGCGATGACTTTAAATAACATTGGGAATTTACAGAGAAGTCAAAATAAATTTATAGAAGCCCTGTCAAGCTATGAAGAAGCCTTGATCACTTACAGAGAATTGACAAAACTAAAGTCGCAAACGTATTTGCCTGAATTAGCTACTACGCTGAATAATTTAGCCGTTTTACAGAGTGATCAAAATGATTTTGAGAGAGCCTCCTCAAGCTATCAAGAAGCCTTAAACATCAGAAGAGAATTGGCAAAGGTAAATCCTCAAACGTATTTACCTGATGTAGCTACCACACTGACTAATCTGGCTATTTTACAAAGGGGGCAAAATGATTTTGAAAATGCCGCTGCAAGCTATCGGGAAGCCTTAGAAATTAGAAGGAAATTGGCAAGAGAGAATCCACAAACGTATTTGCCTGAATTAGCTACTACGCTGAATAATTTTGCTGTCTTACAGAGTGATCAAAATGATTTTGAGAGAGCCTTGTTCAACTATCAAGAAGCCTTGATTATCAGAAGGGAATTGGCGAGGGTAAATCCTCAAGCGTATTTACTTGATGTAGCTACCACGCTGACTAATTTGGCGGTTTTACAAAGAGCTCAAAATGATTTTGAAAATGCCTCGTCAAGTTATCAAGAAGCCTTAGATATTAGAAAAGATTTAGCATGGGAGAATCCACAAACGTATTTACCGTATGTAGCTACCACGCTGAATAATTTGGCTGTTTTACAGAGGGCTCAAAATGATTTTGAAAAAGCCTTTTTAAGCTATCAAGAAGCCTTAGCCATTTATAGAGAATTGGCAAGGGTAAATCCCCAAGCCTATTTACCTGATGTAGCGATGACGCTGAATAATTTGGCTGTTTTACAGAGTGATCAGAATGATTTTGAAAAAGCTTTATTAAGCTATCAAGAAGCATTAGATATTTATAGAGAACTGGTAAGGGTAAATCCAGATGTTTATCAAGTTTATTTAGCAGAAACCCTCATCAATTTGGCTATTTTTCATTTGTATAATGTAAAATATAAAGATAAATCCTTGGGCTTGGCGTTTCATGCTTTCATGAATGCCTTTCCGTATCATCAGCAAGTACCCAAAGCCTTGCATTTTTGCCAACAAGCCATACAAATTTGGCAAGCATGGGATGAGGATTTAATGAAGTACATAGAAGAAAATCAAGAAGGAGAATAATAATGTAAAGGTTAAGTAAAGGTTTTACATTAAGTATTTCAGCTTAAAAGCTTAAAATTTGTATAGAAAGGCTCATTTGATAAGCTAAAAATGGTTAATTTAGTCTAAGAAGTTCGTATGAAAAAGCGAATTTCTTAGACTATTTTTTATTCATCCTAAACTAAAACCCAATGAAAAAAAGCTTTATTGTTATTTTGGTACTTCTCACGAGTACATTGGCATTTGCCCAAAAGAAAAAGAAATCATCCACTCCTCCGCCCGATAAACTCGAATTGCTCAAACAAGAGGTAATTCAAAAAATAGATGACCGCCAGAAGTTTACGGCTGATGTCAACGATATGATTTTTAGTTTTGCCGAACTGGGTTTTCAAGAATTTGAAACGTCACGTTACCTAACCGAAATTCTCGAAAAAAATGGATTTACCATCGAAAGAGGCATTGCAGGAATGCCAACGGCTTGGTTAGCAAAATGGGGTTCGGGAAAACCCGTTATTGCCATTGGTTCAGATATTGACTGTATTCCAAAAGCCTCACAAAAACCCGGTGTTGCTTACAAATCTCCCATCATAGAAGGCGCTCCAGGGCACGGCGAAGGACATAATTCTGGTCAGGCCCTTAATTTGACGGCGGTTTTGGCGGTTAAAGAAATTATGGAGCGTGAAAAGTTGTCGGGCACGCTCGTTTTATGGCCCGGAGTTGCGGAAGAGCAAGTAGGAGCCAAAGCGATTTACGTACGTGATGGTTATTTTAAAGACGTTGATGCCTGCATTTTTACCCACGTGGGCGATAATTTGGGGGTTTCGTGGGGAGACGCAGGGAACAATGGTTTAGTATCAGTGAAGTTTTATTTTGAAGGTTCGTCTGCTCATGCTGCCGCTGCTCCTTGGCGGGGGAAAAGTGCTTTGGATGCAGTTGAACTCATGAACGTGGGTTGGAATTTCAAGCGTGAACACCTTGAAACCACGCAACGCTCGCACTACGTAATTTCCGATGGTGGCGATCAACCCAATGTAGTGCCTTCAAAAGCGGCTGTTTGGTATTATTTTAGAGAACGTACTTATCCTAAAATTAAAAACTTATTTGAAAATGGTCTGAAAATAGCACAAGGTGCCGCCATGATGACGGATACGAAATTTACCTACGAAATTTTAGGAAGTGCTTGGCCCGGACATTTTAATAAACCAATTGCCGAAACTGTCTATGGAAATATCCGAAGAGTGGGTTTACCAAAGTGGTCTGATGAAGATATGCTTTTGGCAAAAGCTTCTCAAAAGGAGTTGGGAGCTCCTAAAATAGATGGTTTGGCCATAAAACTTGATACTGTAGCAGAACCCGTTTTTTCTTCTTCAATTGTTCGTCAAGCGGGTTCTGATGATATTGCTGATATTTCATGGGCATTGCCAACGGTGGTTTTGCGTTATCCTTCTAATATGCCAGGAATGCCAGGACACCACTGGGCAAATGCTATCACGATGGCAACGCCAATTGCTCACAAAGGCTGTACGGCAGGTGCAAAAGTGGAGGCATTGACTTTATTGGATATGTTGATGAAGCCAGAAGTGATTAAAAATGCGTGGGAATATTACAATAAGGAGCAGACCAAAGAAATTAAATATACTCCGTTAATTTCGATGACGGATAAACCTGCGATTCATCTCAACAAAGAAATTATGGAGAAATTCAGACCGCAGATGAGTAAGCTTTATTACGACCCAACCAAATACAAAAGCTATCTTGAACAACTTGGTATCAAATACCCAACTCTCCGTGAAGACCAATTGAAAGAGTTTGGAGAGAAGAAATAAAAAAACAAAAAAGCTCCTGTTTTAATCGGCAGGAGCTTTTTCTTTAAAATTAAATAGCTTAAATAGCCGTATAATGCACAACCACAGGAGCTTTGTCAAAATATGGGCCAATAATAATTCTCCATCTTTGGAATAAATCTGACTCTCTGAAACCAACGGTGTGGTCTTCTAAAGTTTCCCAAGTTATCAATAAAATGTAGCGGTTTTCTTGCTCAATACATCTCTTAAATTCGTGAGAAACATAGCCTTTTGCCGTCACTAAAACCTCTTGGGCTTTTACCAAAGCAGCTTCAAATTCTGCACATTGTTTCGCTTTAATATCTATTGTTGCGAGTTCTAAAATCATATTTTTTGTTTATCAATTTAAAATAATCACTAAATCATCATTCACTAAATGTTATTCAACCTCAATAACCACACCCGAAGTTTTTGGATGAGCCACGCAAGTTAAAACGTAACCCTGTTGAATTTCTTTATCAGTTAAGCCATCTTCTTCGTCCATGTGTACTTTTCCTGAAACACATTTACCCATGCAAGCCGTACACATTCCCGCCTGACACGAGTACGGAAGGTCAATGTCATCACGAAGAGCGGCTTCTAAAATCGTTTCGTGAGGTTTTACAACAACTTGATAGTCAGTTCCTTCGTATTGAATTGTAACCGTTTGTTCTTTGATTGAATCATCTCCGTCCTCTTCTTCTACGTGTAAAATTCCACTGCCAAAATGTTCTTTATGGATATTATCGGTAGAAACATTAAAGATTTTCAAAGCCTTTTCCACTTCTTCCATCATGCCTTCTGGTCCACACAAATAATACTCAGCATTGGCAATATCAATCGCAAAATCTTGTTTCAAAAATGTAACTGCCGACGCTTGGTTGATACGAGTTTTGTAGCCCGTCCAAGTATAAGAAGGCTTGCTCAAAACGTGTAATACTCGGAAACGCCCTTCGTATTTTTGTTCTAAATCATCCAACTGTTTTTTGAAAATAATGCTGTTTTCATCACGTGAGCCATAAACCAAATAAACCTTTGTATTTTGTTCTACGGGTAATACCGATTTTAAAATCGACATCAAAGGCGTAACGCCCGAACCTCCACCAAAAAGAACAATAGTACGTTCTTTATTAGGATTAGGCTCAACCACAAAATGCCCCATTGGTTCCATCATTTCAATGGCATCCCCAACTTTTACGTGGTCGCACAAATAATTTGACACTAAACCATTGGCAACTCTTTTTACTGTTACCGCAATCGACGCATCTTTATTTGGCGATGACGACATTGAGTAGCTACGGCGTACTTTCTGCCCATTAATGACAGGCATCAAGGTAAGGAATTGACCCGCTTTGTAAGATACTGCTGCGTGAATTGGATGCCAAAATGTGAAAGTTTTGGTATCAGGGGTTTCTTCAATAATTTCTTTTACTGTAAGATGAAAATATTTTACGGACATCAGCGTTCGACTTTTTGTAATTAGATTAACCTTCAATTATAATGTGGTGAAGTGCCAAGTAAGTTGGTACTTCAGCTAAAATAAATGCAAAGTTAGTCAAGATTTTTTGTTGTTGAGTTTTTGGATTATTGAAATACAAAATAAACTCTTGTTGAGGAGAATAAATTAGTCAGCAACCGTAGTATTTTTCGATGTAAATAATTAATTTCAAGGTAAAGCTATTTAAAAAACGGTAGTGTTAAACAAGTAATGCTTTTATGTTTTTTAGTGTAATTTTTTTCTAAATTTGGGGAAAAGAATTACTAACTAAAAATTGTACTTTTTATGTTATCGTGTCCTAGTTGTCAAAGTGAATC
>JAAFIU010000070.1 GCA_013298805.1 Cytophagales bacterium | reverse complement strand
AGTCTTGAATATTTCTGTACAATATTACAACACGAAACCATTACACTTGAAGCTCACGAATATTTTGAAAAGCAAAGTTACCGAAATCGTTGTATAATTCAGACAACAAATAAGGTTGATAGCCTAACTATTCCTGTGAAAAATGGAAATAAAAAAGTGTTAATCCGAGATTTACAAATTGATTATCACCAAGATTGGACACGCCGCCATTGGGGTGCAATTCATTCTGCTTACGGAAAATCACCCTTTTTTGAATATTATGGAGAATATTTTAAAAAAATATTAGATAAAAAGCCTGACTTTTTGTTCGATATGAATTTAGATTTACTGACAATTTGTCTGAAACTTCTCCGTCTCGAAAAAAACATTATATTTACTGAAAATTACGAAAAAACAGTCGAAAATGACTTTAGAGGACTAATTCATCCTAAAACATCTTTTAGTGAGAATAATCTTTACGAGCCTTTAGAATACAGACAAAATTTTGGCAATGAATTTGTGCCAAATCTCTCTATTCTCGATTTGCTTTTTTGTCAGGGAAATCAAGCATTATCAATATTAAAAGGCTCTGCGGTGATTGAACAAATAGATTAGAATCGTGGTTAAATAGAAAATCAATTAGTCATGGAAAAGAGTAATTTCAGAGAATGGACATTAGAGAAGGTTGAACTCACTTTTGGGTTAGTTCAAGTTTCAAAAATGGAGACTTTAGAAAAATTATTATCTTACGAGTTTACCCCAAATGAACATCAGATTTATAATTTAACCGAATTAAGTAAAAATTATACTGAGTATGGTGGGGACGATTGGAACGAGATAGAATTAGAAAATAAACTAATTAGCCCTGTAATTGTAGCATCAGGAATAGACAATAAAAATTTTGCTTATTTTTTAGAAAGAGAATTATCCACAACAATTGATGAATACGAACTTTCAGGTAAGGTTGATGGGATGATTGCAACAGGTTTTAGAAGCCCTCGAATGCCTTATTTTTGTCTAAACGAATACAAAAGAGGGACAGACCCTTATGGTGACCCAAGAGGACAAGCACTCATAGCCATGTTGGTTGCTCAGAAACTTAATAACAATGGAAATCAGAACGCTGACCGACCAATTTATGGGTCATATATCATTGGTAGAAACTGGTATTTTATGGCATTAGTGGGTAAAGAGTACGCTATCAGTAAAGACTTTTCATGTGTGGATGATGAAATATTTGACATTTTCAGAATATTGAAAAGTTTAAGAGTACAGATAGAGAAGATTTTATAAAGCATATTTTTTGATTTTATTATATACCCTATGTCGGTTACTATTACAACTAAAATAATTACAATTGAAAATGCGATTATCAAAGCTTTTAAATTAACAGTTGATGATTTTTACGAAGATAGAATTGATATTGAAGAAGATTTTAGAGCTTGTTTCTATTTTCATCTAAGAACAATTATTTTTTAATGAGTCATAATGTTCATAGTATTCAAGAAACAATTAAGCCTGATATTTCTATTCTTAGAAAAGGAAAGTATTTAGCTGTAATCGAAATGAAGAATATGAATAAAGTTAAAGGAAAATACCAAAACTTTTCATCTGAAAGTGCAATGAGAGATATAGAAAGGATGAAAAACTATGTAAATCATTTTGAGAGGGGGTATTTTATTTATTTCACTAAGAGTAGCCGCAATTTTGCACTTAAAAATGTCACATGGAAAAAAGGTTTTTATAGAGAGTTTTGGCACGAATTAAATACTCCATCCATTCATCTCAAAAGATTTGAAACCGATGGTCCAATTAAATAAACCAAAAGAATTAAGACACCTGATACGACACTTTTAATTGCAGATTCTGAAATTTTTTAGATTAACGTAAATGTCATAATAATAGAAGTTATTGGAAATTTTTAGTTTAGGTTTCTTTGTTTTATTTTAATTTCAGAGCTTTCCTCCAACTAATCTGCCAATAACCAATTTCCAGTAACTAATTACACAACAACAAATCATAACTCAAAACTCTTACATGGAGGCAAAATTTTCAAACAGAGTCAAAGAGGTTATCTCACTCGCCCGTGAGGAGGCAATCAGGCTTGGGCATGATTATATCGGGACAGAACACCTTATTTTGGGAATGATTAGAGAAGGCGAAGGTATTGCTCTCGACCTTATCCAAAAATGCGGCACAACCCTCGACGATTTGCGTGTGACTATCGAACAGGCAACTCGGAGTACGGTTCGTTCGTCTTATACCATCAAAAACAAGCAAGACATTCCGCTTTCTCGCCAGTGCGAAAAAGTGTTGAGGGTAACTTATTTAGAAGCACGTATTTTCAAAACAAACCTTGTAGGAACGGAGCATTTGTTGATGGCAATTCTCAGAGATGAGGATAATCTCGCCAAACAAATTCTTGAGAAATTCCAGATACATTATGAATTAATTAAAGATATGGTAGAATATCAATCAAACCCAAATATCAAATCGGGACCGTCAGACACTGACGATAACGATGATGATGCAAGAATGTTTGCGGGTGGTAGCAATGCGGGTAATAGCGGTTCTGCCACAAATAAAAATGCCGAAAAGTCAAAAACACCTGTTTTAGATAATTTTGGAAGAGACCTTACTAAAGTTGCTGAATCTGGAAAACTTGACCCAATTGTAGGTCGTGAGAAAGAAATTGAGCGTGTAGCCCAAATACTTTCACGTAGAAAGAAAAATAATCCAATTTTGATTGGTGAGCCTGGTGTTGGTAAAACTGCTATTGCTGAAGGTTTAGCTTTACGTATTGTTCAGAAAAAAGTATCACGTGTATTGTTCGGAAAGCGTGTTGTAACGCTTGATTTGGCTTCGTTAGTGGCTGGAACAAAATATCGTGGACAATTTGAAGAACGTATGAAAGCGGTAATGAATGAATTGGAGAAATCGCCAGATGTAATCTTATTCATCGACGAACTTCACACCATTGTTGGTGCGGGTGGTGCGTCAGGTTCATTAGATGCTTCAAATATGTTTAAGCCAGCTTTAGCTCGTGGTGATATCCAAGTTATCGGAGCAACAACGTTGGACGAATATCGTCAGTATATTGAGAAAGATGGTGCTTTGGCTCGTCGTTTCCAAACCGTAATGGTTGATGCCACTTCGATTGAAGAAACGATTGAAATCTTGAATAATATCAAAGATAAATACGAAGAACATCACCACGTAACTTATACAGATGAGGCTATTGAACAAGCTGTAAAGCTTTCAGAACGTTATATTTCTGACAGATTCTTGCCTGATAAAGCCATTGACGTAATGGATGAAGTTGGAGCAAGAGTTCATATCTCAAATATTACCGTTCCAGAAGATATTGTTCGTTTGGAAGAAGCCATCGAAAATATTAAGAAAGAGAAAAATGCAGTTGTAAAATCACAGAAATACGAAGAGGCTGCTCAATTACGTGACCGTGAAAAACGTCTTTTAGACCAATTAGACCGTGCAAAACGTGAGTGGGAAGAAGATACAAAACGTCGTCGTTATACAGTTTCAGAAGAAAGTGTTGCCGAAGTAATTGCCCAAATGACAGGAATTCCCGTGAATCGTGTGGCGGCTACCGAAGGACAAAAACTACTTAACATGAACGAAGAATTACAAGGAAAAGTAATCGGACAAAATGCTCCAATTGCTAAACTTGTAAAAGCTATTCAACGTACACGTGTAGGTTTGAAAGACCCTAAAAAACCAATCGGTTCATTCATTTTCTTAGGCCCAACGGGAGTAGGTAAAACAGAATTAGCGAAGGTTTTAGCCACGTATTTATTTGATAAAGAAGATGCTTTAGTAAGAATCGACATGAGTGAGTACATGGAGAAATTTAGCGTATCTCGCTTGATTGGAGCTCCTCCAGGCTACGTTGGTTATGAAGAAGGGGGACAATTGACCGAGAAAATCCGTCGTAAACCTTATGCGGTTGTATTATTGGATGAAATTGAAAAAGCTCACCCAGATGTATTTAATATTTTACTCCAAGTTTTGGATGAAGGTATTTTAACGGATGGTTTGGGTCGTAAAGTTGATTTTAGAAATACAATCATCATTATGACATCTAATATTGGAGCAAGAGACTTGAAAGATTTTGGTTTAGGAATTGGTTTCTCTTCAAAATCGAAGGTTGATAATATGGACGAAGCCATCAAAGGAACAATCCAAAATGCCTTGAAAAAGGCATTTTCTCCAGAGTTTTTGAATCGTTTAGATGATGTAATTGTCTTTAATTCTTTAGAAAGAGAGCATATTCATTTAATCATTGACTTGATGTTGAAGAAACTTTTCACCCGAATTAGTTCATTAGGTTATAGCGTAGAATTGACCGAAAAGGCAAAAGACTTTATTGCTGAAAAAGGTTATGATTCGCAATACGGTGCGAGACCATTGAATCGTGCTATTCAACGTTATTTGGAAGACCCAGTGGCAGAAGAAATTCTGAAAGGTGACCTTGCTGAAGGGGATGTAATTGTTGCTGATTATTCGGGAGAAGGTGATGAATTGACACTTTCACGAGTAAATGCTGCGGTGATAGATTAAAATATATTGAATTTTGAAAGCCTTCAAATTAATCATTTGAAGGCTTTTTATTTTACATTCTATTTCAGCATCCAGTTCATTTTATAGAGTTTTAGATTTTCATTGCTATTTTTCTCCATTTTCTAAGAGCTAAGCCCTCCGTTTATACTTTGTCCCTTAATTCTTTTACCTGTATCTTTGCATCATGTTATCAATCAATAATCTTTCGTTTTATTTCGGTTCTCGTCCTATGTATGATGGGGCGAATTTACATATTAAGCCCAAAGACAAAATCGGTCTTGTTGGGGCAAATGGTACTGGCAAATCCACACTTCTCCGCATTATTGATGGCGAATATCTGCCCGATGGTGGAAGTATTTCAAAATCAGGAGATTGTACCGTCGGATTTTTAAATCAGGACTTGCTTTCGTACCAAAGTGAAGAATCAATTTTGGCGGTAGCTATGCAAGCTTTTGAGCGTCAAAACTTCTTACAAGCTGAAATTGATAAAGTTCTTCATAAAATGGAAACAAATTATGAAGATTCGGATATTGACAAATTAGGTCGTTTTCAGGATGAATTTGAAAACTTAGGTGGCTATACCATTCAGTCGGAAGCAGAGACTATTTTGGAAGGTTTAGGCTTTACCACCGAAGAATTACAACAACCACTTCATACTTTTTCGGGAGGTTGGAGAATGCGGGTAATGTTGGCAAAATTATTACTTCAAAAACCATCTCTATTGATGCTTGATGAACCTACCAACCACTTGGACTTACCGTCTATTGAATGGGTAGAAAATTACATCAATACCTACGAAGGAGCAATAATTGTGGTTTCTCACGATAGATTTTTCTTGGATAATACTGTCAATACCATTGTGGAGGTAACAGGGGCAAAATTGGTTTCTTATGCAGGAAACTATGAGTTTTTTGTGGAAGAAAAAGCCCTCAGAAATGAGATTCAAAAAGGTGCTTACGAAAATCAACAGCAAGCCATTAAGCAAACCGAATTGTTCATTTCAAGATTTAAGGCGAAGGCAACAAAGGCTCGTCAGGTACAGTCTCGTGTGAAGGCTTTGGAACGTTTGGACATCATTGATGCAGTTGCTGATGATAATGCAAAGGTGAATTTTAAATTCAATTTCGGAACGCAACCAGGGCGTTTTATTATGACCTTAGATAAAGTGACGAAAGCGTATGGTTCAAAGAAAATTTTGACCAATACCGCTGGAATGATTGAAAGAGGTGATAAAATTGCTTTAATTGGAGCAAACGGTAAGGGTAAATCAACGCTTTTGAGAATTATCGACGGTTCTGAACCAATTGATGGCGAACGTATTTTGGGACATAATGTTATTGACTCATTTTACGCACAGCACCAGTTGGAAAGTTTGGACGTAAATAATACTTTGCTTGATGAATTAAAAATGACGGGAACAGGTAAATTAGAAACTGAATTACGGAGTATTTTGGGCTGTTTCTTGTTCTCGGGTGATGATGCTTTTAAGAAAATTAAAGTGCTTTCTGGAGGTGAGAAATCACGAGTGGCTTTGGCTAAAGTATTGATTTCGGAAGCCAACTTTTTGTTACTCGATGAACCGACCAACCACTTGGACATGATGTCGGTGAATATCTTGATTCAAGCATTACAGCAATATGAAGGTACTTTTGTGGTTGTTTCTCACGATAGATTTTTCGTTTCTGAAATTGCTAATAAGATTTGGTACATTGAAAATGAAGAAATAAAAGTTTACCCAGGAACGTATGACGAATACGAAACTTGGCAAGAACAACGAATTTTGAACGGGGAAGTTATCGAAACGAAACCGCAGAAGAAAACCGTTGAAAAAGTAGCAGAGAAAAAGCCTACAATTGATGATTCAGCGAAGAAAGAAATTCAGAAAAACCTTAAAAAACTGAATCAAACTTTGTCCGAAACTGAGGCGAATATCAGCAAATTAGAAGCTGAAAAATTGAAACAAGAAACTCTTTTAGCTGACCCCGAAATTTTTAATGACGTAGCATCGTTGAAACGTGAAAATGAAGCTTACCAAAAGATTCTAAATCGCCTCGAAGAAGTAAATGATACTTGGGAAGGAATAATGATGGAAATTGAGGAGTTAGAAGGAAGTTTAGCTTAAAATCTTAACAATTTATGGAAAGCTTTAGAATGAATCGCACAATTACTAATATTACAAAATTAGGTCAGGAAGTTCCTAATTTTGAATATTGGCTTACTCAATCTCCTGAGAGAAGAATTTCAGCAATTGAATTTTTAAGAAAACAATATAATGGAACTGAATCAAGACTTCAAAGAATTTATCGAATTACTCAACGCTAACGAGGTACAATACTTAGTTGTTGGTGGTTATGCCGTAGGTTTTCATGGGCATCCACGATACACAGGAGATATTGATTTTTGGGTAGCCATTTCGAGAGAAAATGCTGAAAAAATCATTGTCGTTTTACGAGAATTTGGAATGAGTGTTTTAGCTCTTCAAGCCGAGGATTTCATGAAAGAAGATATGATAATTCAAATTGGATATGAACCAAATCGAATTGATATTTTAACATCAGTTACTGGTATATCTTTTGAAGATTGTTATTCTCAAAAAGTTAGAGCTGAATTTGATGATATAACAGTAGATTTTATTGATATTAGAAATCTGAAAATAAATAAAGCCGCATCAGGTAGAGGAAAAGATATAGGCGATTTAGAAAATTTACCAAAATAAAAATATGAAAATTTCAAAATTATCTTTTTTAGGAATGTGTCTTCTCACATTCCTATTTTTATACTCAGCAAATGCCCAAAAGAAGAAAAATCGAGACTATTTTGAGCCTAAGAAAATCATCTACGATAATCATATCTACGAACCTTATATTAGAACTGTTCAGTTATACCCAATTTTGAGTTCTGGTAAAAATGCTCAAGCTACCCTTAATCCTCCCGTTGTAAATCTACAAGATAGCCAACCTTTATTGTTAGAATTTGATTGCCTAAATCCTGAATTTCAGTCATTTAGAGTAAAGATTTTTCATTGCAATGCCGATTGGAAACCGTCTGTTTTAAATGAAATTGAATATTTGCCAGAATATAATGACTTTCCGATTAATGATTATCGAAATTCATTTGCTACAAAGATTCCTTATACACATTTTTCGTTTGAACTTCCAAAGGTGAAGTTGGCAGGAAATTATATCGTGATGGTTTATAAAAACCGAAATGAGGAGGATATAATGTTTACCCGCAAATTTATGGTTTATCAAAATAGAGTGAATGTCGGCGGAAGAGTAAGTTTTACCAATAATGTTCAAACGAGACTGACGCATCAACAAGTAAATTTGGGTATAAATTTTAATGGTTATGAAGTTATTGACCCCAAGCAAGATTTGAAAGTTATAATTCGCCAAAATTTTAGGGATGATAAAGTAACCAAACCGCTTGTGCCTTTCATGGTTGATTCTTATAATAAAAAGTTAGATTATCAATTTTATGATGGTGAAAATCAGTTTGAAGGTGGTAGCGAATTTAGAATGTTTGACGGACGAAGCACGCAACAAAAGTTAGTAAATATCTCTAAAATTATTCAAGGAGAACGTGAAAGTGTAGTTGAACTATATCCCGAAAAGTCACAAAATCATTTAGCGTATATTTCGGTCAATGATTTTAATGGAATGTTTATTATTGACAATTACGAAACAAATAAAGGCGAAACCGAATCCGATTATGTACGAGTAAGTTTTATGTTGAAGTCAGATTCTTTAGAAAATAAGAAGGTTTATGTAAACGGAGCATTCAATGATTGGCAGTTAGATGAAAGAAATGTAATGCACTATGTTCTTGAAAGTCAATCTTATGAAATTTATTTGCAATTGAAACAGGGCATTTATAATTATAATTATATCACAGTTGATAAACAAGGAAATAAGAGTGAAACCGATTTTGAAGGGACACATTCTCAGACTGAAAATGTGTATGAAGTGTTGGTGTATCATCGTCCGATAGGAGCAAGAGCAGATGCTTTAGTGGGTTATTCGGTAATTAAAAGTCAATAATTGTTAATGATTAGTTAAAGTATTGGTGTGAAAACAAGAAGTTTTTGTAAATTTCGTTTAATTACCAATTAAAAAACTTGATAAAATGAGAATACTATTTTTGCTGTTTAGTGTTGCAATATTGTTACAAAGTTGTATTGGAACATATCCACAAGGTTCTGGTGGTTATCCTACCAATGGTGGAAATTCAAACGGAGGAGGAAGTACAGGTGGAAATCAATATCCTTCTGGTGGCGACCGTCCTCAAACAAACCCTCAGTCTAATCCGAATAATTATCCTACCAATTCACAGTCTCGTTCTGGCCGTTCAGCAGATAATGACTTAGTTGTTGGGAATATTCGTTTGACAGACCAATACACTATTTTGTATTTTACCTTTACCAATAAAAATAAAGCAGGAACTTATCAAGATAAAAGTGGTAGAACATTCCAAGATGATGGTCATCAAGATGTTGCTTTTGAACAAAATGCTGTATTAATTGCTGCGAATGGTGCAAGAACATTTAGGGCAATAAAAACGGATAATATTCCTTTCTTGAATGATACACAAGCCAAAAATCTATCTCAATATGGTAAACGATTGCAATCTGGCGAGTCTATTAATTTTATCGTATATTTTGAAAGATTAGACAAAGGGTTAGAAACCTTTGACATGAATGAATGTAATTCTGATATTTTTGTATGCTGGAATATGTATGATTTATACGTTAAAAATCCTGCTGATGCAGTCAATCAACCGAGCCAAACAACGCCTGTTCCAACGCCAAATCCTCCCACAAATACAGATAATACGCCAACCAGAAGCAGAACAAAATCTGGAAAAGTAGGAGAAGTAGATAATACACCTCCGCCTGCTCCAGTAGTAACCAATGTGGTTGTTTATGGTATTGTGAGAGATGTAAAAACAAATCGTCCGATTAGTGCAACGATTGACTATAAATTGTCGAGTTCAACGCAAGTTATAGATTCAGTGCAGAGCTTTGCCAGTACAGGCGTTTATCGGATGTCATTACAAAAAGGGCAAGTTTACACCTACACAACGTCTGCAAGAGGATATTTAGCGGCAAATGATGTAGTTGATTTATCGAAAATTGCAGGTGGACAGAAAGTTACCAAAGATATTTATCTAACGCCAATTGCTGTGGGTGATAAAATTACGTTGAAGAATATCTACTTTGAAGTATCAAAATCAGATTTGTTATCGGCTTCTTATGCTGAATTAAACAAGTTAGTGACCATGATGCAAGATAACCCAATGATGGAAATTCGTTTGGAAGGACATACCGATATTGTGGGCGACCCAGATGCTAACTTAGAATTATCACAAGACCGTGTTGATGCTTGTGAAACCTATTTAGTTAAGCAAGGAATTCCATCTGCCAGAATCCAAGCGGTTGGTTACGGAGATACCCGCCCAATTGTCAAAAAAGGAACTGATGAAGAAAGAAAGGTAAATAGAAGAGTGGAGTTTGTGGTGTTGAAACTTTAGAAGAAAATTGTTTGGGCGAACCTGTCTGAACTCGGATTTATTGGATTTTAAGATTAATAGGATTGAAAAATGTTAATTTTTTCAAAATCTAAAAAATCTTTGAATCTGAAGAATCTAAATTCCGACAGGGTCGCCACACAATTTATACGTTAAATCTAAAGTGCATAATATCACCGTCAATTACGGTATATTCTTTACCTTCTACTGATAATTTTCCAGCTTCTTTACACGCATTTTCTGACTTATATTGCTCATAATCAGCAAATTTAATTACTTCTGCACGGATAAATCCACGTTCAAAGTCTGAGTGAATTACACCCGCAGCCGCAGGTGCTTTCCAACCTTTTTGGATTGTCCAAGCACGAACTTCTTTTACACCTGCCGTGAAATAAGTAATCAAATTCAAGAGTCCATACGAACCACGAATTAATTTATCCAATCCAGATTCTGTCAAATTATATTCTTCCAAGAACATTTGACGGTCGTCAGCATCTTCCATTTCTGCAATTTGAGCTTCCAAAGCTGCACAAATAACAATTACTTCCGCACCTTCGGGAGCAACACTTGCTTTTAGTTGTTCAACAAATTCGTTTGTACCTACTGCGATTGAGCCTTCGTCAACGTTTGCTACGTAGATAACGGGTTTGTCAGTCAATAGACATAAGTCGCCAATGGCATCAAATTTAGCCTCAGCATCAAGACCTTGAACGGTACGAGCTGATTGTCCAGATTCCAAAACACCTTTATATTGTTGCAAAATAGCCAATTGAGCTTTTGATTTTGCATCACCATTTTTTGCGGCACGTTCCACTTTCTGAATTTTTTTATCAACTGATTCCAAATCCTTTAATTGAAGTTCGTAATCAATGATTTCTTTGTCTGAAACTGGATTGACACGACCTTCCACGTGAATGATATTGTCATCTGCAAAACAACGAACCACGTGAAGAATGGCATCAACTTCCCGAATATTGGCTAAGAATTTGTTTCCAAGACCTGCTCCCGTAGAAGCACCCTTTACCAAACCCGCAATGTCCATAAATTCAATAACCGTTGGCAAAACACGTTGAGGCTTCACAAGCGTCTCTAAGATGTTTAATCTTTGGTCTGGCACTGTTACGATACCAACGTTTGGTTCAATCGTACAGAAAGGATAATTGGCAGCTTCTGCCTTATTTGAAGATATTGCACTAAAAAGAGTAGATTTCCCGACGTTTGGCAAACCTACAATACCACATTGTAAACCCATTTATTGTATGTATTGTATGATGTCTTATTTTAAAACGAATACAAAATTAGTGAAATAACAACAAAAAAGCCTCTAAAAATTCAGAGGCTTACAAAATCATTGAGCTTTACGGATTATTCCCACTTTAATTCACTTCCGAAACTGTTTCCGCCTTCTTCTTCCTCACGGTCAAATTGTGCAAAATCTACGTCTGGTAGAAGTTCATTTTTAACATGATCAACGGCTTCTTGTAAGCCTTCCATAAATTTACCGAAATCTTCTTTGTACAAAAACATCTTGTGTTTTTCGTACCCAAACCCATCGTCTTTCTGATAACGGCGACTTTCTGTGATTGTGATGTAATAATCGTTTGAGCGAGTTGACTTCACATCAAAAAAATAAGTTCGTTTTCCAGCTCTGATTCGTTTTGAAAACAATTCTTCTCTATCTCTTTCTTCCACTGTGTAATAATAATTTAGGGTTTATGATTTGGTAAAAATATAAATTTTATCACTTTTAACAAAAAAAACGAGAAAATATAATTTGTTTTTCTACTTCACAAACTTAATAATTTGCATGAAAAGTTGGATATAACCAATAATTATTTCTTTTTACAGTTAGAAAAAAGTATTTATGGCAATTTCGAAGACTTGTTTAAAATTGTCTTTTATTGATTTTGAACAATAAAATCACCATCGTTAATTTTTAACTGATAGTAGCTTTTATGAAAAGTTCAGTATTATTTAAATTCAATCCCAAATCTATCAGCCAACCCTTTTAAATCATTCACAACGGGTTCTAACAAATTAATACCGTTAGCTTTACGTTCTGCTTCTAATTCTCTTTCTGGGTCGCCAGGAACTAATACTTTTTGCCCTTCTACCGCAGATGCAGCATGAAAACGGTCAATCCATCTGTCCATATCCGCTTTAAAATCTTCCGCAGGACGGAAACCATCAATTCTCATTGCTCCCAAGAAGTGACCAGTACCTTTACCTACTTGTTCACCCGCTGCCATGAAGCTTGCCGTAGCAAATGGAGGAACCCAAGGGCCAAAATTTGCTCCTGATAATACACCCGAAAATATATCTACAATCGCTCCAAGTCCGTATCCTTTGTGTGAACCATGCTCACGGTCGCCACCTAATGGGAGCAAAGCACCACCATTTTTCACCGCATTTGAGTCATCCGTTGGATTACCATCTTTATCTTGTACCCAACCAATTGGAGCAGGATAGCCTTTGCGTTGAAGAATTTCCATTTTACCATAAGCAACTGCTGTACTGGCAAAATCTGCCACAAAAGCAGGGTTTTTATCAGCAGGAACAGCTATTGCAATGGGGTTTGTTCCTAATAATTTTTCTTTTGAAAAAGTTGGCGTAACTAATGGGGCGGCGTTTGTCATTGCCCAACCAATCATATCATTTTCCAAAGCCATCATTGCATGAAAACCCGCAATTCCAAAGTGATTTGAATTTTGTACTGAAATCCAACCAGAACCTACATTGTTAGCTTTTTCCATTGCCACTTTCATGGCATAAGGAGCAACCACCAAACCAAGACCTTTGTCGCCATCAATGACAGCGGTTGAAGGTGTTTCGTGGATTACTTTGATTTGTGGATTAGGATTCAAGCGTCCGTTGTCATACAAACGGACATATCCACTCAAACGAGCAGTACCGTGAGAATCAACTCCACGTAAGTCAGCAGAAATTAGTACCTTTGATGCCAAGAGTGCATCTTGATCTGGACAACCAATGGCTAAAAATACTTTTCGGATAAAATCTTGTAAATAGCTATATTCGTAAATCATAAATTTGATTTGTAAGAGTATGGTGAATTTTGATTCCACAAAATTACTAATAAGTATGTCCTTAATGAAATCCTTACCATGATTTGTACTTAATAGTAAGAATTCAATTTGTTTAAGCACCATGATATTTTAGATGATACAAAAAACACATATATCAATTATCAAAGCCTGTTTAGTTTGTGCTTTTTTTCTGCAAACAAGTGTGCTTGTAAATGCCCAAAAAATAATAAAAACTCAGCGAAAAACGGCTGTTGTTGGTCTGGATACATTATTCGTAAATATTTCTCTGAATGAAAAAATAGAAATTAAACGTAAAATTGTCAGCAATACAAAAATGATTGTTGACAAAAAAGTGATAGAATACAGAGCGTATCGAATAGAATTTAGGAATCCGAAAAAAGTAACATTAAAACTAACCGTGGAGGATTTGATTCCGTACTCAAAAGACGGTTTGGTTGAGGTTGAAATATTAGAAAGTTCGGATGCAGAAATAGATTTTACTCACGGACGATTAGCTTGGAGTTTTCATTTAAAACCAAAAGAAAAAAAGAACCTTGATGTAAAATATAATGTTACCTATCCAAAGAATAAAATCATATTAGGAATCGAAAATGTCCTTCAAATTCAAACGAATATCCGCAAAACTGTTTAGCTACTTTGTCAAAGGCTTGCTTATGTTAGCTCCTGTTTATATCACAGGCTACATTATATTTAACCTTTTAGATTCTCTTGATAGCCATTTTTACTTTTATTTTAGAGGTACTGGACTTGCTTTAATGGTA
Source organism: Cytophagales bacterium (assembly GCA_013298805.1). Lineage (GTDB taxonomy): Bacteria > Bacteroidota > Bacteroidia > Cytophagales > Spirosomataceae > Arcicella. The sequence continues at coordinate 3,523 of JAAFIU010000070.1, read as the reverse complement.
GCCATTATTATGATTGTGGGTTTCTTGGGTTCAACTTTTATTGCTGTTCCTGTTGTACAGATTATTGAAGAAGGGCTGGCTCGTTTGCCTTTGGTTCGACTTATTTATTTCTCCTTAAAAGACCTTGTTGAGGCGTTTGTAGGAGATAAAAAGAAATTTAATCAGCCCGTCAAAATACTATTTAATAAAGAAAATGGAATTCAGAAATTAGGTTTCATTACTCAATCTGACCTTCAGTTTTTAGATATATCCGAAGGCTCAGTCATGGTTTATTGTCCGCATTCTTATGCTTTTTCGGGCGAAATGTTCATCGTTCCTTCAACAAGTATAACACCACTTCATCTTCCTACTTCCGATGTTATGAAAATGATAATTTCAGGAGGTGTTTCTTTAAGTCAAGAAAATAAAAACTAAAACAAATTTATGAACTACTGGCTACTAATTCCCGCAGGAATTGTCGTTTTGGCAATCAGGGATATTTTACAAAACCGTCATACCATTCAGCATAATTTCCCTGTAATTGGTCATATTCGCTATATGCTCGAAAAAATAGGCCCTGAAATTCGGCAATATTTAGTGGCAAATAATCGTGAAGAATTACCCTTCAATCGGGGTGAACGTGCCTGGGTTTATGCTTCTTCAAAACAAGAAAATAATTTGCAAGGGTTTGGTTCAGACCAAGACTTTAACTCGGTTGGCTATATTTTTATCAAGCACGCTATGTTGGGGTATCAATTACCCGCAAATCACCCCAATAAAAAAGAACCAAGTGCGGTGCCGTGTGCCAAAACCATTGGCGAATATCATAAGCGTAAAAAGCCGTATAAACCATATTCAGTAGTGAATATTTCGGGAATGAGTTACGGCTCATTATCTGCAAAAGCCATTGAATCATTGAATAAAGGGGCGGAGAAATTTGGCTGTTATCATAACACAGGCGAAGGGTCATTGTCGCCATATCACAAATTTGGTTCAGACGTTATTGTGAATATCGGAACGGCATATTTTGGTGTTCGGGATGATGAAGGTAATTTTTCGATGGAAAAGTTAATCAAAATGACTACCGAAAATCCATTTGTAAAAGCTTTAGAGTTGAAACTTTCGCAAGGAGCAAAACCTGGGAAGGGCGGAATGTTACCCGCCGCAAAAATTACGAAAGAAATTTCAGAAATCAGACATATTCCGATGGGGAAAGATGCCCTTTCGCCTGCCTTTCATAGTAAATTTTCTACCATTCCCGAAATGGTGGATTTTATTGAAGATATGGCAAATAAAACGGGTTTGCCCGTCGGGATAAAATCGGCAGTTGGTAAAACTGAAATGTGGGAAGAATTAGCTCAATACATGGTTAAAACGGGAAAAGGCCCCGATTTTATCACCATTGATGGGGGAGAAGGAGGTACAGGAGCAGCACCACACGCTTTTGCTGACCACGTGTCGTTGCCATTCAATTTTGCTTTTACCAAGATTTATAAAATTTTTCAAAAATACGATTTGACTGATAAAATTGTCTTCATCGGTTCGGGTAAATTAGGTTTTCCTGAAAAAGCCATGATGGCGTTTGCAATGGGTTGTGATTTGGTCAATGTTGGTCGTGAAGCCATGATGTCAATTGGTTGCATTCAAGCACAGGTTTGTCATACCAACCGTTGTCCTACGGGCGTTGCAACGTCAAGTAAATGGTTACAAGCTGGTATTGACCCCGCCTTAAAAAGCGAACGTTTTTATAATTATGTCAAAAATATCAACAAAGAAATTCTGGAAATTTCGCACGCTTGTGGTTACGAACACCCTTGCCAAATGACCATGCAAGACGTTGATATGGTAATGGGCGACAACAACAAGACAAGTTCATTAGCAACCACGTTTGGCTATAATAAAACCGCAGTGCCATTTGAAGGAGTTGCTAAATTATTGGATAGTGAGTTTTTGGGTGGAGGAAAAGCAAAATAAGGTTTAACAGTATTTAACAAGCTATCAATAATATCACCATTTAGTAACCGTTTTTCTTTTGTTGTTGGACAATTTAAACTAAAAACGGTATGAAAAAACAAACACTATTAATCACCATTTTATTTACAAGTGTTATCTTTAGTTATCCACCCAAAGATAACACTTGTGAGTCTGTTGTCAGAGCTTCAAATATGGAGACGCTAACCTCTAAAAAATGGAAAATAGAGAAGGTTAAGCAACTTATAGCAGGCGAATATAAAATTGTTTATGATAGAAATTCTTCTTTGTTTAATTTGGGTAATGAATACAGTTTCCTCAAAATGAAGTTTTTGCAAAACAAAACGATGAAGATTTTTACAAAAGATGATGCCGAAGAAACTGGTAAATGGGAGTTTATGAATCATGAAAGCCAAATTAAAAGTAGGAAATCAGACCAAAAAGATTTTATCGTTTTAAATATCAATAGAATAGAACAAGAAGAACTGGTTTTTACTCAAATAGAAGATGGTAAAATTATGCAATATGATTTTTCTCCTATCTGATTTTTCACAAAAAAGTCCCTCAATTAAATTTTGAGGGACTTTTTTGTGAAATACTAACCCCAAAACTACTCCAACAACTTAGCATACATAGCCGTAATTTTATCCATTTTTGATAAAACTGTTGCTGAAAAAGCGTACATTTTTCCTACTTCAATACCTTTATTTTCAAATGTATAGCAGTTTTGATTAATACATCTTTCTTCAATGTCTCGCCAATCACCCACAACACCCGCAATAGCATCATCAATTTCAGAGGTGTTTACTTCTGAAGTGATTAGTTTGCTGAAATTTTGTTGTAAAAGTTCAGCTTGATTTTTTAGACGTAAAGCTCCTGCTGATTCGGCAATACCCCAAACGTAGGCAGCATAGTAAAAAGTAAGTCTCTGAGACAACATTCTTTGTCTGCCCGATGTATTGATATTGTCCGCAACGATGGCAGAAGAAACCCCGTCAACATCTTTTTTCAAACTCCCTGCATATTCTACATAAGCCTTTACCACATCGTCACAAGCGGTAAGAATAGTAGTGTTCGTTTCTAAAATTTGCTTGGCATTATCTTTTGTGACATCCGAGATGATTAATTTTTTGTATTCCTTCCAAAGTGTTTCTTCTTTGAGTAGCAATAAATTTATTTTGTCGGTTGGCGTAAATGCCATCAATGATTTTAAGTTTTCTTCAAAAAGAATGATTGAATTACTTTTTTCACGGATGGCCGCTTCTGTGTTAATATTCATTCCAATATACATATATGCTTTTGCCATTCGCTGAGTAAGCATTCGTTGCTTTCCAGAAATATTGACAGATGCCCCAACGGTAAGCGTTGGTACGGCAGGACTTGAAGCAGATTGAGCAGTTATTTTTGCGAATGATAATACCCAAATGATGGCAACTACGAAGAGTGTGTTTTTCATGATTTTTAAATTTACAGTTTTGTGTTTTGCTTGATTGTTTTATTGTCTTTATATTTTTTAAACCATACTTTGGCTTTTATCATATCTCGTGGAATATCATTATAGCCTTTGGCATAA
>JAAFIU010000276.1 GCA_013298805.1 Cytophagales bacterium | reverse complement strand
CATTAAACCGTGTTGGTTCTTTAAATAAAATCTCGAAAACGTTTTCGGAATTAGAACAAAAGTTTGAACGTGAACCAACGCCAGAAGAATTAGCGGAGGTTTTGGAAATTTCTACGGGTGAAGTTGTCGATACTTTGAAAATCTCAGGTCGTCACGTATCAATGGATGCACCGTTTGTTCAAGGTGAAGAAAACTCTTTGTTGGACGTTTTGGAAAATGATGGTGAAGATAAGCCAGATTCAGGTTTGATTAACGATTCATTACGTCGTGAAGTACAAAGAGCTTTGTCAACTTTAACGCAACGTGAAGCTGACGTAGTTACTTTATATTTTGGATTGAATGGAGAACACGCCATGACTTTAGAAGAAATTGGTGAGAAATTCAATCTTACTCGTGAGCGTGTACGTCAGATTAAAGAAAAAGCCATTCGTCGTTTACGTCATACTTCAAGAAGTAAGGCTTTGAAGACTTATTTGGGATAGATTTTTTGAGTTATTATGAGAACGCCAATCAATGATTTTTGATTGGCGTTTTTTTTGTTTTGTAATATTTTCTCTCAAAATTCCGTAATTTTACACCTTATTACAAAAATCACAAAATGAAAAAGAAAGTTGAAATTCTTGCCCCTGCCAAAAACCTTTTTCAAGGAATGGCTGCCATTAATGCGGGTGCAGATGCTGTATATATTGGAGCTCCACAATTTGGAGCAAGAACAAACGCAACCAATTCTATTGAGGATATTACCGAAATGGTTAAATATGCTCATCTCTTCAAGGCTCAGGTGTTTGTCGTTATCAATACGATTTTGTATGATAATGAGCTGGATTTATGTAAAAAACTAATCTATCAATTATACGATATTGGCGTGGATGCACTCATCGTGCAGGATATGGCGATTATGGAAATGGATTTGCCACCCATCGTTATCCATGCGAGTACGCAAGCCAATAACAGAGACGCAAAGCACGTGAAATTCTTGAAAGATGCAGGTATGAAACGGGTTGTGTTGGCAAGAGAATTGAATTTAGACCAAGTCAGAGAAATTAGTGAAGCGACTGACGTGGAATTAGAATTCTTCGTTTCTGGGGCTTTATGCGTTTCTTTTAGTGGTAATTGCTATATGAGTATTGCGGGTGGAGAACGTAGTGCAAATCGAGGTTCTTGCGCTCAAAACTGCCGTTTGCCTTATCAGTTAATTGACGGAACTGGTAAAACCTTAATTGCTAATAGCCATTTATTGTCTATCAAAGATTTAGATTTGAGCGACCAATTACCTAATTTAATTGAAGCAGGGGTTACTTCTTTCAAAATAGAAGGGCGTTTGAAGGATATTGTTTACGTAAAAAACAATACGTCTTACTTACGCAAGAAATTGGATTCGTTCTTGGAAAATAATAGTGATAAGTTTGAGAAGGCTTCTTCGGGTAGAACATTCTACAATTTTGAGCCAGAAATGGACAGGAGTTTCAATAGAGGTTATACCGATTATTTTGTCAATAAACGTAAAGAGAAAATAGGTTCTTGGGAAAGTCCAAAGTCGCAAGGACAATTGATTGGTAAATTGCAGGAAATCAAGGCAAATGGCTATGTTATTGAAAATTTTGAAAAGCTAAATAATGGCGATGGTTTGTACTTTATCAATGAAAATGGCGAGCCTGACGGAGTTCAAATTAATATCATTGTTAATAATGTAGTTGTACCAAATACATTTAAATCGCTGCCCATTGGAACGGTCATTTATAGAAATTCGGATGCTGAATTTAATAAAATGGTTGAGAAAGAAAATAGTGCGGTTCGTAAAATTGGGGTTTCGTTAAAATTCACTGAAACAGCTGATGGTTTCCAATTATTAGCGATTGATGAAGACGGACACCAAAGTTTACAAAGCTTTCAGACGGTGAAAGAATTAGCCAAAAGCCAAGAATCTGTAATTCCAAACATTAAAAAGAATATTGCAAAAACGGGAAATACACCTTTTATTGTTGATAAGGTAGAGGTGGAATTGTCGCAAAACTGGTTTTTACCCATTTCAAAAATTAATGAAATTAGACGGGAAGTTTTGGAACAATTAGTTGATATTCGTGTGAGAGATTATCACAGAGAAGAATTCCAAATTACAAAAACCGACCATCCTTATCCCGTTCAAAAACTTGATTTTATGTACAATGTGTCGAATAAAATGGCGAGAGCTTTCTACAAGAGACATGGCGTAACTGAAATTGAAAAAGCCTTTGAATTACAATGGGACCCAGGAAAAGCACGGGTAATGACGACCAAATATTGCGTAAAATACGAATTAGGCAAATGTGCAAGATTCCAGCGGGAGACAATGGGAGAGAAGTTAGTCGAGCCTTTGACCTTGAAACACGGGGAAAATGAATACAAACTAAAATTCAACTGCAAACCTTGTGAAATGGAAATTTGGGAGAAAGATGCAGAATTGGTTTTTGAAGACGAAGACGAACAGATTGGTTATGTAGGAAGGTAAATAGTATCTGAATTTGGATTAGGCAGATTTGAGAATTTTTTGGATTAATTCAAAGTAAAAATCCAAAAAATCTCTTAATCTGAATAATCCAAATTCAGACATTAATAGATTTACACCAAATCCGAAGCTACATATCTAACCACCTCCACGCCAAATTTTCTCAAAAACTCAACGCCTTCATCTTTGCCAATCTTTTTATATTCAGCATAAGAATTAAGAAAAATAACTTTAGAAATTTTCATGCTGTAAATAATTCTTGCACAGGCTATACAAGGCGAAAGCGTAACGTAAATCGTTGAACCTTCAATTAATGCACCGTTTTTTGCGGCATATAAAATGGCATTTTGTTCAGCGTGAAGTGCCAAAGAGCAGCTTCCTTTAGAATCACGTTCACAACCATCAACGGGAAATTCAATGTCGCAATTGTGTGTACCAGAGGGCGGTCCATTATAGCCAATAGATATTATTCGGGTGTCTTTTGTCAATACTGCCCCAACTTGGGCTTTGATACAATGAGAACGTTTGGCAAGATTTACCGCCAATTCCATGAATATATCGTCAAAATCTGGTTTTTGCATATTTTAATAATGGTTTAAAGATAATTCTTAATTTGGATTGCGAAATGTCGCAATCCAAATTAAGATAGTTTTAATGCTGAACGCCCCCCGCACCATGTACGTGTCCGTGTTCAATTTCTGATTGAGTAGCGTCTCTTACGTCCAAAATTGTTCCTTTAAAGAACATTTCTTTATCGGCTAAAGGATGGTTGAAATCCATTCTTACAAAATCTGCTTCAACGGCTAACACTTTGCCATTCAATTGATTACCGCCGTCGTCAGTCATTGGTAAGTAATTGCCAACTTCCAACATTTCTTCAACGTATTCACCATCAACTTTAAAAATATCTTTCGGTAATTCTACAACCGCAGTAGGGTCATACTCACCGTATCCATCTTCGGCTGGGATAGAAAATTCAAAGGTATCACCAATAGAAAGTCCTTCAATATTTCCTTCAAAGGCTTCAGGTAAGCCACTCATTCCCTGAATGAACGCCATAGGGTCTTCTTGCTCAACGGTTTCGATTAGTTCTTTTTCTCCATCGGCATCGGTCACGGTTAATTCATACATTAACGTAACAACTTTTTCATTCGTAATTTGCATTATGCTAAGTTTTTAAAATGATTCACGAAGTTAATCATATCCCATAAAAAGGTAACAGTTTTTGCTTAACTTTATGATTAAGAAATTAAAAAAACTATCCATTTGAATTTTTTAGCCCATACTTATCTTTCTGGCGATGATGATGACCTCAAAATTGGCAATTTTTTAGGTGATTTTGTCAAAGGTCGTTTGAATAAATTGCACAATTCTCCTTACTCAGAAGAGATTATTCGAGGAATTGCTTTGCATCGGGAAATTGACTTTTTCACAGATTCGCACCCAATTGTTAGACAAAGTATTGACCGTTTACAACCAAAATATCATAAGTTTTCGGGCATTGTGGTGGATATGTTTTACGATAATGTTTTGGCGAAAAATTTCCATCATTATTCAACGGTACAACTTCCTGATTTCAGTCAACAGTTTTATGATTTATTAATCGAAAGAAAGGATGAAATTCCCGAGCCGATGGAAAGAATGGTAAATTCGATGATTAAAAGGAATTGGTTTACAAGTTATGCAACTTATGAAGGCATTGAATGGGCTTTGAAAGGCATTTCGCAACGATTGAGCTTTAAATCGGGAATTGAAAATGCTACGGAGGATTTGAAAAATGATTACGATTTATACGAAGTTGAGTTTAGAGAATTCTTTCCACAATTGATTGAACATTGTCAAAAAATTATAAATGCCAATGCGTAGTTTATTAATTTTATAGACTTAAACCTAAGAACCCAAATTTAATCTCTAATACAAAAATGCCCAAATCTGCCGCTGACGTTTTAAAAGATTTAAAGAAAAAAGTTTATTCGCCCTTGTATTTATTGCACGGTGACGAACCGTATTATATAGATAAAGTATCGGATTATATCGAAGAAAATGCGCTTTCTCCTTCCGATAGAAGTTTTAATCAATTTGTGTTTTTTGGGAAAGATTTGACCGTCCCCGCCCTGATTTCGCACGCAAAGCGATTTCCAATGATGGCAGAGCGTCAATTGATTTTGGTGAAAGAAGCCCAAGGTTTGCAAGGAATAGAGCAGAAAGAAATGCAAGTTGCTTTGGAGAATTACGCCAAAAATCCACTTACTTCTACGGTCTTGGTTTTGGTTTTTAAGACTTCGGCTGATGAACGTAAAACATGGGTGAAAACCTTCGATAAAACGGGTGTATTGATGACTTCAAAGAAGTTTTATGATAATAAAATTCCCGATTGGATTCTTGAATATTGCCATGAACACGGATTGAAAATTAGTCGTAAAGCCATCGAAATGTTGGTTGAAAACGTGGGGAATGACTTAAAACGTTTGGCTTCTGAAATTGACAAAATAATGCTCAATTTGCGAATTGATGAAGAAATCAACGCTCAGGTTGTGGAGAAATTTGTTGGCATTAGTAAGGAATATAATTACTTTGAATTTCAGAAAGCCTTGATAAATCGAGATGTTTTAAGAGCCAATCAGATTATCAATTTCTTTGCTGCCAACCCGAAAGATAATCCACTTGCCCCCATTGTCCTTTTGCTGTATAATTTCTTTTCAAAGGTGCTTTTAACCCATGCCACACAAGATAAATCTGAACGAAATTTAGCGGTAGTATTGGGCGTAAATCCATTTTTTACCAAAGATTATATTTTAGCCATAAGGAATTATAATTTATTGAAAGTTATGCAGATAATTGGAGAGATTAAAAAGTTAGATTTGAAGTCGAAAGGAGTAGAGAGTGGTTCATTGAGTGATGGAGAAGCATTACGAGAAATGACATTTAGAATTTTACATTGACGGTTTTTGTTAGAACTCATTGAAAAGGACAATCAATCTATAAGTTTATCTTTCATTTTTTAGACCGACACTTTTATAAGTTTGAATACTTTAAATACATCGGGTATTGCTAAGTTATTCTTAATCAGATATTTATAAAGTCTTTTCCCATGCGTAAAAAGGTTTAGCGTATCTTTTTGA
>JAAFIU010000285.1 GCA_013298805.1 Cytophagales bacterium | reverse complement strand
AATAAGAATGGTAATACTATGATTGAGTTAAATGGAACGAATATTGTTATCTTTACTTTATTGAAATCAAGAATAAAATTCATAACTATTCGTTTTACAAAGGTAATACATTCGCTTTAATCATTCCTGTAATGAAAACTCTTTCTATTTTATTTTCCATATTTCTAATTTCATTTGCTTTGACATCTTTTGCTCAGTCTGATGAATTTAAGACAATTGCCAAGCCCAAAACAGATACTTCTGCCAAGAAAAAAGCAGGACTTTTGGGTGGTTTAATTCAGACAGATATTTTAGATAATATCAAGAATGCCAAAAAGACTGTTAAAGATGTAAAAGAGGATATTAAACATAATAAAGAAGAGTTCAAAAGGTTGAAAGGAGAAGTTAGTGACCTTTCTGCGGACTTAGGCTTAAAAATCGGGAAGTCGAAAAAGAAGACAAAAATTAAGAAAAAACCAAAAGACGAATATGAAGATATTAAGTTTGAGCTTCGTATTGGTGAATATGGTTCGGGAACAAGATTGACGGTTGAAGAAATAAATGTATTGCGTAATCCAGATGAAGCAGAGCCAAGTATTTATGCCAAAGAAATTTGGTGGTACGACCCCAAGTTGAGACGTATTACCAATGTTCCGAGAAAGGATAAAGATTACGGCGAAGTTTGTCATGGCCCTTATAAAAAGTATATTAATGACGAATTGGTTGAAGAAGGATTCTTTTATGTAGGCGTAAAAGATGGACGTTGGGAAACTTACACGCAGGACTATATTTTATTGTCGAAAGAGAAATATAAAGAAGGTTTTTTGGCGGATTCCAAGTTTTCTTACTACGACAAAGAGCAGCTCAAAATTAAAGAGGTTATTCCCGTAAAGTTCAATAAAGTAACGGGTGAATATCGCTTGTTTTATGATGGAGGACAGTTGAAAGAAGAAGGAAGATTTGATGATAGCGTAAAAGTAGGACGTTGGCGAGAGTATCATCAATTTGGCTCGCAGGGGCGTTTGAAGAAAGAAACAATCTACGCCAAAGACAAATTCGATAAGTCAGAACCAGAAGTTTTAGTGGAGCGAGATACAAAAGGAAAAATCATCTATGAAGCCCCCAAAAAGGTGAAGAAAAAAGATGAGGAGGAAAATTAAGCGTATTAAGTAGCGGTTAGACGAATATGTTTGTCTATGTAAAGCGTTTGTTCCAGAGGCAATTAGTTGTGATTTGTGAATTAGTAATTGAGTGAATTAACTCAAGTTCAAAAAAATGACACAGAATGCTTTTAGAATGTTGCAAATGTGGAAGAAAACTTGACAAAATTTGAATAAATACTTCTTCATGGGTAACTTGAATCATATAATTTTTCAGATAAAACAAACTTTACCCGATGACTAAGCCCGCCCAATTTTACATCAACGCCTATAATATGCAAACTCATCCCGAAGGTGGATATTTTGCAGAAACCTATCGTTCGGCGGAAAATATTCCTCAGAATGCCCTTCCAAGCCGTTTTAAAGGTGACCGTAGTTTTTCAACGGGCATATATTTCTTGTTGGAAAGTCATCATATTTCAGCATTACATCGGATAGAATCTGATGAAATGTGGCATTTTTATGCAGGTTGTCCGTTGAATGTTTATGTGATAGGTAATCAGGGGGATTTGACTATTATTCGTTTAGGTAATAATCCTGAAAAGGGAGAAGTTTTTCAAGCCGTCGTTCCTGCGGGAATGTGGTTTGGCTCAAAACCTGCTGACTCAGATAGTTATTCTTTGGTGGGTTGTACCGTAGCCCCAGGTTTTGATTTTGAAGATTTTGAAATGAAAAGTCGAGATGAGTTATTGACCATGTTTCCGCAACATAGAGAAGTCGTAGATATGCTTACTTACCTATAAAAAGGAAGGCTTCGTTTTAAACGAAGCCTTCCTTAAAAATAAAACCAATATCTACTTACTCGCTAAAACCTGAGTTGTCACCATTGTTTTGCCAGCGATATAGTCTTTTGCAAATATCTTATAATTATCAAATATCTGCCTTGTTGCTACTCTGAGGGCTTTTTCGTCAATTTTACTGGTTTCTGGTTGAGCAATACCCGCTGCATATCCCATCCAGATTGGGCGATTGGAATCATTTTCCACAAATTGAATCAAAAGTGTTCCTTTTCGGAGTCTAATTCTACGAAGTTCCTCATTCATGTTTTCCTTCCCCAAACCTCTAAACGAGCGTTGAAGAACCGATAAATTAACATCATTTGGGAAAAGAGCATAAAAAACGATAAGATTGGGGCGTTCTTTCAAATCCTGATAGCCTCGAAGCTTCATTTGGTTACCAATTTCATCAATAACGGCTTGAAATTGATAGGTTGTGTCAATGACATTAAACTGTTTTTCAATCGTTGTAAATGACTGATAATTAGGTTTAAAGACTTCATCTTCAATTTCTCTATGACAGGCAGTGCCTATCTGGAAACCATTACGATTGCAAGATGTTAGAGCGACCAATGCGATAAAAAACAATAAATAGATTTTTTTCATAATAGAGCTGATTTTAATGAGATAATGATTTAACCATCTGATTTTCAGATTGTTTACATTATTCTAAGAAATTGTGGAATTTAAGTAGTTTGTTATCGGTTATTCGTAAAATAGTTATTCACAATGAGTGAAACGTATTCATAAATTTAAACTATTAAATTTCGGCTCGTCTGATTTTGAAATTTAGATTTGCCGTCAGCTTATGAAATGACTAAATAATGGGTAAGTAAGATTTTATAATGTTAAAATGAACAAAAAACAATGATTCGTATAGATGTAGTGTCTGATGTAGTATGCCCTTGGTGCTACATTGGAAAACGCAGATTAGAAAAAGCAATTAAATATACACAATCTTCTGATAATGTGCAAGTTAAAGACATAGAAATTGTCTATCATCCTTTTCAGCTTGACCCTTCTGTTCCTGCTGAAGGAATAGATTTTCAAACTTATATGGAAAATCGCTTTGGAGGTAATTTTGTTGATAAATTCCGTCAAGTTGAGCAAGCCGCTGAAACAGAAGGGCTATCTTTTGATTTTGCTAATTTGCCTAAAAGTATCAATACCTTTACGCTTCACAGAATACTTACGGTGGCTGAGCAAGATGGGATTCAAGCTGATGTGAAAGAGGCTTTTATGAAAGCTTATTTTGTGGATAAAATTGACCTGACAATTGAGGAGAATATCGTTGAAATAATGGCTAAATACGGTTGGAATGAGGTGCAAACGAAAGAGATTATTAATTCAGACGTAGCTTCAGACGAAGTAAAAGAAGAAATGAATTACTATCGTCAATTAGGCGTTTCGGGTGTTCCTTTCTTTATTTTTAATCAGAAATATGCCATTTCTGGAGCTCAACCATCAGATGTTTTTGTAGAAATTATTGAGAAAGTTGCTCGGGAATTAGAAGTGGCAAATGTGGAGGGAGATGTTTGTGATATTGATGGCGAGAATTGTTGAAAGTAATTAGGTTGTATAAAGTCCAATGTATTAAGTCTTAAGAAATTATAAGTAGTAACATTCTTAGGACTTAATACATGATACTTTTTACACAGTTTTTACATATTTACCAAAGAATTACCTCTTAAAACAGGTAAAACATCGTATAAGTCGTGCTGTAAACAATAAGCTATATCTTTTTGGATGCCAAGACGTTGTAACCTTTTTACGTGTGACGACGAAGCAACACAAGCTAATAAATCATCTTTTCCTAAATTATAAAGTCTTTGAGCCATCAAAGCGGCATCTTCTTCTATCATAAATTCGTTTTGTAAACGCTCTACCAAAGCACCTGCAAAGAGTGTATCTTCCAAATTTGGTTTGCCTTTCCAACCCGCACAAAGCACCAAAATGTCGTATTGTTGGTCTTTTAAATAGGCTGTTAAAGCTCCTAAATTCAAGAATGAACCCACCATTACTTTCACCGCATTTTTCGATTTTGTAATTGCCAAAGTTCCATTAGTTGTCGTGACACAAATGGTTGAACCTTGCACTTTTTCAGCCATGTAACTAAACGGCGAATTATCAAAATCAAAACCTTCGGGCGTTTTTCCATCACGTTCAGCGGCAGCTAAATAGCCTTTTTGCTGATAAGCTACGCATTCGTCAATGGTGGCAACAGGAATAATTGCTTCCACGCCATTGGCAAAAGCCGTTGTCATGCAAGAAGTGGCTCTAAAAATATCAACTACCACTACAATTGAATTTTCAATATCGTGAAGATGTAATAATTCGGGGGTTAAGCAAACGTCAATTTTTTTCATTTTGTAATCCGATGCCTCAACATCGGGAGATAATTGTTCTTATCCGATGCGGAAGCATCGAGTTACACTTTCAAAAACGGCATTTTTGTTACAACTGCCTTCAAATATTTGTTACGGATATTGATGTAAATTTCAGAACCGTTTTTGCTGAATTCTATGGCAACATATCCCATTCCGATTCCTTTGCTCATGGATGGCGACTGAGTTCCAGAAGTAACTTCACCAATGATATTTCCTGCGGCGTCCATGATTTCATAATGTTGTCTTGGAATCCCTCTATCAATCATTTCAAAGCCTACCAATTTCTTAGTTACGCCATTTTCTTTGATTTTTTTGTGTAAATCAGAGCAAATAAATTCTTTGTTAAATTTTGTAATCCAGCCCAAACCTGCTTCAATTGGCGACGTTGTATCATCAATATCATGTCCGTATAAACAATAGCCCATTTCTGTACGCAACGTATCTCTTGCTCCTAAACCAACGGGAATGATATTGAATTCTGCACCTGCTTCAAAAATAGCTTTCCACATAGCTTCAGCGTGTTCGTTCGGAACGTAAACTTCCATTCCTCCTGCACCTGTGTAACCTGTTGTTGCAATTAATACATCACTAATGCCTGCCACTGTTCCTTCTTTGAAAGTATAATATTCCATCGAACTTACGTCTAAATCGGTAAGCTTTTGCATCGTTGCCACACCTTTTGGACCTTGAACCGCAAAAAGACTCATGCCTTCGCTAATGTCCTGCATTTCTACATCAAATGAGTTGTGCGATTGCATCCAAGACCAGTCTTTTTCGATGTTTGAAGCATTTACGACCAAAAAGTATTCATTGTCGTTACGTTTATAAACCAAAAGGTCGTCAACAATACCACCTTTGTCGTTTGGTAAACATGAATATTGAACTTTGCCATCTACCAAAGCAGAAACATCATTGGAAGTAACGTACTGTAAAAACTCAGTTGCACGCTCGCCTTTTACCACGAACTCGCCCATGTGTGAGACATCAAAAACGCCCACTGAACTACGTACTGCCAAATGCTCTTGAATCAGGTTTGTATAT
>JAAFIU010000213.1 GCA_013298805.1 Cytophagales bacterium | reverse complement strand
TTCTTAGAAATGTTTGATGTTTTGAACGAACGTCTCATCAACGAAGGCGAAACGCCCGTTGCTTTCGACCACGACTGCCGTGAAGGTATTTGCGGAATGTGTTCGATGTACATCAATGGTGAACCTCATGGCCCAAACAAAGGCGTTACAACTTGCCAGTTGCACATGAGATCATTCAAAAGTGGTGAAACCATCACAGTTGAGCCTTGGAGAGCGCAAGCATTCCCAATCGTGAAAGACTTAGCGGTAAACCGTTCAGCTTTCGACCGTATTATTTCGGCGGGTGGTTATGTTTCAGTAAATACTGGTAATGCTCAAGATGCCAACGCTTTGCCAATCGGTAAAGACCATGCTGACGAGGCTTTTGCAGCAGCAGCTTGTATTGGTTGTGGTGCTTGTGTGGCAGCTTGTAAAAATGCTTCGGCGATGTTATTTACCTCAGCGAAGATTTCACAATTGTCATTATTACCACAAGGACAAGCAGAACGGACTATGCGTGCCGAGAAAATGGTTGCCCAAATGGATATTGAAGGTTTCGGAGCGTGTACCAACACAGGAGCTTGTGAAGCTGAATGTCCAAAAGGTATCTCATTGGAAAACATCGCTCGTATGAACCGTGAGTATTATGGTGCAGTATTGAGTTCTAAATAAGAATTTTAACAATCTTATTAGATATAAGTTATTAAAGCAGAGTCAAATAATGGCTCTGCTTTTTTTATGCAAAAACGAACCCTACGCCTTATCCTCGGCGACCAACTCAATCACCAACATTCTTGGTATCAGCAAAAAGACGAAAATATCTTTTACGTGATGATGGAAATTCGGCAAGAAACGGATTATGTCAATCACCATATCCAAAAAATCATTGCTTTCTTCACCGCTATGCGTGCCTTTGTGGAAGACTTACGGACGCAAGGTCATCAAGTGATTTATCTAAACTTAGACGATGAGAAGAATACGCAATCACTCACTGATAATCTTGAAATTCTTATTCAAGAACTTGATATTGAAACTTTTGAATATCAACAACCTGATGAATATCGGCTGAGTAAGCAGTTGAAGGATTTTGCTAAAAAAGCTGGTTGCGATACGGAGCATTTTATGATTTCGCCGACTGATTTCTCGGATTTTTTCAAAGGTAAAAAGTCATTTTTGATGGAAAATTTCTACCGAAAGATGCGGAAAAAATACGGTATTTTGATGGATGGCTCAGAACCTTTGACGGGACAATGGAATTATGATGCCGATAATCGCAAAAAACTGCCGAATAATCACCGTCCTGTTGAGCCATTAACGTTTGATAAAGATGTTTCAGAAATCTATGATTTAGTACAAAAGCAAGAAATCAAAACGATTGGACGAGTAAATCCCAAAGCGTTTATTTGGGCTACTACTCGGGCAGAATCGTTAGCACTTTTAGATTTTTTCGTGGAGAATTGTCTTGAAAATTTCGGAACTTATGAAGATGCAATGCACCCCTCCTATTGGTCAATTTATCATTCACGTCTATCGTTTTCAATGAATGTAAAATTGATTTCGCCTTTAGAAGTTGTGGAAAAAGCAGTGAAGTTTTGGGAGGAAAATCAGGATAAAATAAGTATTTCACAAATTGAAGGTTTTGTTAGGCAAATTATCGGTTGGCGTGAATATATGCGGGGAATTTATTGGGCAAAAATGCCTGACTATGAAAGCCTTAACTATTTCAATCATGACAGAAAACTTCCTGATTGGTTTTGGAACGGTCAAACAAAAATGAACTGTTTGAAACATTCGGTCGGGCAAAGTTTAGATTTTGCGTATGCCCATCACATTCAAAGATTAATGATTATTGGTAACTTTACACTCTTGTCGGGTATTCATCCCGACCAAGTGGACGAATGGTATTTGGGCGTTTATATTGATGCCATTCAATGGGTTGAAATTACGAATACAAGAGGCATGAGTCAGTACGCTGATGGTGGAATTGTTGGCTCAAAACCTTATGTGGCTTCGGCAAATTATATTGACAAAATGAGTCATTATTGCGGTACGTGTTTTTATGACAAATCGAAGAGAACTGGTTTTAAAGCCTGCCCTTTTAACAGTCTTTATTGGAATTTTTACGAACGTCACGCTGACAAACTTTCCAAAAATCCGAGAATTGGTATGGCTTACGTAACTTGGAATAAAATGCAGCCCGACCAAAAAGCAGAAATACTGAAGCAAGCGGAAATATATTTGAATGATATTGAAAATCTGTAAGTTTCTTTAAATTTGTTTAAAATTGTGAAATTATGACAATCGAAGCACAAAAATTAGAGTTAATCAATAAAATAGCTTTATTGCAAGATACTTTGTTATTAGCAAGGGTTAAGCAGATTTTGGATAAAGTCGAAGTCCGTACTTCTCAACAAAAACCACGTCAAGCAGGTTGGGGTAAAGGGATTTTTAGCAATGTTGCTGATGACTTTGATGCAACACCAGAAGGATTTGAAGATTATATACCTCAATAATGAACTATTTAATTGACACACATATCCTCATTTGGCACGCTGAAAATGACCCAAAACTCGCTCCTCGATTTGCTGAAATATTGAATGATTCAGCTAATAATATTGTGGTAAGTTATGCCAGTTTATGGGAAATTGCCATAAAGCAAAGTCTTGGAAAATTATCTGTTTCAATGTCTTTATCTGAGCTTGAAAACTACTTACGAAGTAACCTTTTTACGCTTTTAAATACTTCAGTTGAACAATTAGAACGATTACAAAAGCTCCCATTTTATCACAATGACCCTTTCGATAGGCTTTTGATAGCACAGGCACAAGAAGAAGAATTGACAATTATTACAGAAGATGGGAATTTTAAATATTATCAAGTAAACCTATTATGATTGAAATAAAAGACATCAATAAATCCTTTAACGGGCGAGAT
Source organism: Cytophagales bacterium (assembly GCA_013298805.1). GTDB lineage: Bacteria > Bacteroidota > Bacteroidia > Cytophagales > Spirosomataceae > Arcicella. The sequence goes on along the minus strand of JAAFIU010000213.1, from coordinate 4,805 downwards.
ATATTAATCGGTATTAATGGCACTTTTAAACCTGGCGACACTTCTTTGATTATTGGTGGAAGTGGTACAGGGAAAAGTGTATTGTTAAAATGTATGATTGGTATCGTGAAACCAGAAAAAGGTCAGGTATTATACGACGGTCGGGATTTTCATAATTCTGATGAAGAAACTCGCAAAACGATTCGTCGTGAAATGGGCGTTTTGTTTCAAGGAGGAGCATTGTTCGACTCGAAAACAGTCTTAGAAAATGTAAAATTTCCTTTGGATATGCTCACGAATATGTCGGAAAAAGAGAAAATTGACCGTGCCGAGTTCTGTTTGAAAAGAGTGGAGTTAGAAAATGCAGGAGGAAGAATGCCTTCGGAGATTTCGGGTGGTATGAAAAAAAGAGTTGGTATTGCCAGAGCCATCGTGATGAATCCGAAATACCTATTCTGTGACGAACCAAATTCTGGACTTGACCCGCTAACTTCCGTAAAAATTGACGATTTAATCAAAGAAATTACCGACGAATTCAATATCACCACGATTGTAATTACGCACGATATGAATTCGGTAATTGGCATGGGTAAGAAAATAATGTTTCTCTACAAAGGAAAAAAACTTTGGGAAGGCGATAGTACAAATATCAGAACTTCAACCGTTCCAGAGTTAAATGAATTTATTTTTGCGAATAAATTATTGCAGGAAATGCGGGGATAGGTAAAGCACCGTTCTTCATATTTTTATTGATGAAATGGGGATTTTTCTCCAATTTCATTTCAAATTTCCAAACGAAATATTTCCTAATCAAAATGTCTGTTTTCTCTCGAATAAAATCTATATTTTCTAAAAATAAGAATGTCACTGAACCTTCTGTCGAATTATTGCCTGCTACCGAAGTTGTTCGTCAAGATACAGAATTGGTAGAGTTTGTTAACATCCCATCATTACAAACAACCGATTTTCGTGAACCCGATTGGCTCATTAATCAGGATATTTTGAGAGATGAAGGCGTTATTTTTGGACTTTCAGGCTCTAATCCAGACGAAAAAATCTCTATCATTAAGCATTACTTCGCCCAACAAACCGCTGAAACTGACCGTGTGATTGAGCAAAAAGAAGAGAAAATTGGCGAACTCAATTATTGGATAAACGAAAAGGAAAGTTTAGTAAAAGAGTTAGAACAGAAAATCCACGACCTTAAAAATCAGGAGTTTACCGAACAACATCATTTACCAAGAACCGTTGTTGGTTTATTATTAGCTTGTGGAATTGCCGTTGGGAATTACTTTTTGATTGAAGAATCTTTGCGTGGACAATTTGAACAAAGTAAACTAATTGCAGCAGGGGTTTTTATGGCGGGAATGTTTAACCTCTTCGGAAGAATTTCGTTTCTGCACGATGACGTAAAAGAAAGCACCTGGAAACGACTTTTAGAAGAAGTAGGAATGCCTTTAGCGTCTGCATTTTTTGTTTTTGCACAAATTTATGCTACACAAACGCCCATGAAATCTTGGGCTTCATTTGGCTTTATTTTCTTTTTATTCATGTTTTCGGGTAAATTATTGTTGGGAAATTTAACGGTTTTTAAAGACGATTTAACCATTTTCCAAAAGAGAAATCAACTGCAAAAAGACAAAGTCAAAAAAGTAGCTGATTGGGAAGCAGAAATAGAAAAACACAAAACAGAAATAGAAAAACATCGTCAAGAAAAACAAGACGTTTTACCAGAATTGACAAAATTATCGACTCAAAACTCTAAAATAAAAGCCCAAAGGGATATGCTCATCAAGGTTTTTGAAAGCGAATATTTGTTAGCCCAACAATATCGTAATCGTTTGAGTGGAAGGCAGATGAAGGAGATTTTGGGTGGTGAAGAAATGTAAGTTAATGGTACACGGATTTTATGGATTAGACTCAGATAAAGATGGGTAAATTTGATGCTTTTATTTTTTTATTGATATTTCTATTCATAGGGCTTGTTATTGGTCTTCCATTATACTTTTATGGGTGGTATAATTTTACTATGTTCTTGATTGGTCTTTTATTTGTTTTTGTACCAACAGGGTTTTTATGTTACTTATTAGATAAAATTCTTCCTTCTTCCTACTCTAAAAAATGGACTTTGAATGGAAGTATCGTTACTATAATTGGTGTAATCATCGGTATATTTTGTTTGATTGGGTATGTAATGACCAAAGATTACGTAGAAGAAAACGAATTGAAAAATCATGGTATTGAAAGGGTAGGGACTATTCAGAATTACAAATATAGAAAATCAGGAGGTTATTATATTGTTGATTTCAAGACAATACAAAATGAGAAAAATGAATCAGAAATAAACTGTAAAATAGGAGATTATAAACAAGGTGATACAGTCAGAGTAATTTACTCTGAAAGAATACCTGCCATTAATCGTGCTGATTGAGTTGATTGAAAATCACGTAGTTGCTTGCCTCTGGCGAGCGACCAATCTCATTATTTAAGGTAATATATAAGCAATCGTTAAGTTTTTTGACGATTTCCTTTCCCGAAAGTCTAACCCACAATAAATTGAGACGGTTCGACACTGCGATATTAAAAACAACACAGATTCTGACCATCGTTTGTAGCAAATTCTTTATAGTTCCATTACTCTAAGCAAAACTCATTTCTACCACGTCATCGCTCACTATTAATTTCCCCTCAGTTGCCTTTTGAACATCCTCCACACTAACCCCAGGAGCTGTTTCTAAAAGTTTGAAACCACCCTCTGGCATCACTTCCAATACGGCTAACTCTGTTACGATTTTCTTTACGCAACGCAATCCTGTTAAGGGTAACGAACACGCTTTCAGCAACTTAGACTCTCCTGCCTTATTTACGTGTTGCATCGCTACGATGATATTTTCGGCTGAAGCCACTAAATCCATTGCTCCGCCCATACCTTTTACCATCTTCCCGGGGATTTTCCAATTGGCAATATCTCCATTTTCAGAAACCTCCATTGCTCCCAAAATTGTTAAATCAACGTGTCCACCACGAATCATCGCAAAACTTTCGGCTGAACTAAAAAGGGATGAACCCGCCACCATCGTAACGGTCTGTTTTCCTGCATTGATAAGGTCTGCGTCCACATTTTCTTCGGTCGGGAATGGGCCAATACCAAGCAATCCATTTTCAGATTGCAGGACAACATTTATATTTTCGGGAATGTAATTGGCTACCAGCGTTGGAATTCCAATGCCTAAATTAACATAATATCCGTCTTTTACTTCACGAGCAATTCGTTGTGCAATTTGATTTTTATCTAACATTCTTGAATATTTTTAATGATGACACATTGGTGTTTATTTCGTTTACTATAAAGAGACTCTTACGTAAACCAATCGCCCTTTGCTTAACTACTTACAAAACCACAATTTCATCAGCATTGGCTACTTCAAAGTTCTGTGTTTTTAAATTCGCTGCAATCACCTCCGACGATTCTCTTGCACGAGCGATGGCAATTACGTTTTTCTTTTCGTCTAAAATCTCAAATACTTCTCCCCTTTCAAATGAACCTGTTACTTTTTTGATGCCCACTGCTAACAAACTTTTTCTATTTTCTAAAGCCATACCCGCTCCTGCATCAACTTGTACTTTTCCTGCAATTAAACTACCCGAAGCCAACCATTTTTGACGAGCATTCAAGGCTACTTTTTCGGGAGAAAAACTTGTACCATTTTGATTTTCAATGGCTTTCAGCATTCCATCTTCTGGTTTCATTCCAAAAATAACCACCCTTGTACCCATACGTGTTGCCATGCGTGTATAAGTTAATTTAGAAATCATTCCGCCCAAACCCAAGGAAGATTTATCGTCATTAGCCAAACCAAGCACTGAAGAATCGACCTTTTTAACAAAAGGAATAATCTTTTTATCAGCGTCCAAAAGTCCACCAACGGACGTGCATAAAAGCAAAGTATCAGCCCCAAAACCTGTGGCAATCAAAGTAGCGAGTTCATCGTTATCCGAGAATTTCAATTCCAAATTACTCACTACGTCATTTTCATTGGCAATAGGAATAATTCCATTTTTCCAAAGCTCTTGATACGTTTCTTTCAATTGCAAAAACTGATTTCTATTGGCAAAATGATGTCTTTCGCACAAACTTTGGGCAACCGTAATACCATATTTTGAAAAATATTGCGTGTATTTTGCCAATAAAAGCGGATTTCCAATGGCAGCCGCAGCCTTACGTTCAGAAATTGTTCCTTTATAATTTTGAATAAAACTCTTCCCTGCTCCTACCGCACCCGAAGAAACCATAACAATCTGATAATCAACATGAAGGACTGAAATTTGGCGAGCTATTTCTTGTAAAATTTCTTCGTTTAATTCGCCTGTTTTATGCGTAATAGAGGCTGTTCCAAATTTTATAACAATGATTGGTTTAGACATTTCTGAATGTATGATTGGAGAATAATGGAATGAGTGACAAGTTTTACCTCGCAAAAATACGAATTATACTGAAAACATTTAGATTTGCGAATGGGTATTGATTCGCCTTATTGAAAATCGGTGTTTTGTGGCATTCGCTTTTTCGCAAATCGCTTTTCGCTTAGTATATCTTTTTCTCTGCAAATGACTAATTTTTACTTCTCGCTCAAACGTTGAACAAATGTTCTAAAGCCTTCTCCGCAAAACGACACTGTTTTTCGAGTGATTTCTTGAGTGCTTTTACATATTCACCTCTCGGAATTTCAATTGCTCCAAAACGCCGAACATTATCATTAATAAACTGAGTATCAAGCAATTCAAATCCTTGCATTTTCAAAATTTCCATCAAATAATGAAACGCT
>JAAFIU010000181.1 GCA_013298805.1 Cytophagales bacterium | reverse complement strand
GTTGCAGGGAAAAAATAGTCGGGCGAAATTGTCGCACAAATTAATAAATCAATTTCTTCAGGCTTGGTGTTGGTTTTGGCTAATAAGCCTTTAACCGCCTCGATTGCCATTACAGAAGTGCCTTTACCCTCACCCTTCAAGATATGACGCTCTCTAATTCCCGTACGTGTCATTATCCATTCATCAGTGGTATCAACAAGTTTGGCAAGGTCATCATTCGTAAGAATATCTTCGGGAACGTATCCCTGTACACCTGTAATTGCAGCAGTAATTTTGGTCATAATGGAGATGTAGTTATGAGTTATAAGTTATGAACCATAAATTATAAAAAACGCTTCAGCGAATTATTCATAACTCATAATTTATAACTTATAACTAAAAACTACCGTAATGCTTCTTTAATTTTTTCTGTAACTTTTGATTCAACTACTGTTCGGCAAAGATGAACCATATTTTTTGCCGCCGTTGCCGACGACGAACCATGAGCAATTATGACATTTCCGTTTACCCCAATTATCGGACTGCCACCCACAGCTTCGTAATTTGTTTTATCTAAAAACTCGTCTCTAATTCCTCTATCTTTCATAATTCCGTAAAGAGACTCACCCATTTTTAGGAGAATGTTTCCAGTAAAGCCATCTGTAACAATCACATCGGCTTTGCCTTTAAAAAAATCTTTTCCTTCAATGTTTCCAACAAAATTAATGGAAGTATTTTCTTTCATCAACTTATAGGCTTGTTGAGCTATCAATGAGCCTTTTTCTTCTTCCTCGCCAATGTTCATTAGTGCTACTCGTGGTGAATCAACACCCATTGTTGCTTCAGCATAAATAGACCCTAAAACCCCAAATTGAGCGAGCATTTCGGGTTTCACATCAGCATTTGCACCTATATCCAAAATAACAGCTAATTTCCCGTCGATTTGTGGTGCAAAACCTGCAATAGGTGGGCGTTGAACGCCTTCAATGGTTTTGATTGAAAATAAAGCTCCAACCATCATTGCCCCTGTATTGCCTGCCGAAGCAAAGACATCAATCTCGCCTGTCTTTAAAAGTTTAAACCCAACTCCGATGCTGGAATTGGGTTTAGATTGTAATGCTCTAACAGGGTGTTCACCCATTTCAATAGTCTCATTTGCTTCAACAATTTCAATGTTAGTCCCTTTATAGTCTTGATTATCAATTATTTGCTGAATACTCTGTACATTACCAATTAATACAATGGTAGTGTCAGCAGGTATTTCGTTAGCTGCTAAAATGATTCCTTCTACGATTGCTTTGGGAGCAAAATCTCCGCCCATTGCATCAATACCTATCTTCATTAAATATATTTTTCTGGTTAAACGATGTAACAACAAAAATAACAACTAATGAAGTGTTAAACAGTATTTTTTCGTAAAATAATTAGGGGGTAGTATCTGTGAATCAGAAATAAAAAAGATAAAATCCTATCAATCAAACACTTACACTTAATTTAGAGTACAAACTAAATTAAAAACACCCCATAAAAATTAGGGGTTGGGCATTGGTTTATTACCAATGTCCAACCCCTAATTTCTAACAATTAATTATGCTTGAGCTGCGTAGCCTTCAACTACCATTTTGCCTTTGTACATAAGATTTCCTTCAAATACGTGAGCACGGTGACGTAAGTGAATTTCGCCAGTTGTTGGATCTGTAGTGATGGTTTTTGGAGTACCAAAGTCGTGTGAACGTCTTTTATCTCTACGAGTCGTCGAGTGTCTGCGTTTAGGATGTGCCATTTCTTTATTTCCTTAATTTATGATTCTATATTTATTTTAATACTAATTTTCTCTTAATTTCATCAAAGCTGCCCAACGTGGGTCAATTGGCTTTTCGTTTTTATCTTCTATTTCACTTTCGTTGTCATCACCATCTTTTAATGTTGAATAAACTACTTCGCCTTCATCTTCTATGTCTTCGTCGTTCCACTCAAAATCGTCATCATCATCTCCAAAGTCGAAATTATCATCGTCATCATCTTCCTCTAAATCTTCTTCTTCGTATTCGTCTTCAAATTTTTTCATCAGACTTTCATACGTAACTTCATCTTGGGTGAATCTTGGATGCAATTTCTTGATTGGAATTTGCAAACCGATGAAGTCAAAAATATCTTGAGCAACGTTGATAAATTGCGTATTGCGGTCAATCAACATCAATTCATCAGTAACTTCTTCGGTACGGTCAGAAAACTTTAAAATCATTTTCTGAGTAATATCGACAGGAAAATCAAAGGTATCTAAACTGCGGTCACAAGTTAATTCTACACTACCAACAATCTTGTAAACCATCTGAATCATCGTTTCATTTTTATCTAAAACGACATTTGCTTTGAAATTCCCTTTAGAAATCAAATCTTGTTCAAGTGCTATAAAAAAATTATCATTCCCTTCAAATTCATGCAAATGTTGCTTGTTTTCGAGGCGAAAGATGTCAATTTTATAAGTATTTAAGATGCTCTTTTTCACAGACTTTCATTGAAAAGACTGCAAAATTAGTGAGATTTTTTTAGAAAGAAAAGGAATGTTTTAAAATTAGTTATTAGTTATCATTTATCACTTATTGAAATATGTCCTATTAACGCACAAAAAGTGTCCGAAAACGAACACTTTACCTTTCACAAAAATACATAAACAATTCATTATCAATACATTAAACTTATGGCACAAGATTGGACAATTAAATTTCAGGTACATTTTACAAGAATTTGTTTATTGTATAAATAAATTTTGTCTCAAACTTATTATCATCATGTTAAAGAACTATTTAAAAATCGCAATCAGAAATCTTATCAAAAATAAGGTTTATTCATTTATTAATATCGCTGGATTGGCAGTAGGTATGGCGGTTGCTATGCTCATTGGGCTTTGGATTATTGATGAATTATCCGCCAATAAACACCACAAAAACTTTGAGACACTTTATCAGGTTAAAATGCACCAAACTTTTGACGGTCACAGAGGTACGCAAGATGCCCTACCGTATCCGATGGGTGAAGAATTGCGAACTAAATACCCTGACTTCAAAGCCGTTGCGATGTCGGACTGGGGTAGCGGACATTCCTTTGTTATTGGCAATCAGAAGTTTAGTAAGGTTGGGCATTTTTTGGATAAAGAAGGCATTGATATGTTCTCATTAAACATCTTAAAAGGAGATAAAAATCCTTTAAAAGACCCTTATTCAATTGTTTTGACGGATGAGTTTGCTCAAATTCTTTTTGGTCAACAAAACCCAATTGGAAAGGTTTTGAAGATGGATAATCAGGTAGATTTGAAAGTAACGGCAGTAGTTGAGAAACAACCCAAAAATGCTTCTTATCAATTTGATTATTTAATTCCGTGGCACTTGCAAGAAAAAATGAACCCTGATATTAAAAACAACTCATGGGGCAATAATTCATTTCAAGTTTTTGTTCAATTGAAGGAAAATGTTAGTCCAGAAAAAACCAACGCCCAAATTAGCAAAGTCGTTTTGAGCCATTTTAAAGATGATAGATTGATGGAAAATAGTGTAAAACCGTCTGTTTTTATTCATCCAATGACAAAATGGAGACTTTATAATGAATTTACTGACGGAATCAACACGGGAGGTTTTATCAAATATGTGCAATTGTTCGGAATTTTTGGTCTGATTGTCTTGATAATTGCTTGCATCAATTTTATGAATTTAAGCACGGCACGTTCTGAAAAAAGAGCTAAAGAAGTGGGCGTTCGAAAGGCAATGGGATCGGGTAGAGAACAGTTGATTGGACAGTTCTTGAGCGAATCTTTACTGATTTCATTTGTAGCTTTATTCTTTGCCATTGGTATCGTAGAATTAGCTTTGCCTTCCTTCAATAAACTTACCGAAAAAGCCGTGACACTTCAAATTGACAACCCAATTTTTTGGGGTGTTATGATAGCTTTTACCGTTTTCACGGGACTTTTAGCAGGAAGTTACCCAGCACTTTATTTGTCTTCATTCAATCCTATACGGGTGCTGAAAGGCACAATCAGAGTGGGAAAAAGTGCCTCATTACCACGTCAAGTATTGGTGGTGATGCAATTTACTTTTTCTATTGCCTTGATGATTGGAACAATTATTATTTATCAACAAATTCAACATGGCAAAAATAGACCCATTGGCTATGATAATAAGGGTTTAATTTCGGTATTTAGCTCTAATGATTTAATGAAAAATTATGGCCCCCTCCAAAATGAATTGATGGCAACAGGGGCAATTTCTTCGATGTGTAAATCTTCGTCACCGCCTTATACAACTTGGAGTAACAATGCTGGTTGGCAATGGCAAGGGTCAAGACCTGAAGATAAATCGGTGATTTTTTCAACGATTGCAACGAGCTACGATTATGCAAAAACCATTGGTATAAAATTAAAAGCAGGACGAGATTTTTCCACTGAATTTACGACTGATTCGTCGAGTGTCATTTTGAACGAAGCTGCCGTAAAACGTATGGGACTTAAAAATCCTGTTGGCGAACCTCTAAAATGGGACGGCCGTGACCTCAAGGTAATAGGTGTTGTACCCAATATGCAGATGGATTCTCCATTTCAAGCAGTAATGCCACTCACAATTATATTTTCAAAAGATTGGGTGAACTGTATTTGTTTGAGAATTAATCCAAACGTTTCTGCATCGGAAGCTATCAAAAAAATGACTCCGATTTTTGATAAATATAATCCAGGTTTTCCGTTCGACTATCAATTTACGGATGAAGAATACGCCAAGAAATTCAACTACGTAGAACTCATCGGTAATCTTTCTTTGGTAATTGCCTTCTTAGCAATTTTCATCTCATGCTTGGGCTTATTTGGCTTGGCTTCGTTCATGGCAGAACAACGTACCAAAGAGATTGGCGTTCGTAAAGTATTAGGGGCAAGTGTCATGAATATCACTACTTTATTGTCAAGAGACTTTTTGAAATTAGTTGTCATTTCCATTCTAATTGCCTCACCAATAGCCTATTATGTAATGCAACAATGGTTGCAAAATTATGAATATAAAATCAGCATTGGAGCAGGAGTATTTCTTATGGTTATGGTCGTAGCGATTATAATTGCCTTATTGACGGTGAGTTATCAGGCTATAAAAGCAGCTTTGGCAAACCCTGTGAAATCTTTGAGGACTGAGTAGATATTTACCTTTTAATGACAAAAAAATGTTCAGAAACTACTTAAAAATCGCCATCAGAAACCTTCTGAAAAATAAAATTTATAGCCTCATTAATGTCGTTGGTTTATCCATCGGCATTAGTGCTTGTTTGGTCATTTATTTACTTGTGAGCTTTGAATTTAGCTACGAAAACTTTCAGCCCGAGCGTGACCGAATTTACCGAGTTACTTCTGGGTTTAAGGGTTTAGACGGCAGTTTTAATCAAAATTCTGGAATTTCGGCACCTATTCCCACGTCGATACGCAAGGAATTATCGGGTATTGAAAAAATAGCGGCATTTCATTGCTTTTGGAGTGGCGTAAGTATTCCAACGGGCAAACAGAACAAGAAAATATTACCGAAAGATGAATCTGATATTATCATCTGCGAACCCGAATACTTTGATATTTTTAAATATGAATGGCTACAAGGAAACCCCAAAACGGCACTTCATTCGCCCAATGAGGTAGTTTTGACTGACCAAAAAGTGGAACAATATTTTGGCAAAATTCCGCTCGAACAAGCCATTGGACGCAAACTTTACTATCAAGATTCGTTGGTGACTACGGTTACGGGCGTGGTAAAATCACAACCCAAAAATTCAGATTTTACTTTCAACGATTTTATTTCCTTCAAAAGCATTGAAGCTAAAAATTGGCGACGTGAATTTAGTTTAGACGAATGGACGAATACCAATTCGAGTTCACAAGCCTTCGTAAAACTTACCAAAGGAACAAATGCTCATAAAATTGATACTCAATTTCCTAAATTTCTGCTGAAACATTTAGACCAAAAAGACCAATGGAATCACGGGCGTTCGTTACAACTCCAAGCACTTACGGACGTACATTTCAACACAAAATTGCAAGGAAATTATGGTAGAACGGTTCATTTGCCGACTTTGTACATCCTCATCGGGGTTGCTATTTTCTTGCTCTTGATTGCCACCATCAATTTTATCAATTTGTCAACGGCACAATCTATCAATCGAGTAAAAGAAATTGGCGTTCGTAAAGTTTTGGGGAGTAGTCGCAAGAGTTTGATTTTTCAATTTATGACCGAAACCTTTGTCATTACGTCCATAGCGGTATTTTTCTCAGTTATTTTGGTTGAACCAATTCTTTGGGCTTATCATGATTTCATTCCACCAAATCTACATTTTGACATTTTACAACCTCAGATTTTAGGTTTTTTGTTCACAATATTAGTTGTAACAGCCATCTTTTCTGGGCTTTATCCCGCTTGGATTATTTCATCTTACAATCCGATTTCATCCATCAAAAATCAATTACCGAGTGGTCAAAGCAGAGCCGTATTCCTTCGTAAATCGTTGATTACTTTTCAGTTTACATTCTCGCAAATATTCATTTTGGGAACCATTTTGGTAGCCGCCCAAAGTCGTTTTATGCTTACCAAGGACATGGGATTTAGGAAAGATGCCATCGTATATTTTCCAACGGATTGGCATGAGCATGGCGACAAGAAAAACGTTTTAATCGAAAAATTAAAGCAAATTCCTGAAATTGAAACAATTAGCATTGGCGACGCAGCCGCAAAAAGTGGTTATTCAACCCAAAGACTCAAATATTTCAATGGCAAACAAGAAGTAGAATTTGACCCTCACCGCAGGTCGGTTGATGCAAATTTTATTCCGATGTACGGTTTGAAAATCATCGCAGGGCAAAATATCAGCAAAAGTGATACGTCTAAAGATTTTGTGATTAATGAGGCTTTTGTAAAGGCAATGGGACTAAAAAAACCGCAAGATGCCATTGGAAAAATGTTGAATTATTGGGATACCAAAGGCAACCCCATGAAATTCCCGATTGTGGGCGTGGTGGCGGATTTCCATTTTAGGTCTTTGCACAATGTGATTCAACCTTTATTTATTGTTTCTCAACCCAAAGAGGCGGTAAATATTAATGTAAAAATTAAGTCAGCTAATACCTCCGAGAAGGATATGACGGCAATTTTAGCAAAAATGAAAAAGGCATATAATGAAGTTTATCACGAGAGCGAACAAGTTTTCGAGCCTCAATTTTTTGATAAAACCATTGCTAAATTTTACGATGCGGAAAAGAAAATGTCTCAATTGTTAAATACTGCCACGGTAATTGCCATTTTAATTTCTTGCTTAGGATTATTCGGTTTAGCGGCATTTGCTACTACGCAACGCACCAAAGAAATTGGCATTAGAAAAGTTTTGGGAGCGAGTGTCAAGCAAATTGTAGGGCTTTTATCCAAAGATTTTATCAAATTGGTGCTCATTGCCATCATCATTGCCAGCCCGATTGCCTATTATTTTATGAATCAGTGGTTACAAGATTTTGCCTACCGAATCAACATTGAATGGTGGATTTTTGCCTTGGCAGGAATCATTGCGATTGCCATTGCTTTGCTGACGGTGAGTTATCAAGCTATTAAGGCGGCGATTGCCAATCCTGTGAAATCTTTGAGGACGGAATAAATACTGAATATTAACGCAGGCAGGGTTTGAACCCTGCCTGCGTTGAAACTCCTACAAAAAATAATTTTAAAATATTTTCAATTCTACTGTAACCTTTCTCCATCTCCTCAGTTTCCACATTCAAATAACCGAAAAAACACAAAACTCCATTGAACGCATTGACTGATAACAGCCTTATGCTTAGTGTAAAAGCAGATAATTTAGACAAGATGGGCTTACTTTTCGAGCGTTACCATCGGGTGTTATTTGCATTCCTTTATCACTCAACGGGGCAAGCAGCAACCAGCGAAGATTTGGTACAAACTGTGTTTTATCGGATGCTCAAATATCGTCATACTTTCACGGGTGATGGCGAATTTAGAACTTGGATGTATCATTTAGCTCGCAATGTTTTGAATGATTATTTCAAAAAAAATCAGCGAGTAATTTACCAAGAAGACATTACCACAATCAGTGAACGCAATCATTCTGAACCATCAGCAGACATTCAGTTAGAGAAAAAACAAGAATCTGAAGAATTGCATCAGGCTTTGGCGAAACTCAATCCTGAGTACCGAGAAGTATTAATTTTGAGCCGTTTTCAAGAATTATCGTACCAAGAAATTGCCGAAATTCTAAAAACCTCAGAAGGGAATATCAAAGTGAAAATTCATCGTGCGATGAAAGAATTGAAGTACATTTATTTGAAAAGTAGCAGTACATTATAAGTTAATTCTGTAAAAAGTATTATGTATTAAGTCCTAAGATTTTGTGATTGTTTTGTGGATAATTTCTTAATACTTAAGACATAATACTTAATACTCAAGAAATATGGAGAATAACGATTTTGAATTTGATAAAGAAGAACAAGATTTATGGGAAAAGCTTGGTAAAATAGACACGCCAAGTCCAAGTCCAGAGGCAAGAACACGTTTCTACGCCATGCTCGACACTTATCAAAATGAATTAGAATCTAAAAAAGAAAATTCATTTCAAGCCATTTTTGAGCGACTCAAACAAGCTTTCAAATACAAACCTGCATACAATTGGGCTTATGCCTTAGTATTGTTAGCTTTGGGCGGAATGATTGGTTATTTTTCTGGAAAAACAACTGCTAATGAAACGCTTGCTCATCAAGATAAAGTAGAGCAATTATCGTCGGAAGTACAAGAAATGAAACAGATGATGATGCTTTCCATGCTTGAAAATCCAACAGCAACCGAACGACTAAAAGCCGTGAGTTATACCCAAGAACTCAGCACCGTTGACGACCAAGTAATTGATGCTTTATTGACAACATTGAATTTTGACCAAAATGAAAATGTGCGATTAGTGACTTTGGAAGCACTCATCCAATTGGCCCATCACCCCAAAGTTCGAGAAGGTTTGGTTCAGTCACTCCTAAAACAAGAATCGCCTTTAATGCAAGTAGCTTTGGCGGATGCAATGGTGAAATTACAAGAAAAACGCTCGGTAAAACAGTTCAAAAAATTACTCAAAAAGGATAATCTTAACAATTCAGTAAAAAGCAAAATTGAGAAAACCATTCAGGTACTTTCTTAATCTCACAACATTTAAAAAT
>JAAFIU010000046.1 GCA_013298805.1 Cytophagales bacterium | reverse complement strand
AATTCTATCGTAGAGCCTTTTTCTTTGTAATTTAATAAAGAGCCTCCCAAATTAGTTTGTTTAAGGGTTTCTTTAATTAATGCTCCAGGCATATCTTCAGGCTCGCCCGTTCCTCCCATCATAGCTGCTGGGCGTTGCATCCAACCAGTTTCTCCATCAACAGCCGTTATAATGTCTTGTCCCATTACAGAAACATCCGTTCTCAAACTTTTACCCGCAACGATAGTCGTTTTACTTTCAATATCCATTCCCTGTACCGAGAATTTATTATTCATTTGTAAACTTTTTATGGCTTTCCATTTTTCTGCTCCGCCCATTGCTTCAATATGTTTTGCCACAACTTCATCCGCAGTTTGAGCAAAAGAGGCAGCCGAACTTGCCAATACAATAAAAGCTGAAGCAATAAATTTTGTCATTTTCATTTTTTTAATTTTAGTTTAAGTTCTTTTAATTATGACGAAATGTAGGGAGGAAATAATATATCACAAAATATTATCGTGATAATCAGTTAAAAGAACGGATAAGTGGTTCATAAAGAACGTTTTGCTTTGAAGATTTTATTAGGAATGACGAACTTTGAAAAGTCAATTTTTGCATTGTTAAAATCAATCATACATGACTTGATAATGGTTCTTACGTTTTCATCGTGTTGATTGGTAATATTCATAAAACCAGTGTATGTTCTATAAGCATTAGATTGGAAAATTTTCACGGGTTTAGCATCCGTTTCGATATAGAATTCCATGCTAACTTTAGCCATTCCTTCTTCTTTCAAAAAATGACGTTGTTCCCTGATTTTTAATTCTTTAATTCTCATTAACACAGGAACAAGCCCTCCTTTGTAAGTATTGGAAGGTTTTAGATAAGTCAAGATAACTCGTTGAATGCTATCTCCTAAAATGAGTGCTTTTTGTTTATTTAAAATACCCTTTCGGATAATAAAGTATTTGGGTTGATTAAAATCGCAGACAATTTTCTGAACATAGAACTTCCGATTGGGCATCGAGAATTGTTCCTTTTTGAGTGTCAAAATATCATATTGAATATTCTGAGCAAAGAGTAAATGAAAGGTAGTTACTCCCAAAAATAGGCTTATGTAAATTTTTTTCTGAAACATAATGGTGGTATGTTATGGCATTTCAACAAAAAACTCCTCAAAAATTAAGCCATTTTTGAGGAGTTTCTTTATATAGTAAGCGAAAAGCGATTTGCGAAAAGCGAACAAGGCAATAATCTGGCTTTTAACAAGTTAAATCTCCAGTCTTTTACAAATCCAAAGAATTTCAACATAGCCAATTTGTTTCTTATGCCACTGCTTCTTTGATTCTTGGGAATGATTTTAAGGCAATGAATAAAGCTAAAAACGTCAATATACCTGCCATTAAAAATGCAGCTCCTGGAAATTGAAAATGGTCTTTGCCATCCGAATAATAAGCAAATAAGTTGGATGCAACCAAAGGTCCAACAATGGTTGTTACGCTTTGCAAACTGGTAATTCCTCCTTGTAATTCGCCCTGTTCGTTGGGTGCTACTTGTTTAGTAATCATACTTTGAAGTGCCGGTCCTGCAATACCACCCAAACCAAACGGAATCATAAAAATATACATCATCCAACCTTTTGTGGCAAGTGAAAACAGTACAAAACCTAAGCCGTAGAAAATCAATCCAATAATTACCGACTTTCTATCTCCGATTTTGGGGTTAATTACTCTGTTTAAACCACCTTGAACAATAGCCACCATTAAACCAACAAAACCTAAAGAATATCCAACTTGGTCTGAGTTCCAACCAAATTCTTTCATTGTAAAATATGACCAAGTGCTTGGGTGAGTCTGACCTGCTATTTGAAGACAAAATAATGCTCCAACCAAACCTAACAGTGTAGGATAACGTCCTAAATTTTTGAGTGAGCCAATGGGGTTTGCTCTTTTCCAATCAAATTCTCTGCGGTTTTCTTTTTTCAATGATTCGGGCAGTACAAAATAGCCATAAAGGGCATTGATAAGTGTTAAGCCTGCGGCAAACATAAATGGAACTCGTGAACCATAACTACCTAAAATACCGCCAATGGATGGTCCAATAATAAAACCTAATCCAAAAGCAGCACCAACCATTCCAAAGTTTTTCGAGCGATTTTCATCCGTTGAAATATCGGCAATGTAGGCGGTTGCTGTGGTAAAACTTGCTCCCGTAATTCCTGCTAAAATTCTACCAATAAATAGCCACGTAAGTGTTGGAGCGTAAACTAAGATTAGATAATCCAAGAAAAAACCAAAAAGAGATGCTAAAATAACGGGTCTTCTTCCAAATTTATCACTCAAACCACCAATAATTGGCGAAAAGACAAACTGCATCAATGCGTAAGATGCCATTAAATATCCTGAATATTGAGAGGCTTCACTTAGCCCTTTACCCGTCAATTCAAGCATTAATTTTGGCAATACAGGAATGATAATTCCGATACCCAAAACATCAATAAGAATGGTTATAAAAATAAATGTAATAGCTGGGTTACGCTTTGTTGACATGAGAAATGATGGATAGATTATCTTGCAAGTTACTCATTTTTTATGGAATCTGCCCTAAGCCATTTTATCAAACTGTAAACTTAAACCCGATTTTATCCTTCAAAAATGCTTTGCTTATTTCAGCACTTTCTTTTGGGGTACGTGTTTTTACGGGAACTCCATCTAATTCTACAATTGCCCATTTTGTGAAGTTTATTTTCTGCAAATTGTCAAAAACAGCCTTTAAATCAACATTCCCTTGTCCTAATTCTACGAATTTATAGGCTTTCGGGTCTTCTGGTTTTTCGGGTAATGGACACTGAACATCTTTAATATGAAGAGCATTAATAATGTCTTTATATTGCAAAACCGCCTTCGCAGGATTCCCTCCGCCTTGGTGATAATGGGCAACGTCTAATAACAATTTTAAATACTTCGGATTCATGTCTTGCACAATGGTGTCAACTTCTTCAGGGGTTTCACCAAACTGGCTCATGTGATTATGATAGGTAGTTTGAATACCTAAATCGGCGGTTTGTTTCCCAATTTCGTTCATCACAAAAGTCAATCTTTTTAACTGCTCAACCGTTGGTAATTCGCCTTTTTTACGAAGAGAATTTGTTAATTGAATTGAAGTTCCGCCCAAAGCTTTTACAAAACTGGCGTGTGCCACGTGATAGTCGATGGTGCTTTGTTCTTTGGCAGGGTCAATTTCTACATTGCCACTCGAAAACATGGGTAAAGCTAAACCATTTGCCACAATTTGGTCTTTCAACTCACTCACTTTTGTTTTATAAATATCGTAGGTATTTGCCCTTAATTGCACGCCTTTATAGCCCAATGAGGCAATATCTTTCATGGCATCAAGGTCTTTGCCTCCCCAAGTGATAGCTGAATAAGCTAATTTCAATTTTGGAACTTTAGAAAAACCATCCAAAGAAATTAAGGAAGCAGAAGCTAATAAACCTGCTTGATATAGAAAATTACGACGTGAGATTTCAGACATTTTTTAGTGAGTTTTTGAGATTGATAATTTCTATTGAAAGACAAACCGATACTAAAATTACTTGTTATAGTTTTTCAGTCTTAACATAAAATAATTCAGTAGCAATTTTAAATTCTTGTCCTTCTACTTTCTGGAAAATTTTCGTTTGCCATTCCGTGCTTGGTGAAATTACTTCGTATTTCTGAATTCCAAATCCTGCTTTGATTGGCATTGTTGGCGTTATTTCTTTCCAACGATAACGCAATTCAATCATATTATCGGGTTTTACGTTTACTTGATATTGTAAAACGGGTATTTGCTTTGTTCTGAGATACATATTGAAAATTGGGGCTAAATTCTTACCCGTTTTTTCATCAAAATACTGAATAATTTGTTCGGTAGAAACATTTGAAATTTTAAATTTAGTAGTCAAACCTTTCAAGGTTTCAAACCAAACTTTATCATCATTTACTACATTCCGAATGGTGTGCAACATCCACGTTCCTTTGTAATAAATATCAGAATCAGGCTGAGGGTAATTTACGCCCAAAGCACCAATCAAAGGCTCTGTATTACGAATACCAGTCTTTTGTTTTTCGAGATATTTGACTGATTTCTCATACCCTTGTGTACATTCCACATAAAGTGCTTCCATATAAGTGGTAAAAGATTCATGAATCCACATTTCGGCATGGTCGTTACAACTCAATGAATTCCCAAAATATTCATGACCTGACTCGTGAATAATGATAAAATCAAAACCGTATTCATTATTGCGGTAATTGTTTCCATAAGCCACCGCACTTTGGTGTTCCATGCCCCAATAAGGCGTTTCGACCAAAGCATAACCATCTTTCCAGAAGGGATATTTACCAAATAATTTTTCGTAGCAAGCCAACATTGGTTTTACTTGTTGGAAATGAGTTTTGGCTTTTTCGAGATTGGGCTTCAAAACGTAATAATCTAAATCTAATTTTTCACCATCTTGAGCAGTATAAACGTCTTTAAAATGAGCATAATCGGCAATATTCAACGAAATATTATAGTTGTTGATTGGGTAACTCACAAACCATTCGTACTCGGTAAAAAGCTGTGCAGAATCACTTTTCAATTCTTTTGTATTGCGTAAATTTCCATTTGAAACGCACATCAAACCTTTTGGTACGGCACAGGTAATTTTAACCGAATCAGGTTCATCCGATAAATGGTCTTTGTTCGGAAACCACAAACTCGCTCCCGTACCTTCGCAAGACACCACAATCCAGTCTTTACCAGTTGGGTCTTTTTTCCACGAAAAACCGCCATCCCAAGGTGGATTTCTCGCAATTTGTGGTTTACCACGATAGTCTATTTTAATGGAATATTTCTTATTTCTTTTCTGAACATTATCAAAATTGATAAAAGTTGCATTACCTTCTCTGGTAAACTTTAAAGGTTTATCATTCTGAAAAACATTGACAATCTGCATATTGGCAAACAAATCAACCTGCATTTTTTTGAAGTCAGTGGTAGCACGATAATAAATCGTATTTGAGCCTTCAATGGTCTGTGAAGTTGGAATTACTTTCAATTTGAGGTCGTAAAACGTAACATCATAGCAAGAACGCACCGCAGAAAGTGTTCCTCGGAGCGAATCCTGACGGGAGAATTGGGCGAAAATTGGCGAAAATGAGCTTAAAACAAAAAGAAAGATTAGTAGATTTTGTTTTTTAGTTTGATGAAAAAGAGTTTGAGTCATGAATTATCGAAAATGGTTTATTTTACAAAAAAACGCAAAGTTTTATAATTTCAATGCGTATTTCATGAATTTTGATTTTAAGGCAATAAAGAAAAAGGCACGATTTTATGTAAATCGTACCTTTTAGTCATTTTAAATACTTCTTATTTTTTCTCCAAAACATTAACTCTTTCTTTTAATGATTGATTTTCCTTTTTCATTTCAATCAAATACAAAGTTAATTCCTCGATTTTTTCTAACAATTTGGAAGCAAGTTTATCGCTCTCAATTCCTTTCTCAATCATTTCTTGAGCCGATGGAATATTGGGAAGGTGTTTCTTTTCTTTCACAAATTGCTCAACATCTTGCAAAGATTTTAGTTGGTAGTTATTCTCAAAAACTTTATCCGACCATTCATCAGGAGAAGTAATTTGAGTGCGAGATTTTTCAAGAATTACTTGACCTTTTTCATTTACAGTTAAGAACTTATTAGTATTTTTTTGCTTTAGATTGGTGAATAAAAGTCCACTTTCACCATCATTACCAGAAGCTAATTCTAAACGGGCAGTGGGTGAAGAGGTTCCAATACCTACTTTTACATCGGTATTTCCCAAAACGAAACCATTATCCACCGAGACTTCTGAACCATAGCCAATGGCTGTTGCTTTGTTTATTATTCCGCCTTTTACTTTTGAGTTTATTCCTAACAAAATATTGCCAGAACCTTGAATATCATCATCGTGATTTGTACCCAAAGCCATATTTTCTTGTTCATCTTGATAAAGGAAACGACGATTTTTATAGAACATTCCGTCGTTATAAGCCACAAAGGCAAAATTCCCTTTGACGGTGAGTTTTTGTGTGGGCCAAGCCGTGCCGATGCCAACTTGTATGTTTTTAGTGGTATCACCCAAAATCATCGTATTGGTTCTAATGGCTAATGCAGAAGCACCGATGGCTGTAGCGTTATTAATGGTTGCTTTGTTAGTGCCTTCGGCTCTGGCAAATGCACCTAAATAAACGTTGCTGAATCCAGTCGTATTTGTAGAACCTGCATTTTTCCCTATAAAAACATTGGCGTTACCTGCACTTGTCAGTAACCCAGCAGACGAACCTAACATCGTATTGTTTGCTCCATAAGTTACATTTCCTGACATATTACCTACTAATGTGTTGTCGTCTTGAGAAGTATTAACACCATCACCATATCCTGCGTTTGCCCCAATCAAAACATTTCTTGATGATTTGAAATTATACCCTGCCAAATCACCCATGATCACGTTTCCGTATCCTGTTACATTATTATATCCAGCAGCTGAACCCACAAAAGTATTTGAATTAATATTAGTAAAATACCCTGCTCCCGAACCAACAAAAGTATTACTATTGTAGGTGGTGTTGGAACTTCCTGCACTTCTGCCAATAAAGGTATTGTCAGAACCACTGGTATTTGAGACACCACTACTTGAACCTAACATCGTGTTCCTTGTTCCATACTGAGCTGTTCCTGCTTGATAACCAATTAAAGTATTATCGGTTTGGGTTGTATTTGCGTTTACACTCGAACCTAACCCAGCATCAGTGCCAATGAATACGTTTTTAGATGATTTGTTATTGTATCCAGCATCGTCACCGATAAAAACATTGCCTGTTCCTACAGAGTTGCTATACCCAGCCCTTGCTCCCATAAATGTATTATCTCCAGCATTGGTATTTTGCCCTACTGAATAACCAATCATTGTATTGGACCAGTTAGTAGTATTGGTGTAACCTGCATTGGATCCAAAATAAGTATTGGCTTGTCCAGAGGTATTGTTAAAACCTGCCCGATAGCCTACCATAACATTGTCGCCTGCATAGTTTTTATAGCCAGCTTCATTACCAATAAATACATTGTTGCCAGAAAATACTGTGGTTTGGTCAGTGCCAAAGCCATAACCTGCTGAATTTCCAATCAAAACATTATTAGATGATTTTTGATTATACCCAGCATTTGAACCAAATATGTTATTATTAGTGGCAGTAGTATTTGAAAAACCTGCATTTGCTCCAACGAAGGTATTAAACCCACTGGTGGTATTTGTGCCTGCACTTGACCCAATCATGGTATTGTTGCCAGAAGTAAATGCGGCATCACCTGCGGAATACCCTACCAAAGTATTGCCCGAAGTCGTAGCATTAGTAGAACCAGCAAATCCTCCCAAATAAGTATTTTGAGTCCCTGTCGAATTAGAATATCCAGAATTAACACCTATAAATGTGTTAAAGGCCGAAGCAACAGTGGTCTGTGTGAAGCCTGATTGATAACCAATAAAGAGGTTACTACTACTGGTTGTTAGGTTATAGCCACTCCTATAACCTAATAGGATATTATTTGCACCGGTGTTCAATTCAAAGCCAGATTCCTGACCAATGGCTATGTTGGCATCGCCAGTTAGATTGGCAGTTGATGAAGCAAATCCTGCCGATTTTCCTATTAATATATTGTTATTTGCTGTTGTCAAATATCTACCAGCATTATCTCCCATAGCTACATTGTATGTACCTGTTAAAAAATAGGTATTAAGGCCCCCCATGGCATAGTTGCCAATGCCAATGTTATTGCTGCCTGTAGTAACATAGCTTAGGCTATTAGCCCCCAGGGCTGTATTAAATCCTCCTGCTGTATAAGCAGAAACTGTTCCCAAACCAGAAGCATAGCCTACATACGTGTTACTGTTAGCAGCCTTATTATTATTACCAGATTGACTCCCCAGAAAAGTATTATTTGACCCTAATGTATTTCTATAGCCTGCAAAATATCCAACAAAACTATTATAATTACCTTCATTGGCAAGGCTTCCATTTGTACTTCCCCCTGTAGCGTAACCATAAAAAGAATTACCTGTATTGAGGGTTGTTGAATTACCAGTTAAGTTAGTACCTGAAAACAAACCATAACGTGCATTATAATAGCCAAAAAGATTGGCATTATCTGAGTTATTAACTACGTTACTATTTTGAGAGAATGCGTTTGGTATAATCAATACGGAGCATAAGAAAGTTAAAAGTTTTTTCATGGTTGTGTTATGGGGTTAAGTTGAAAAAGAGTTAAAACAAAGATATTCAGTTGGTTAATATTTATCAAGAAACATTTAGCAAGCGGTATATGTCAGTATTTCACTTGTTTTCAAATATAAATAAATGGGTATGGGCTTATTAAAAATGCTATGAGTAATTTTGTGTCAAATATTAAGTCGAAAAAAAACTCAAAACATCAACAATCTTTTGAAAAATTTATTAAAAAATTACAAATCTGACATCATTTCCACGTACCAATTAGCCCTCCCCATCATTGCGGGGCAATTGGGTATTATGCTCATGGGCTTTGCCGATACTGTGCAGGTAGGACGCATGGATAAGGGTGCAGTACAAGCCCTTGCTGCCTCTGCCGATGCCAACGGAATCCTCATTAATATTGCCATTATTGGGTATATATGTCTGCAAATTGTTTCTCCTTTAGTTTCAAAAGCACAAGCCGAAAATAATTATACCGAATGTAATCGTTTGTTGAAAGCCAACATTTTGGTCGCTCTTTTGATGAGTGTTTTTTGTTGTATTGTAGTCGTTTTGATTGGTCTGAATATCGACATTTTGAAACAACCTGCCGAAATAAAAACCTTGACTCAAGAATATTTATGGATAATGACAATCTCGACAGTTCCATCATTTATTTTTTCTGCTATGAAAAGTTTTACGGATGGTTTAGGGTTTGCTAAAATTTCAATGAAAATCATGCTCTCGGCTTTAGTTCTTAACGTAATTCTAAATTATTGCTTCATCAATGGAATTTGGATTTTTCCTAAATGGGGTTTAAATGGAACAGGAGTAGCAACCTTAACATCAAGAATCTATATGATGTTGGCTCTTGCCTATTTTATTTTTAAAACAGATACCTTCAAAGCATATTTTCAAGAAAAAGTATCGTTTAAAGGTTTGGATAGAATTGTGAGAAGTATTTTAAAAATTGGCATTCCGAGTGGTTTACAAGGTTTTTCTGAAATTGCAGCATTTTACGGAGCAGTTGTGATGATGGGTTGGATTAGTATTGAACACAAGGCAGCCCACTTAGTAGCAATTGGCTACGTTTCGATGACCTATATGGCTGCTACGGGCATTGCTGCCGCTGGGGGAATCAGAGTTGGGGCGAGTTTAGGCGAAAAAAGTCGAATTGGTATTTTCAGAGCGGGAACAACAGCTTTAGTTTTAGGCTTAGTTTTCATGGGATTTTGCACCGTCATTTTATTGATTTTCAACGTAGAATTTGCCAGTTATGTTAAAGATGAACAAGTAATAATTTTAGCGGCGGAACTAATCATTTGGGGTGGTTTCTTCCAACTTTTTGATGGCGTTCAAGCCGTGAGTTTGGGAATTTTACGAGGAATTCAAGACGTCAATGTACCCACGTTAATCACCGTTTTTGCGTATTGGGGCGTAGGTTTACCGATGAGTTATATTTTAGGATTTAATTACGATTTAAAACACGTTGGCATTTGGATTGGCTTGACTTTGGCATTATTCGCTTCGGCAAGCCTTTTGAGCTGGCGTTTTTACAATAAGGTGAAACGAATAAATCTTTAAGGAAGAGAAACGGAGATAGGAGGAGCGAAGACAGGAAGAAGGAACGAATATAAAGAAGTAAGAAAAATTATCCTTAACGTTATTTTATTCCTGTCTCCGTGCATCCTTTCCTCCTATCTCCGTGCATCCTGTCCTCTTTTAAAGAACCACATTCACAATTCTTTTCGGAACAACAATTACCTTTTTAGGTGCTTTGCCTTCCAACCATTTTTGAACAATTTCGTTGGCTAAAACACCTGCTTCAATATCCGCTGGAAGTGCATCCGTTGGGAATGAAATATTGGCTCTCACTTTTCCATTAATTGAAATTGGATATTCAAAATTGGCTTCTACCAAATAACTCGGATTAAATTTCGGGAATGAAGCGTAAGAAATCGTTCCTGCTTCGTTACCCAATAATGTCCATAATTCTTCGGCAATGTGTGGCGTATATGGCGACATCAAAATGACTAATTCTTGCAAAATTGCCTTTTTAGAGCATTTCAACGAACCTAAATCATTCACACAAATCATCAACGTTGACACAACCGTATTGAACGAATAACGCTCTAAATCTTCCTCAACTTTCTTGATAGCGGTATGTAAAACCTTCAATTCCGCTGGTGTTGGTGCTTCATCTTTTACTTTGAAATTCGACTGGTCGTCGTAGAACAAACGCCAAACTTTTTTGATAAATCTAAATGAACCGTCAATTCCATTGGTATTCCAAGGTTTTGCTTGTTCCAATGGGCCTAAGAACATTTCGTACAAACGTAATGTATCAGCACCCACTTTATCCACTAAGGTATCAGGGTTCACTACATTGTACCAACGTTTCGACATTTTTTCTACCTCAACTCCACATATATATTTTCCGTCCTCTAAAATCAATTCTGCATCAGCATACTCAGAACGCCAATTTTTGAAGGCTTGAATATCTAAAACTTCATTACTCACAATATTTACGTCCACATGAAGAGGAGTTACTTCGTATTTATCTTTTAATCCAAATGATACAAAAACAGGCTTTTTACCCTGTCCTTCTGATTCTTTCACTCGATAAACAAAATTAGAACGTCCCTGAATCATGCCTTGATTAATCAATTTCTTAGCAAATTCTTCTTCTGGCACTAATCCTAAATCTTTCAAGAATTTATTCCAAAAACGGCTGTATAATAAATGTCCAGTGGCGTGTTCAGAACCTCCGATGTACAAATCAATGGCTTTCCAGTAATTGATTGACTCCTGCGAAGCAAATTCTTGCTCGTTTTGGGCATCCATATAACGATACCAATACCAAGAAGAACCCGCCCATCCTGGCATGGTAGAAAGTTCATATTCATATTCGCCTTTATATTTCCAGTTTTCCGCACGTCCCAAAGGTGGTTCGCCCGTTTCGGTTGGTAAATATTTGTCAATTACGGGTAAATCTAATGGCAATTCTGACTCTTCAATCAAGTGCGGCAAACCGTCCTTAAAATAAACTGGAACTGGCTCACCCCAATAACGTTGGCGACTGAAAACGGCATTTCTCAAACGGTATTGAATTTTACCTTTTCCGATGCCTTTTTCTTCCAAATAAGTCGTTAACGTTTTGGTTGCTTCTTTGTATTCCATTCCGTTGATAATCCCCGAATTGATATATTTTCCATCTTTGGTATTATCAGCTTGGGTTTCAATCTCTTTTTGAGCGTCAAGAATTGGAATAATCGGCAAGTTGAAATGCGTTGCAAAATTCCAGTCACGTTGGTCACCCGAAGGAACGCCCATTACGGCACCCGTTCCGTAACCCGCCAAAACGTAATCAGCCAAGAAAATCGGCACTTTTTCGTCGTTGAAAGGATTAATTACATAACTTCCTGTGAACACACCCGAAACCTTTTTCACTTCCGACATACGGTCTAATTCACTGCGAGAAGCTACCCATTTTATGTATTCTTCGACGGCTTCTTTTTGTTCTGGTGTAGTCAAAAACGGCACTGATTCCAATTCTGGGGCAATCACCATGAATGAAACGCCATAAATGGTATCTACTCTTGTGGTGAAAACCTCAATATTTTTAGGAGTTAGGGGTTGGGGATTAGGGGTTAGTACCTCAAACCGAACGCTTGCACCCGTACTTCTACCAATCCAATTACGTTGTTGTTCTTTCAAAGCATCTGACCAATCCACATCATTCAATCCGTCAATCAAACGGTCAGCGTAGGCAGTGATTCTCATTGCCCATTGCTTCATTTTTTTCTGCTCAACAGGAAATCCTCCACGTTCCGAAACACCATCTTTTACTTCGTCATTTGCCAAAACAGTTCCCAAACCTGGACACCAGTTTACAACCGATTCGTCAGGATAAGTCAAACGATATTTTAACAACATCGACTGTTGGTCAAATTCGCTCATTGAATTCCATGCTTCCGAAGTGAAAATAGGCGTATCTTCATCACAAACTGCATTAACCGATTTATTTCCTGACGTTACGAATCTTTCCACCAAATCAGCAATTTTCAAAGCCTTGTTTGCATCCTTATCGTAATAATGATTAAACAATTGCATGAAAATCCACTGCGTCCATTTATAATATTTTGAGTCCGAAGTACGCACTTCTCTGCTCCAATCGTAGCTAAAACCAATTTGTTTTAGTTGACGGATATAAGTGGTAATATTTTCTTCGGTAGTGATGGCAGGATGTTGCCCCGTTTGAATAGCGTACTGTTCGGCAGGCAACCCAAAAGAGTCAAAACCCATTGGGTGCAAAACATTAAAACCTTTCAAACGCTTGTAACGAGCAATAATATCGGAGGCGATATACCCAAGCGGATGCCCAACGTGCAAACCAGCCCCAGATGGATATGGGAACATATCCAAGACATAATATTTGGGTTTAGTGGTATCAATTTCAGTTTTGAAAGTCTCATTTGATTCCCAAAACTGTCTCCATTTTTGTTCTACTTCTCTATAATTGTATTCCATTTGTTCAGTTATCAATAAACAGTGAACAGTAATCAGTATCAGTGGACTGTATTCAATAATCAATTAGAAATATTCGGTAAATAAAAAATATTTTTTGTCATTTACTGAATATGCGGTAACTGTTTACTGTTTACTGTTTACTGTTTACTGTTTACTGATATTGCAAAATTAAAACATAATTTACTAAAACTCATATCTCATCACGCATAACTCATCACTAAGCTGTATTTTATGAATTTAACTTTAGTATTTTCACAAATTTGATACTTCCAGCATTGACAATTTCATAATTGCTTTCAGTAGTTAATAAGCGTTGATTTGATTTTTTATCCAAAACGAAGCATTGAGGTTTTGATAAGCCTATTTTTGAAAAGCCTAATTTCAAATAACTTCTTCCATCCGACCAATCTCGGTCGGCATACGACATAATATCATCAGGGGAGTGTTCGGCAATAAAAGCCTTTAACAATTTATCCATACCACCCACAACCACAAAACCTTTTAAAGAAGCAAAACGGATTAACTCATACGACCGAAAACCTTTACGCTCACCTTCTTTAAAAGTTCGTCCACCGCTGAAAGTGGCAACCGCAATTAACTCATTTTCAATACTTCGCTTATCTAAAAATTTCTCAACGTATTGAGTTTTCAGAAATAATCCGTACTTGAATTTTGCTTTAACAGAACCTTGCAAATGGTTGTCATTCAAAAACTTATCGGCAGTTGGCATATCAATTCTTTCAATAAAACAATGTCTGGCATTCAATCGTGAGAATTTACCAATCATTGCTAAAATTCGAGATTGAACTAAGTCTTGTTTATCAATCCAAACGTCTTCCCAAAGGTGAATAATTCGTTGATTTTGTTGGTTGATACTTTCAGAAAGTAATTGAAAATAAGTAATTGGAAGAGCCTTTAAAGGAAAATTTTGGAGGTCAATTAGATGTAAAAACAATTGAAAGTCAGGTAAATATAATATTTCAAACACAGATATGGTTTGATTAACTTCAAACGCTATCTGATTGGTTTTTAAGACTTTATGTATTTCTTGTTTCCACATAAAATGTACAACGATTCTCCAGAATCGTATCACTAATTGTACGATTCTGGAGAATCGTGTTACATTTACATCGTATCACTAATTGTACGATTCTGGAGAATCGTGTTACATTTATATCGGTAAATAAACTTTATCTATCATTTCTTGGTATTCAGATTTTACGTCTGAAAATACCGTTATTCCACCGCCACTTTTGAAGATTAAACTGCCATCATCTTGTTTCTCAATGAAGCGAATCATCACGGAACTATCTAAATTTTCACCGTCGAAAATGCCAAATATACCCGTATAAAAGCCTCTGTCGTAGTTTTCAGCTTGTTTAATTATGGCTAAAGTTTGTGGTTTTGGAGCTCCACAAATTGAACCTGCGGGTAATAATTTAAACAAAAGTGTTCCAATTTGTTCTTGATAATTATCGGGTAATTTTCCACAAATTTCTGAACTGACTTGTAATAAATCTCCGTCGTGTGTATGGATTCGGCTAATGTATCGAAATTTTTCTACCCAAACTTTTTCAGCCACCATACTTATATCATTTCTGATTAAATCGACGATGGTTGTATGTTCGGCAAATTCTTTTTTATCATTTAAAATCACGTTTTCTGCATCAGGAATATCTGCCGAAATAGTACCTTTCATCGGGTGAGATGAAATAATTCCATTTTCAATTTTGACAAATATTTCGGGAGAAAAGAGGACAAATTTATCCTTAAAATATAATTGATATTTCGCCCGACTTCTCTGGAAAATTTCCTGCAAAGACAAATTAATTTTGATAGGTGTTGGCTTTGTCAAATTCGTCAAAAAGCTATCGCCACGCAACATAGCACGTTTTACAATATCAAAAGATTGTTGATATTCTTGAAAACTGATGGGATATTTTTCTAAATAAAGCAGCTTTTCGTAGGGATTTTCACCGAAGGAAAAATTTGTTTTCTCATTAATTTTATAGAAAATATTTTCCTGCTCAACTTCTTCCAAAGTCAATACCACGGGCTGCTTCATTTCGTAATCAATCACGAAAAGAAACGGAATACGTTTACTACCCAAATCATTCATTTTTTGGATGGCTTCGGTAATGTTTGAGAAAGGTATTGGAAGATTTTTGAACATTAAGTATTGACTCAATTACCTGAATCTATGTACGATAAGATAGCTTTTACGTCCTTTTCTTTAAGATTTGGGAAAGCGGTCATCCGTGTTTTATTGAACTTGTTGTATAAATCAACGGCATACTTATCACCACTCGCAATTACTTTTTGAGGATTATTCACCCACTTGACAATCCATTCTACTGGTCTTCTTTGAGTAATTCCTTTTAAACCTGGACCAACTATGGCTTCATCTGTTGCAGCATGACAAGTTGCACAGTTATTTTTGAATAATGACTCACCTTCAAACTGTTCTGATGTATAAGCAGTTGGATTGTTTTGAATATCAATCACTCCACAATAAAACTGAGGTTCAATTGCAATAGACTTACTATATTCAAAATAAGCATATACCACTATTCCAAAACTCATTATCATTAAAATCAATGATAATGAAATGATATTGACGATATGTAGAATATATTTTTTCATCTAAAAAATCAACAACTAAAAATCCCTAAAAAGTTTCTTTTTTAGGGATTTTGAAACTGATTGATTGCGTTGTATAGTAATCACTAAATCACAATTCACTCAATCACTAAATGACTACGCCACAAAACTCTTCCCTTTCTCAACAGCTTTTGCCAATCCAGAAACATCTGAACCGCCCGCAGTTGCAAAGAAGGCTTGTCCGCCGCCGCCGCCTTTTACTTCTTTTGCCATTTCACGGATAATTTGTCCAGCATTTAGTTTTTTGCTTTCAACTAAATTGTCAGCAATCATTACGGCTAATTGTGGTTTTCCTGCTACTTCTGCTGCCAAAACACAATATAAATCACCGATTTTTGCTTTCAACTCATACGCTAATTGCTTCAAAGCATCCGCAGAAGGCACTTCAACAACTTCCGCAATCATGTTAATATCTCCTACCGAAATAATCTTCGCAAATAATCTTTCTTTTGTTTCTTGGAGTTTTTCGTTTTCTAAAACTTCAATCTTTTTAGCTAAAGCGTTACGTTCTTCTTGCAAAGTTTTCACGGCTTTCACAATATCTGACTGTCCTTTGAAAAGCTCCTTGATTTCATTGATAATAGCTAACTGCTCATTGATAACCGACAAAGCTTTTTCACCCGTATATGCCTCCACACGACGCACACCCGCAGAAACTGAACTTTCAGCCGCAAATTTAAACATTCCAATTTCACCCGTTGCAGGCACGTGCGTACCTCCACAAAGTTCTACCGAGAATTGAGGGTCAAAGGTAATTACTCTTACAAAATCACCGTATTTTTCGCCAAATGTAGCCGTTGCTCCTGCATTAACTGCTTCTTGAATTGGCACATTGCGTTTTTCGTCCAAAGCAATATTCTCACGAATTTTCTCATTGACAATCGTTTCAATTTGAGCTAATTCTTCGTCTGTTACTTTCGAGAAATGTGCAAAGTCAAAACGAGTAATGTCTTCATTTTGATAAGAACCTTTTTGAGAAACATGAGAACCCAAAACCTGACGCATCGCCGACAACATTAAGTGCGTAGCCGTATGATTTTGCGTAATTCTTTGTCTGCGTACTGAATCAATTTTGGCTGTTACAATATTTCCTGCATCAATATTTGAAAGGAATTCACCCGCCTTTTTATCCGTTGAAATATGAATAAATAAATCATTTTCCTTTTTGGTATCAGATACTTTAATGTTTACTGTTCCTTGTTCACTGATAACTGATAACTGCCCACTGTCTCCCACTTGACCACCCATTTCTGCGTAGAAAGGTGTCTTATCCAAAACGATGTGATATTCTTCACCCGTTTTGGTTTTTACTTTACGGTATTTGATAATTTTTGCTTCGGTCTCAAAATCGTCATAACCCACAAATTCAAAGTCAAAATCTTCATCCGAAACAATCACCCAATCAGTTGCTTCTTTGGTTGAATCTTTACGAGAACGGTCTTTTTGAGCTTGCAAAGCAGTTTTAAAACCTTCTTCATCAATTGAAAGTCCTTTTTCACGAGCAATTAAAGCCGTTAAATCCACTGGAAAACCGAAAGTATCTGATAATTCAAATACGATATTTCCGTTGATTACGCCACCTTTTTCAGTTTGAACAGCAATTTCGTCTAAACGTTTCAAGCCATTTTCCAAAGTTCTCAAAAATGAATTTTCTTCTTCCAAAATCACTCGTTGGATAAAATCTTGTTGTGCTTTCAATTCTGGGAAAACGCCATCAAATTGGTCTGCCAATAATGGAATAATGGTATTCATAAACGGCTCACGGAATCCTAAATAAGTATATCCGTAACGAACCGCACGACGCAAAATACGTCTGATTACGTAACCAGCCTTGTTATTTGAAGGTAATTGTCCATCGGCAATAGCAAAAGCAATCGCACGAATGTGGTCAGAAATTACTCTTAATGCAATGTCCGCCCACTTCTCGTCCCCATAAGTTTTACCTGCTTTATCGCCAATAAATTTAATAGTATTTGAGAAAACGTCGGTATCATAATTCGACTGTTTGCCTTGAATCGCCATGCACAAACGCTCAAAACCCATTCCTGTATCTACATGTTTGGCAGGAAGTGACACAAGCGAACCATCTGCCATACGCTCAAACTGCATAAATACGTTATTCCAAATTTCAACCACTTGCGGATGGTCGGCATTTACTAATGTTTTTCCAGAAACTGCGGCTACTTCGTCTGCATTTCTTAAATCTATGTGTATTTCTGAGCAAGGACCACATGGACCAGTATCGCCCATTTCCCAGAAATTATCTTTTTTATTTCCGAGAATAATACGGTCTTCACCTACCATTTCCTTCCAAATGTCCCATGCTTCTTGGTCGAAAGGAACGCCATCTTTTTCATTTCCTTCAAAAACAGAAACGTAAATTCGGTCTTTCGGTAATTTATAAACTTCCGTCAAAAGCTCCCAAGACCATTGTAGGGCATCTTTTTTGAAATAATCACCAAACGACCAGTTTCCTAACATTTCAAACATGGTGTGGTGATAAGTGTCAAATCCTACGTCCTCTAAATCGTTGTGCTTTCCTGATACTCTCAAACATTTTTGAGTATCGGCAATTCTTTTTGATGGAGGCGTACCATTACCCAAGAAAAAATCTTTGAATTGAGCCATTCCCGAATTATTAAACATTAAAGTCGGGTCATTTTTTGCCACAAGTGGTGCAGAAGGTACAATTAAGTGACCTTTTGATGCGAAAAAATCTAAAAATTGCTGACGTATTTGTCTGGAAGTCATTTGGAATTCGGATTTACGATTTATGATTTGGGATTTTTCATTTCCGAAATCATAATTTGTTTCTTAACTTGAAAAATATTCAAATATTAATTAAAAAGTCTGCAAATTTACATAAAATTGTCTTTGATACCTGACAGGTTACGAAAACTAAATACAGATTTCTCAAATTAATCCGCTTTGTTTTCAAAACACAATCCTAACCGTGTTTTTAATTTATGGAACTAACCAAACGCTATTATTCAATTTCTGAGGTTGCCCAGATGTTTGAAATGAACATTTCTAAGCTTCGTTTTTGGGAAGAACAATTCCCTACACTTCAACCCAAGCGTGACAGAGCAGGAGATAGGAAATATACTCAAGACGATATAAAACACCTCAAAGAAATTGTAGAATTGGTTGACGGACAAGGATATACAATTGACGGAGCAAAAAAAGCTTTGGAAAGCAAAAAGAAAAAGAAAAATACCAATCAAGTGGTAATAGATAAGTTAATTGAAGTAAAATCATTCATGACCTTTCTAAGAGATTCTTTGGAAAAAAGTGACAATGGAGAACTAAATGAAGAGTATGAAAGTGATTAATACATTTTAAAACCTCCAAAATCTACCAACAAACAATCTCTACTTTTAATAAAATTCACCCTACAAATTAATGCAAACTTCACAAGACAAACTCTATCAAATAGCCCTTACACTCATTCCAAAAATTGGCGATGTACTTGTCCGTCAGCTTATTAGCTATTGCGGTTCGGCAGAAGAAGTTTTCAAAACGCCAGTCCCAAAACTCCTCAAAATTCCGAATATTGGTAAAACACTCGCCCAAAACTTGCAAGACAAATCGGTTTTGGAAAACGCTTGGAAAATTATTCAAGAAGCTGATAAACAAGACGTTGAACTACTTTTTTATACCGATAAAACATACCCAAATCGGCTCAAAACTTTGTACGATTCTCCCGTTTTGCTTTACTACAAAGGCAAAGCTGATTTGAACACTACCAAAACGGTGGCTATTGTTGGTACTCGTCAATCCACTGAATATGGGAAAGATGTCACAGAGCAAATAGTCTCGGAATTGACCAGTTTCAATCCGCTAATCATCAGTGGTTTAGCTTATGGAATTGACATCGTAACACATAAAGCTTGTCTTAAAAATAATGTTCCAACCATTGGCGTGATGGCGAGTGGCATTGATTTGATTTATCCGTATCAACACAAAAATACGTCGATTCAAATGCAAGAAATTGGCGGATTATTGACCGAGCAAACTTTTGGCACACAGCCCGACCAACGCTTTTTTCCACAAAGAAATAGAATTATTGCGGGAATGTCGGACGTTACCATTGTGGTAGAAGCCGCCATAAAAGGAGGTGCTTTAATTACGGCAGAATACGCCAACAACTATCACAGAGACGTTTTTGCTGTTCCTGGACAAATTGGAAAGTCGTTTTCGGAAGGTTGTAATAAATTGATTAAGGAAAATAAAGCTCAGATTTTTACGAGCATAAAAGATATAGTAGAAGCCCTCAATTGGGATTTGGCAGGACACGAAAAAAATAAAAGTAAAGAATCAGCCATTGATTTTTCAAATTTCACCGAAGAAGAAAGTCAAGTAATGGCATTACTCCACAAAAACCAAGAAATGCACATTGATGATTTGGCTTGGCAATCTCAAATTTCAATGGCTAAACTTTCATCATTGTTGCTGAACCTTGAATTTCAAGGATTTGTAAAATCTTTGGTAGGGAAAAAATATAAGGTCAGTTATTAGTGAACAGTAATCAGTTATTAGTAATCAGTTTGTGCGAAGAATGAAACTTGAAACTCATTTCCTTTTCAGTGTTGATTATACACTGATTATTTATTACTACTTACTGATAACTGTTCACTGATTACTGTTCACTGTTTACTGAACTACACTCCCCATTCTGCAGGATTTGCACGCCATTCTTGAAGTGTAATCATTTGACTTTCAGTAATATAATTCTTTTTAACAGCTTCACCGATAAGTGTTTCATAATCACTTAAAGTATAAAAACTTAATCCTTTATCTGCAAAATTATTTCTGGCAATTTCAAAACCATAAGTAAAAATAGCAACCATTCCTAATACGTTTGCTCCTGCTTCACGCAGAGCTTCAACGGCTTTCAATGAACTTCCTCCCGTAGAAACTAAGTCTTCGATAAGGACTACTTTTTGTCCAGGTTTGATATTTGCCCCTTCAATTTGATTGCCCATTCCGTGTTTTTTAGGTTCAGGACGCACATAACAAAAAGGTAATTCCAGCCAATCAGCCACCAATGCACCCTGTGCAATACCAGCAGTAGCCACACCCGCAATAATATCAACATCCCCAAAATAGGCTTGTACGGCAGAAGCAAGACCATTTTTGATGGCGGTACGCACTTTTGGGTATGAAAGTGTGATACGGTTGTCACAATAAATTGGAGAATTCCACCCTGAAGCCCATTTAAAAGGTTGGTCAGGACTTAGGCGAACGGCTTTAACTTCAAGCAACATTGAAGCGACATTTTCAGCGAGAGTACGTTGTGTCATTTATGGTTTTGTTAATTTCTACCTGCAAAATTAGAAACTCTCAGTAATGTTTCATTACAAAAGTTTAATTTTGTTCTTGGTTGCAAAAGATGGAACTGAAAAACAAACAGAGAACCACCCTAAAAATGATTATTTTCATTAACGAATTTGTTATTAAAATTATCGGACATAAAAAGGCTCAAACCTTGTCCACCACTGAGTTTGACCACTTGATTGATGCACAATTGGAAGCCATAAAACCCCAAAATTTAGAAGGTCATGTTATGATTATCAACGTGCTTTCACCCACCATCAATCGACTATTTACCATCATCAAAACAGAACAACTGTCTCATTTACAGTCAATTACTCTAATTTCCGACAATAAAGAAGCAACCGAACAGCTTATCAAGTCGCAGTATAAAGTATTGAAAGCAGCGGGTGGGGTAGTCAGAAATAATTTTGGGCAAATATTAATGATGTATCGCTTGAAAAAATGGGATTTACCCAAAGGAAAACTCGATAAAGGAGAAGGTTCAAAGATTGCCGCCATCCGAGAAGTGGAAGAAGAATGTGGCGTAAAAGCAAAATTAGGAGAAAAGATTTGTACCACTTTTCACACTTACACTTATAAAAACGTAGATATTCTGAAACAAACCAAGTGGTATTCAATGGATTTATTGAATGATTCTAAAATGAAACCACAAGTTGAAGAAGATATTGAAAAATTAGAATGGATGAATAAAAATCAAGTAAAAGCCGCTTTGATAAATTCATATTCTTCTATCAGATACGTTTTAAAAAAATATTACGATAAATAAAGCATC
>JAAFIU010000176.1 GCA_013298805.1 Cytophagales bacterium | reverse complement strand
TTAAAAAATCTTCAAAAAAACGTATTGAGTGTGCCACTAATATTACTGTACCTGAGCTGAGTATAAAATGGGTATAATTTGTTTCAGCTCTTAACAATATTACATCTTTGAGCAATACTTTTTTTGAGGTCTTTTGATTCAGTACAATTAAGTTTTTATTGAGACAAGGTTGATATACTTTCATAGAACTTTTTTATAATTTTTTGATAATTAAACAGTTGAAAACTAATGAATTATGGGTGTTAATTAAAACCTATTATCATCTTTTTAATGCCCACTATTTGAATGATATTATAGGATATTTTTGCACTCATTTTTTGAGTAGATAATACGTTAATAAGTTGACTCTGTAAGTATCAACTAATCGAATAGTTGAAAACCGTATATTTTCGGCAAATTGTTATGAAAACCTCATTACGAGATACTATGAGCTATACAAGATTCTTCATAACTCCACTTTAATAATTCTTCACCTTTTTCAAGATATTCTTTTATTAAAGAATAATCTACATTTGCTGGAATATCGACAGAAATAAGAATTGAAACTTCACTAATCTCGGACTCACATCCCATCGCTTTTAGAATATCTCTCGTTTCAGAAACTAAATTTTTATTATTAAAAATAATTCGTACCGTACTATGCCCTGATTCCTTAATTAAACCAGTAACAAATAAATCTCCATCTCTATTTTCAACGCTAACAATATCACCCAATGAGTATTCTGGGGCATAAAATAAAATGTTATCTATCTTATAAGAGTCTTCATTTATTGGAATAGCCCAAGCACTCTCTATACCATATCCACCTTCTGGAGCATTATTATGCTCAAATAATATTTTTATATGTTGATATATTTTCATAGAACGGTTTATCAATTTATTTTTAAAAAGTGTAAAACAAAGTTGCACAAACGGAAACCATTTGGGCAATCTTAATATATACGTTCTACACCTATGTATTTAATTAAAATAGTCTATATAATAATTTGCCAAAGTTGATTTATATCTTGTCTATATGCCTTTCCTTCATAGGGTAAATCAGATACTTCAATAATAGAAGAATCTATATTTAACATTTCCTCTAATGAAACAATTTTAAAATCTTCATCAGATAAATTATTTTCGCTACCTAAAAATTCCCAAAAACCATCATCATAATGATTGACAAATAGTATAGGAGAACCACTATCTAATACATATTTTGTAGTAATAACAGCGGTATCTAAATCATCTTGAAATTTCTTCATATTTTTAATTTTCTCTATTTCCCTTTTTTAAATTTTCTTCTTTTGAAATGACTCTTTGATTAGAATTGCTATTAGACCCTCCTTTTGAACGGGCTTTTATATGGTCAACCTCAGCTTGATTCATATCCATTTTTTCTCCTCTTTTACTTTGTTTAGGAGGACTTAATGTTCTTCCATCTCCATCACTCTTTAAAACACCTCCATTATTCTTTTTATTTTCTTCTAAAATTCTCTTCCTTTGAGCTGGTGTAGTAGCTAAACCATCACCCACTTTACGAGGCTCTTTTAAATCAGAATATTTTCCTTCCGAATTCAAATTTCTTTCCGCATTTTTAATGGTTGAAACACCATGAGCAATTGCGGCAGAACCTCCTAATGCTACTTCTGCGGCAACAGGTGCGGCAACTCCTGCGGTTGTAACTGTTGCATAAGCAGCACCTCCCACAGCTCCACCTCCTAAGCCTATTTCAATTGCTCCTACCAACATAGCAGCTCTATGACCTAACTCTGCTCCACTTGAATAATTACGTCCACCTTCTGAATTGACCAAACTTGTAGGTACAGGAGAAACATCTTCATTAAAGGCATGGGTGAACCCCATTACGAAAGAAGTAACACCACCGCAACAAGGAGGAACAAGCCCATCAGGGTCAGGCTTCAAAATAGGATTATTCCAACCATACTGATAAAGACTTAAATGCTCCTGCCCATCAATAACAGGGTCTTGTGACGTAAAACGCCCTATTTGTGGGTCAAATTGACGATGAATTAAATCAATGTAGCCCGTCTCAAATTGAGTTTCCCGATTTAAGAATTGGTACTTATTGAAGTTGGTAGGATTGCGAGTTATCGCCATTCCCTTCATGCTCAAACCCCAAGGGTCATAAAAAATACTTTGAGTTGGTACGGCAATCCCCAATGAATCTCTAAAGGAAACCCTTAAATCGTTGTTATGGTCGGTAATATTATACTCATAAATACCATTGGCAATTCTACCTTCATCGTGGGAAGTCTGATACAGATTACCATTGACATAAATTTCATCTTCCTCATAATCAGTTGTTTCACCATTAGAATCAATCTTTTTAAGTTTTGTCCCCCCTGCATCGTATTCTGTGGTAATGGTTCTTGCATTCTCAAAAGTAATCACTTCGGGTAACTTTAAATAATTATAAGTAATCGAAGCAATCTTTTTATTTTTATCCTTCTTTAAACTCCCATCTTGCCAATAAGTATAATCATTATCGGTATTACTTGCATCTCTAAAATCTCCTAAATCAGCGTTTGACGTGGTGGCATCCGCTATTTTTTGTAACTTATTGGAATTGGTTTGATAAGTATAAGTAAGATTATCCACATTGCCAAAAGCGGTATAATTACTATTGGTCGCTCCATTTCTTGATAAGGTTTTAATGTTTCCATTGTCATCATAAGAAACGCTATTTAGAGCATAATCTTCTCCAGCTTTACCACTCCCATAAGCTGCTCCTATTAAGCGTGATGCTTTGTCATAAGTGTATTGGTAGGCTCTTTGAATGCCATCAATTGAAGATTTCCAATACTGATTTCTGATGTTGTTATCATAATAGGTATTATCTTCTTCGTAAGTTAGTTTGAACGAAAAAAGGGTATTTCTTAGATTATTATTGTCATCTAAGTTTATGCCACGTAAACCTCTAATATGGTATTTATAATTAAGACTATGTAACTCCGTAGCGGTTGTGGCGGGTTTTAAACTCCCCAAATAGAATGAACCGTTATTGGTAAGTTTTCCCTTATCAAATAAACTTCCTGCTGAACCTGCTTCGCCTGTGTTAATGGTTACGGTATGTCCTGTATTTATGGTTACATTATCCGAAAGCGTTGGAATATTACTGCCTATCCAAGTAGTCGTGGCATTCCAAGAACCCGTTTGTAAACTGTTAATTACGCTGATAGGGCTAAAGGATTTTTTATTTAAGCGTCCAATATCATCGTAGCCATAAGTCGCAATACTTTTATCCGTGCCATTCAAAAAGTGATTATACTTTACTTTTCTGCCCAAATGGTCATATTGATAAGTCAGAATTTTAGTCGAAATCACATTAGCTCCACTTCTTTTTTCAATTCTAACTTTTAATAATTCGCCATTGAAACGATATTGATAGTCTTTTCTAATAATATTGCCCCGATTGCTTAGATAAAACTCTTGAATCAATTTTCCCCGATAATCGTAATAATACACGAACTTTTCCCACGCTCCAGTTTTTAAATTTCGTTTTAGCTGTCCCGTCATTAATCCCTTAGCAAGCCCCTGAGCATGAAAAGCATTCGCCGCATTGAAATTGTAATTAACATCGGCTTGCCATGTTGTATAATCATCATAATATATGACTTGTCTGATATTGGCATCCGATACGGGATAAGCAGTTGGAAAACTACGGTTGGTGTAACCCAATAAATCCGTTCCTCTATCTTCGTAGGCGTAATTTGTACTGACATTTCCAAAATTATCAAAATTGTTCTGTACCGTTTGTCTGGTTGCTGCTCCAATATTGGTTAGAATTCCTTTTAAAATGGGGCGACCCAAGGCATCATATTGGGTCATTTTCCAAAGATTAGTCGAATCTTTGTCGTCATTTTCAAGTACCACTCTATCGTATTTGTCGAGTACGTATCTGGTTATTCCTCCCCCAGGAATATGCTTCTCTATTACATTTCCAATGCCATCATAAGCATAACTAAAAATGCCTTCTTTAAATATATCCTGACTTTTCTTGAAATTCTCAATGAGTCCAGGTCCCAATTTTTTATACGTTTCAGGCGGTATCACATACGCCAAACGTCCCTCATTCGCTTCATCATAAACATAACCAGTGATGGCAAAGCCAGACTCCATTTGTTGGTATTTATGGGTTACTCGTCCTTGTTTGTCTATCAGCTCATACGTTTGTGTTCCTTGTTCACTTGATACACAATTATTCAGTAATGAACTCGCTGGATAAGAATTATTGCAAGTAACCGTACTATCCGTAGTTACATCAAAACGAGTAATGCCATTCCCAGCCAATAAATACTGATAGAAAAGATATTTGTCGGCGGTTCTCCATGCCTGACCTACTCCGTATTCTTTTACAGGACGGTTTAGGGGACTGGCTTCAAAAACGGTTTCAGTATTAGGTGAGTTATCAGCATAAAACGCTTGTGCCAAGGCAAGTGCGGTGCTTTTGTACCCTCCAGTGACTAAATCACTTGGCGTAGCTAAAATAGCTTTATTGGCTCGCCCATAAGCATCAAAAAGAGTTGTTTGCGTAATAATATCCTTGGTTTGGTCGGGACTTCCCTTCCAAATTTGACTTTGTACCCCACGAGCCAAGCCATCTGAATATTGAATTGCAGTCGTGGTGTTTTCTACGGTACTGCTTAAACTCGTTCCCGTTTGGGCTTCCCTTGCGGTTCGACTAATCACGTAATTCATCGCATTGGTTGGAACTACTCCCAAACCCGTTAAAGCAGCTTGATTCGCATAATGATAATTAAAGTCCTTCAAAAGATAACTCTGAGAGTCTTTTACCGACTTTAAGCGAGAAAAGGAATCGTACTGATACGTTAGGGTATAACCATTTATATCGGTTGCCGAACTCAATCCAATTAAAGGAAAATAATCATAAGAGGTACTTCTACTTAAAACTGTTCCTGTACTACCACCCCCTATTGTCTGCGTTTTTAAAAGGTCTATTTTCCCTATATCAGTAGTCCCATAATACGTCATGGTGGCGATTTGTCCCGTTCTTGTGGTGTATTTAGTTAAATTTCCACGAGTATCATAAGTATTAAAAGTAATCGGCGTTATGAGTGTTCCACTCCCTATTTTGGTTTCTATTTTAGAAGGAAGATACAGCGTGCCAAACTGATTATAAGTCGTTTTTTCATAAGAAATATCCGACAACACTTGATTACTTTCATTATCATATAATTGTGAGCGTTTTTCAATAATAGGGCTAATCATATTACGAGTTACCATCGCATTCAACACCGCATCATTAGGAAAATCGGCAGGGTATGAAAAATACGTTTCAATCACTCTTGAATCAGCACTATAAGAGGGAGAATAGACAATTGGAGATGATTTAGCTTCCGTAGAAGTTTGTTTATAGACTTGTAAATTACTATTGTAGTTGTAAAGGCTCTTTCGCTCAAAGGCAACAGTGCCACTATAATCTTTATCCGTTTCCAATATCTTTCTAAACCAACCCGAAATCGTCTTTAAACCTTTGGCAAATTGAAAACTACCCCCATCGGTCGTTAATATTTGTTGTCTCCATAAAGTCCTTGCCGTGTGCGAATCACTTAACTGATACTCAATAATTTTCTCTTTTAGTAAATTCCCATTTATATCATAGGTTTTCGTTAATTTTGGCATATACCTTGCAAAATCATAAGACCCAACGGGTCCCACTAAATTAGTCGCATAGCCATAATTCACCCCTAAAATATCATTGTAATCAAAATGAGAGGTAAAGGTATGTTCCGTATAACCATTCCCCACTTCTTCTTCTTTTACATTGAAATAATAAACGGGAAGCACCGAAAGTGAATAATAAGGCTCTGAACTAAAGATGCTGTACGTTACATTAACGTTGGGTACTTGATTCCAAGGTGGTCCCAGTCCTCCTGACTGTGTCGAGACAATATTTAATTCATTGAAATTTAATGGGGCTGAAATGATACCACTACTACGAGAGCTATCATCAAATTTACTGTAATAATATTTTCGGCTTTTAGCAATGGTTGTTCCTTCTGAATAATCGGTTATCTGCTTGATTCTAAGACCTCCATGTGGTTGTCTGCCAATGTTCGACCCATTCACCGAAGGACTATTTCTTAAAAAACTATATTCGTTTTGTTCGTACACAATTTCCGTTGCTCCTTGGGTTGGATAAGTGATTCTTTGCAACGCTCCAATCAAGGTTGATGAAAACTTTGGGTTTCTATTAGCATAATAAGGATAAACAGGGACTAAACTTGTATTCTGATTTTCATTGTAATACCCAAAATAATCAATGGCAAAGGCAGAGGTAAGGGTCGTTGGAAAACTCGAATAATATTGAAATTGATAAGGAGGGTTTTCAGTTAAATCACTTGAAACCTCCGTTACTTTATCAAGTAATGTCCTAATATTTTGCCCTGTATAACTGAATTGATATTTTTTAGCCAAAGTATTACTTTTGGTATTCAAGCTAATATCCTTTAGGGTATGTAAATTTCCATTGGCTAAATCATTGTACGTCAATACCACATCCCAATTGCTCGCTTTAATCTTAGTCAATAAATTCTCCGTTGAGAAAGAATAATTATAAACGTTTTCCTCTGAAAATAATGAGCCATCCGAAGCGGAAATAGAATGCTGATAAGGCGATGAGGTAAGTCTGGTTCTATTAGAAGCAGGGTCATTGGTTGCCGTGCGGTAATCATTGGTGTATTCAAAGGTGATTTTATCCCCCTCACTACTTTCTATTTCTCGTAAATACCACGCTGAAATACTACTACTGTAACACCCTTCACAAAGGTTAGAGAAAGTGCTATACCCCCAAGAAAATTCAACATTTCGTCTGGTATCTACAATCTCACTTAGAGACGTAGCAGGGTCACCAAATCTGTAAATTGTTCCGTCTTCAGTCGTTAAGGTAAACCCATAAATGTTAGTAAATTCACCGTTATAAATCGGAACGGAAGTCGTAAACTTCTGATAAGCAATCTTTACTTTTCTATCAGAAACTACATGAATTTGACCATCTTCTCCAAAAAAGAATTTCCCCGAAAAATCACCGATTGAAAAATAGAATATATCAGGCTCTCCGTCACATTGGCGATAAGCAAAGCAACTTGGACAGTTATTACCCGTACAGTTTAAATGCCCATCTTGCGTTAAAAGTTGACTAATTGACGTAGTATTAGCCGCAATACTATACCCAGTAATGCCATTCACATTTTTTTCATCAAGAATATCTTTTTGTAGTCGGCTTATCACACCACCACATTTTAAAGTCCATCCACGACCTAATAAATTGACTTGCTCGTAGGGCTTAAATCCGCTGTAATTATAATCAAGCCCAATATTTAGCTTTAATTTTCTTTCATTTAAACTGTACATCGGGATTGGTACATTCGGCAATCCCGAACTTAAATTGACAGGAATTTCACCGTATTTGCTCCAAGAAGCAGCATTGGGAGAAGGCGGAATAATCGTAGGTAAATAATTATTGGTAGAAAAAGAAGTGGGTTTATCAATAGGTTTCGCATGAACAGGAATCTTAGTAAAAAAGAACGAAGAATCAATTTCTTGGCAATAACTAAATAAACTCAATAAACTAAAAAATAATGATAACGTAGATTTTTTCATG
Organism: Cytophagales bacterium; assembly: GCA_013298805.1. Classification (GTDB taxonomy): domain Bacteria; phylum Bacteroidota; class Bacteroidia; order Cytophagales; family Spirosomataceae; genus Arcicella. The sequence goes on along the minus strand of JAAFIU010000176.1, from coordinate 1,804 downwards.
GTGAACTGGTTTAATTGTGAACTGGTTTCATTCTCAAATTTTGAACAAAAAAATAGCGTGAAACGCTACACTTACTCGTCGTTGAGGGAGTCGAAGCCCTATGAACAAAGTAAAGTAACGCCACGCTGTACGTGGCGTTTTATACCTTACTCCCCGTTCATATTAATTTTCGACTTTCAACGACGGGAATTTCAGTTAAAACGCAAATATATTTTTGTTGCTTTTATTTCAAATTCGGAACAATGTTAGGTAAAGATTTTGGTTTTGGCGTAAGCGTTGGTCATATTTTTGGCAAAAAATTATTAAGCGGTGAAAATAAAAACGCTTCAATCTTTCGATATGAAGCGTTTTTATAAATCAGACATCATTATTGTAATACTATAATCATCCTATTTTTAAATAGATAAATTTCCTTCTTTATTGACAATAAAGAAGGAAATTCTTTTTGTATCTTTTGTGTCTATGAGTTCTTGATTGAAAATCAAGAACTCATAGACACAAAAGATACAAAAAGTTTAAAAGAACTATTGCAAAAAAAAGTTACACCAGTTTGGTGATTTTATCTTTGAGAGGGTAATAATCAGAGACATATTTTTTAAATTTACCATCGGCATCATTACGTATAATTTCGTGCATGGAATCCACATCAATAATTGAAGAGAAGAACGCTCCAATTTCAATGAGTTTTTTAGTTCTTATTTTTCTTTGCTCTTGGGTGTTTGATGCCTTTAAGTCCTTTAACTTATTTTCAAGCATCTTAATTTGTTCTTCTTTGGTGAATTTAGCCATCGCTTATCTTAATTAATAATATTAAAAAGAAATATATATCTTAAAGTAAGTTAAGAATTTTATAAATATCACGGTTAAATATTTAAAAATATTTAAAATAAAAAAAGTAATATTTAATATTTTTAAATGTGATTTATGAGTATTATATTTGAAGAATTAAACAGCAAAAAATCTAATATAGCCCAAATACGCATTGAATTAAAATAGACTTCACTACGTTCTATCTATTTTCCTTCAACGCTTCTTTGGGGTCTTGCAGACGGCTAAAGCGGAATTTATTATGTCAAAGGGGTTTTCAAAAGTATCACATAGCGGACATGGAGGGGTAGATTATTATCTACGTGATGGAGAATGTCTTGGATTTAAAGATTCAAAATATCAGAGTAAAGTAGAAGTTTTGCAAAATTGGTTATTGATAGAGAAGAATGAAAAGTTAGGTAATAAAGATTTAGGTATTCGAGGAAGACATGATGCACGAGTAAGAACGAATTATATTTTATCCATGCCTAATTCTTTGAGTCCCGAAGAATGTTTATTGAGAACTGAAAATATTATTGAGAAAACTCCTATTTCAAAGTGTAGTTATACGATAGTTGTTCATCGAGGAGAAAAAGAAGGTATTAAAAATCAACACGTACATTTATTAGTAAATGAACGGTTTTTAGATAGCCAAAAAAAAGACCGAGAAATGCAACGTAAGGAATGGTTGAGTAAAGTATTTAAGCCCCTGTATGAACAGGAGTTTAAGATGGAGTTTTCACAAGGAGCAACCGTAGTACCGAGAGAACGAATCACACAGGCACTTTTTGAAGCCGACCGTAAAAAATCACGAGAAGGCATTGCTTCTTACCAACGTCAGGCAGCACCGCAAAACACTTCTCAGAAACAGCATTTGATGGGAGATGCTTTGTTATTAACAGAGTTGAAAACCTTTGAACGGTTATTTGTAGCCGACCAAGCACGGACAAAAGAAGCAGCGGAGCAGAAAGCTCAGGCGGAAGCAAAAGAGCGTGAA
>JAAFIU010000364.1 GCA_013298805.1 Cytophagales bacterium | reverse complement strand
TTTCTAAAGTTTTAAGATTTTTGAGTGCCTTCAATACACTATTTTCGGCTAATCTGGCAGTACGATAGTCGGTTTCAACCAAACGGCGTTGCTCATCCCAAACGGCAATATCCGTGATTTCAAGCAATAAATTAACCATTTTCAAATAGACATTGTAGATATTTTCTACCTCATCTACCATCGTTTGGGTAATTCTGGCACGGTCTCTTTTTACAGCATCACGGTAAAGGAGAATATTCTTTTTTGCGGCATTTTTAGCATCGAGAGGATAATCATCTTCTAAATCTTTCTTATTCAAAATGGCTTCGTAATGAGATTCTGCCAATTTACGCAAGCCTTCAAGCTTGGGCATTTGTTGCTCTTTTGGAATCATTAAATCAAGATTGGGAAGGAAAGATTCTGAAATCAAATCGTGGTATAACTGATAATCAGCTCGTTCGGCTGTGCGGAAGGCGTAAAGGTTTTGGAAAGCCTTGGTTCGGAGAAGTCGTCTATTTACCATTGTGTACTGAAAGAACGTTTTTTTAGACATGAACGGACTGCGTGTCCGTGTTACAAATATTGTTGCAAAAGTAGCATTTTTTTAAGAAAATAGAGCTATTTTTAAGTAAATTTATTGTGTTAAAGAAGTAAAAGGGTTTTCTTGCTGACTCCGATTTTGCTCAAAAAAATGTTCTAAACAAGGTTTCGGGCAAGACTGATTGTGAATCTGGGTTAGCGAGGTATTACATAAGGAATAAATGTTTGGTTGTAACAAGCTTTATCGGTAGTAAATAACCCGTTCTGAAAAGCCGTTAAATGAAGTTTATTCAATTTTTTGAATCGTTTCATACGTAGTCTATCGACTTTTTTGAGAGTTATGTAGTCGTATGTCCAATCACTCATTAGTATTATGTCTAACTGTTGACAGTCAGGTATTAAATTGATTGATATTTGTTCATAGCCTATACTGCGGATTTGTATGCTTTTTATACCAATAGGAATTTCTAAATAGATTTTTCCATTAATATCGGTCGTAGTTAAGAGTCTTTTGTCAGAATTTAGTATTTCAGCATGTACAACAGTTTCTAAGTTTTCATCAATTACTTTACCAGTAATGATTCTGGTTTGCCCGAAAATGTGGAGGGTGGGGGAGCTGATGATAACGAGTAAAAGTAAGACCAATCTCATAAATTTGCGATATAAAAGTTGTAAGTTTTACCATAGACCAGCAATTTGGTGGTAATAAACATAAAGAAATCCCTTCTCATTCACAATCCAATTTATCCCTAAAACTGAAAGTAAATAAACTGCGAAGGAGCGTCGTACATTCCTAAGAATAAAATGGCTAAAATGATACCGTAGTATAAAACCCAACGTACCAATAATGGCTTTTGATTAATGACGCTTCTAAGGCTTTGACCACGTTGGAAAAAGTGAACAATTTCCATCACAAGTAGAGCGAAAACCACCATAGCAAAATTGGTAATGCCTTGTCCCAAAAAGATATTTTTCTCAATAAATGCCTTATTGCCAATTTGTTGCAATTGTTCGCCCAAGCCCGTAAACAAATGGGTAGCAATGTAAGAAGCCGATTTGAAATCAGCCGCACGGAAGAAAATCCAAGCGAAGGAGGTCAAGCAAAAAATGGTTATAATCTGAATAATTTTATAAAGTGTGGGCAATTTTGGTAGTCCGATGGCATTGACGATTTTGTCTCTAAACGCTACTGTTTGGTTCGCAAAAACTAAATAAAATCCGTGAATTGCACCCCAAATAACAAAGTTCCAACTCGCTCCGTGCCAAATACCCGATACCAAGAAAACAATGAAAAGGTTGTATTCTCTTCGCCATTTTGCAACTCGATTGCCACCCAATGAAAAATATAAATAATCTCTGAACCAAGTGGAAAGTGAAATGTGCCAACGTCGCCAAAATTCGGAAATCGTTTTTGAATAATATGGTCGGTCAAAGTTCTTCATTAACTCAAATCCCATCACTTGTGCCGAACCCAAAGCAATATCGGAATATCCCGAAAAGTCGCAAAAAATTTGGATTGAAAACAAAGCCGTTGCCACAATCAAAGGCATTCCTGTTTGATGATAAGGGTCGTTATAAACTTGATTCACCATCACTGCCAAGCGGTCGGCAATGACAATTTTCTTGAACATTCCCCAAGCCATGAGTTTTAATCCGTCGGTAACTCGTTGATAATCAAAGTTGTGTTTTTCGTAAAATTGATGCAAAATATTTTGTGGTCGCTCAATTGGCCCAGCCACTAATTGCGGATAAAACATTACGTACAAAGAATAAATCCCGAAATGACGTTCCGCTTTTTGATTGCCTCGGTAAACCTCAATCGTGTAAGACATCGCTTGGAAAGTATGAAACGACAAGCCGATTGGTAATAAAATCTTTAAATATGGAATCGGATTTTCGAGAGCAAAACCTTTCAAAAGCCAGGTAACATTATCATTCAAAAAATTAAAATATTTAAAGATTGCCAAAACCCCAATATTAGCAATTAAACTGAGCGTAAGGTAGAATTGTCGTTTCTTTCCTTCGGATTGTTCAATGTAAATTCCTGCGAAATAGTCCACCACAATGGTAAAACCCAAAATAAGCATATAAATCGGGACGAATGCCATGTAGAAATAGCAACTCGCTGCCAACAACAAAGCCCAACGAAAACGATGCGGAAGCACAAAATATAAAATCGTGACGATGGGAAAGAAAATTAAAAATTGAATAGAATTGAAAAGCATCAGTAGTGGGCTGGTATTTAGGCATTAGGCATTGATGCTATAACCTGTTGATAATTAAGTGTTTATTTGAAAATATGTTTGATGAATTGGTTTTGAACGAGTTGTATTTTTTAGATACCTTCTTGCTCTAAAAGTTGAATTAATCTCGACGTGAAAATTTTACGTCCTTGTGTGTTTAAATGATAAAAATTGTCGAAGAAAAAGCTATTATCCAAAACTGAATTTTCAGGACTGCCCAAAATTGGAAATTTGAGGTGAGTTCTGTATTCTTGCTCAATTTTCTTGACAGCAGACATATTTTTCTCAAAACCACTTTCTGTATAACTCGGAAAAGTAAATAGTACGATAATGCCTTTCTGTTTGGCAAAAACTCCAAAATCATTTATGTCATTTATCTGCTGACCAAAATCTATTCCTGCTGACAATTCTGGAGATTCAAAAACAGGTTGTGGGTTTTCTAAATGCCCTATAAAGTCTCCGTTTTTATCAAAATATTTCACGGCAGATTTTAAATTATTATCATTTGCATTGATAGGTTTGCTTTGTGAACCTGTCCAAAATTGACTAATCAATAAACGAAAACTTGAAACTTTGTGTGTAATATAAGCATAAAATTCCTCCCAAAAGGAGTTGAAATTAATCCATTTTTGGGCAGGAGGATAAAAATCTGCAGCAATGAGTTGCTCTTCATAATTACCCAGCGAAGTGGTTGAATATTCCAAAGTAATCAGTACAATATCCCCTTTTTTGACGGTTGCCTTGAGCTGTTCCATCATAAATTTACTGCCCAAATTATCGTGTAAAGCAGCATTTACAACGGGTGTTTCCAATTCTCTCGACAATAAATCGCTATCTACACCAAAAGCCATACTTGAACCACTCATTAATATTAAACGTGGCGAAGGTATGGTATTCAGTAAGTGCATTTTGTCAATGAAAGTTGCCAAATAGTCGTTTACAGAACGTGATTCAGCTATCGAATCAGCCTTTTGTAGTTCATTAATTGCTAATAAGGGAATAATGGCAATTAATAATATTTTTGTAAAAAAACGAATAAGTTTCAAGATGAATTTTAAGTATAAGTAACCAGTTGTGCTAATTAAAATATAAAGTTTTTGACCTCCAATAGTGGTAAATCAAGGCAATAATTGACAAAAATAGATAGGGTTAATGCTGTTATTTTAGCAATAACTCTATTTGTTAGTCCCC
>JAAFIU010000234.1 GCA_013298805.1 Cytophagales bacterium | reverse complement strand
AATATTAAAATTGGCTACAAATAGAATGAATCTTTTTATTTTTTTAGTTTGTTTTTTCGTGATATTATAACCCAACGTTAACCACAATTGCTCATAAGCTGAATATAGTGCAATCATGTAAACAAATGGTATGAAGGAAATTGTAAATAATAAAGGAAGTAAGAAACTTTTGAAGTTGTCTAACGTAAAAAGCTCATTAGTTTGTGTTATTGTTTTAAAGACTACGAATCCAAAAGTAAATATTCCAAAGTAAGATAATATTTTGTTGAAAAATGAATGTACTATTTTTGCATTTGCTGGTAATTTATAACTAAAGACTTCTATATATGAAATTGTAAAATAGATATATGTAAGAAATGGAATTAGAATTAGTTCAGTTGTTAAACTGAATGTATAGAAACCAATTAAAAACTCCAAAATTATTGCCCACTTGAAAGTATCTTTAATTATTTCTTTAAAATGGCTAAAATTTTGAGCTTTTACTGAATTAAATACTAAAATTAATGCAGTTCCTATTGCCCAAAGGATTGTGTCTTTTTCTAAATTACTATCCCAAAAACCTAATTTTTTGTAAGTCCAAACTAATAAACTTGTATATAGCAAAAACAAAAACAAAATTACAATTATAATTTTTTGAAATAAAATTTTCAAAAAATTAGCTATAATTTGCCTCATTTCTCCTTTTGATAAAAGAAAAATAAAAAAAACTGTAATCCAAAATAGGGATGCTATTTCTCTATTTGAAATACTACTAAATAGAATGTATAAGTTATTTTTTATCTCTTCCAAAGTAGTTAAATGCACGGATTTTATTTAAAATTTATTAATTCATTAAACATAAAAAGAATACTTAAACGACAGCGTTTTTAATATATTATAGTTTGAATAAACTAAATCCCCACTAAACCAGTTCAGCGGGGATTTAATTTATTTAAAAATTCCCTACTTCAACAAATTCAACAAATACTGTCCATAACCACTTTTTACCAATGGTGCAGCAATCGTTTTTAGCTGTTCGGCATCAATGAAACCCATTCGATAGGCTACTTCTTCGATACAGCCAATTTTCATTCCTTGTCTTTCTTCAATTACTTGTACAAACTGTCCTGCTTGCATTAATGACGCAAATGTACCCGTGTCTAACCAAGCCGTTCCACGATTCAAAACGCCAACTTTTAGTTTACCTTGTTTCAAATATTCTTTATTTACGTCCGTAATTTCGTATTCTCCACGTGGCGAAGGAGCAATGTTTTTGGCAATTTCTACCACCGAATTATCATAAAAATATAATCCAGGAACAGCATAATTTGATTTTGGTTCGTTGGGCTTTTCTTCAATGGAAAGTACATTAAAATCGTTGTCAAATTCTACCACGCCATAACGCTCAGGGTCGTTTACTTGATAGGCATATACAACACCACCTTCTGGGTCATTATTGGCTTGTAATAATTTACTTAAACCACTGCCGTGAAATATGTTATCGCCTAAAACTAAAGCAACTTTGTCATCGCCGATAAATTCTTCACCAATCACAAAAGCCTGTGCGAGTCCGTTTGGTAGAGGTTGTTCAGCATAAGAAAATTCACAACCAACCTGTGAACCATCACCCAAAAGTTTTTTGAAATGTGGTAAATCATGAGGGGTTGAGATAATCAAAATCTCTTTAATACCCGCAAGCATCAAAATAGACAAAGGATAATAAATCATCGGTTTGTCGTAAACGGGCATTAGTTGTTTACTAACGGCTAATGTTAATGGGTGAAGGCGTGTGCCTGAGCCTCCTGCGAGTATGATTCCTTTCATGGTTTCTTAATGAGTGATTGAATGATTTTTGAATGAGTGATTGTAGGCTACCCATTTCTAAAACCTTTGTTTATTTTCTATATGACCTATCTTAACTATTTGCTTATAAAGCAGATATAGCTACTTTTAAACTATCTCTCCAATACGGAACAGCAATACCAAAAGTATTTTTTATCTTACTTTTATCCATCACTGAAAAAGCTGGGCGAGTCGCTTTTGTTGGATATTCGCTTGTTTTTAAAGGCTTTACGGCTACTTCAATGTTTGCTAACTCAAAAATTGCTTGGGCAAAATCGTACCAAGAAACTGCTCCTTCGTTGCTATAATGATAAATTCCGTAGGCTTCTTTTTCCGAGGCAATAATATCTAATAAAGCTCCTGCTAAATCAACGCCGTAAGTTGGCGTTCCAACTTGGTCAGCAATGATTCCTAATGAATCACGGTCTGTTCCCAATTTAATCATGGTTTTCATGAAATTATTGGCAAATTCAGAATATAACCATGCTGTTCTTACGATATAATATTGGTCTAAAACATCAATGATTGCTTTTTCGCCTTCCAATTTCGTAAGTCCATACACACTAATAGGTTCTGCGGGACTTTCTTCATTTAGAAGAGTGGGTATATTTCCTTCAAAAATAAAATCGGTAGAAATGTGTAGTAATGTTGAATTGTACTTAACGCAAAGTTTAGCAATATTTTCAGCACCATCACGATTGATTTTGCGAGAAAGTTCTATTTCGTCTTCAGCTTTATCAACGGCAGTGTAAGCCGCACAATTGATAACATGAGTTGGTTTTTCTGCTGAAAATAATTTTTCTAAAACGTCAATATCTAAAATATTACCAACAATTTCATCGGCAAAAGTGATTGATGTGATATTTCTTTCTGTGGCTACCTTACTAATACATTGACCTAATTGACCAACGCCGCCTAATACTAATATTTTCATGTGTGATGTTTGTTGTTCGATGTGTGATGTTAGTTTTTACGCTAACATCGGAAAACCAGCATCGAATATCGAAAAATTATCTATTTGCGTACATTCCCTCATAATACTTCTGATAATTCCCCGAAGTCACATTATCTAACCATTCCTGATTATTCAAAAACCAATCGACGGTTATTTCTAAGCCTTCTTCAAATTGTAAAGACGGCTTCCAACCTAATTCATTCATGATTTTTGTAGCGTCGATGGCATAGCGGAGGTCATGCCCTGCACGGTCGGTCACATACGTGATTAACTGCTCTGATGTTCCTTCTGGACGACCTAATTTGGCATCCATCGTTTTGCAAACTAACATCACGATGTCGATATTTTTCCATTCGTTAAAACCACCAATGTTATAAGTCTCGCCAAGAACACCGTTATGGAAAACCGTATCAATGGCTCTTGCATGGTCAACCACAAATAACCAATCTCTTACGTTTTCACCTTTTCCATAAACAGGAAGCGGTTTATTGTTTAATATATTATGAATAATTAAAGGCAATAATTTCTCTGGGAAATGATTTGGACCATAATTATTTGAACAATTCGTAATTACTACGGGTAGCTTATAGGTACTTCCATAAGCACGTACAAAGTGGTCAGACGAAGCCTTTGAAGCCGAGTACGGTGAACGTGGGTCGTAAGGAGTAGTTTCCAAGAAAAACTCTTCTGGATTGTGTAATTCTCCGTAAACCTCATCCGTTGAAACGTGGTAAAAACGTTTTCCTTCGTAACCTGATTCTTTCCAAGTATTTTTGGCAGCGTTCAATAAATTACAAGTGCCAATTACGTTGGTCATCACAAACGCCATTGGGTCGGTAATAGAGCGGTCAACGTGAGATTCGGCCGCTAAGTGAATTACTCCGTCAAATTGATGTTCAGCAAAAAGCTGGTCGATAAATGGAGCATCCACAATATCACCTTTGACGAAGGTATAATTGGGTGCATTCTCAATATCAGTTAAGTTGGCTAAATTTCCTGCATAGGTCAATTTGTCAAGATTAACGATTTGGTATTGCGGATATTTTGTAACAAAAAGTCTTACAACGTGTGAGCCAATAAATCCTGCTCCACCTGTGATTAATATTTTTTTCATTTGTTTTTGATTCAATTATATAGTGTTATTCTTGTTTGAACTATAATTTTTAGGATTGCTTTTATCTCTAATCCTAAAATCTGTAAATCCCAGTTCAGATAGGGTCGCTCAGACAAAAATCAACTTATTTTCTTTTGCCAATTCCAAGCATCACCCAAAGCGTCTTTAAGTGATTTTTGTGTTTGCCAACCTAATATTTCTTTTGATTTTGTACAATCTGCATAAACGGCAGTAATATCTCCATCACGTCTTGGCTTGAGTGCATAATCAACTTTCAAACCAGTTGCTTCTTCAAAAGCAGTGATAACTTCCAAAACCGAACTTCCTTTCCCCGTACCAATATTGAAGAAGTCGTAATAATTTCCTTCTGGTTGTTTCAATAACAAATTTAGGGCTGAAACGTGAGCTTTGGCTAAATCTACGACGTGGATATAATCACGAACCGCCGTACCGTCGGGGGTTGGATAATCGTTACCATAAACCGCTAATTGTCCACGAATACCCGCCACTGATTGTGTAAGGAAAGGCACAAGGTTGGCAGGAACTCCCAATGGCAATTCACCAATCAAACAGCTTTCATGCGCTCCAATTGGATTAAAATATCTCAACGAAATGGCATGAAAATGTTGTGTGCTTGTAACGGTATCTTTGATGATAACTTCACATACTTGCTTGGTATTTCCGTAAGGAGAAGTTGCTGGTTTTACGGCAGAATTTTCAGTAACTGGTAAAGAATCAGGTTCTCCATAAACCGTACAAGAAGAAGAGAATACTAAATTATTTACTTGATATTCCATCATTTTCTCAAGCATCAAAACCGTTGCAGCAATATTATTACGATAATATTTTAGAGGTTTTGCCACGGATTCACCAACTGCTTTGGCAGCGGCAAAGTGAATGATACCATCAACTTTTTGTTCGCTGAAAACTTTATCCCATGTAGATGGTTCATTAATGTCAGCTTCGTAGTATTTTACGGGCTTACCAATGATTTTTTCGATTCCTTCGAGTGCTTTCTTCTCAGAATTTGAAAAATTGTCTAAAATAATGGATTCAAAACCTGCGTTGTGAAGTTCCACTACTGTGTGTGAGCCAATAAAGCCTGCTCCGCCTGTAACTAAAATTTTCATGAAGAAATCCCCCATTTTAGAAGGTATATATTTGAATAGAAGTATATTTACAAGTTATCGTACAAATTTACAACAATGACTTGTTAGAAAAAACTATCCTTTTGCTTTTTGTGTAAACGGTTAGTTAAAATATCAAATCTCCCGAACCCCCTAATTAACTGGACAAATTTTTCGTAAACTAAGTTTTAATAATTTTACGAAATTATGAGCAATCACAGAAGAAATTGGAGTCTCACAGAGAAACTCGAAGCTGTCCAATTAATGAAGCGAGAAGGGGTTGGAAAAGCTTCTCGCCAACTTGAAATTTCGAGTACCACACTTTATAAATGGGAACGCCATTTTGATAAATATGGAGAACAAGGACTTATGTCAAAACCTGTTTCGGACAAAAATCCAGAACTCGAAAAGATTAAAAAAGAGAACCATGAGCTCAAAATGTTAGTGGCTGAAAAAGAACTAATTATTAGAGTTCAAAACGAACTTCTAAAAAAAAGTCCTTAGCTAAAACTATCAGACTGACAGTGGCTCAGAGTTGCATTAACTTAGGAATTACTAAGAGTTTAGTCCTCAAAATCTGTGAAATTATCGGACCGCCGATGCGGTCGAAGTTCTTTCTACTATAAACCCAAAATAGAGGCTAAAAAAGTAGGAAGAATTTTCTCGAAAACTACTCAGAAAACGACTGGTGGGTATGATGATAATGAACTTGTTATCGAACATATCAAGACCTTATTAGCCGAACCTTTCGTTGATTATGGGTACTTAAAAGTAACTTATTTCTTACGAGACGAGAAAAATTATATTATCAATCCTAAGAAAGTTTACCGTCTGATGCACGCCAATAGCCTTTTATGTACTGAAAAAGGCTCTCGTGAGTTTACTAAACGCCAATGGGTGAAAGAATTAGTACCAAAGCCTATCAAGGAATTTACTTATTTTGAACGGTTCGCCGCTGCGATTTGACATTAAGTATATTTACATTCAAGGAAAAAAGACTAATGCTCAAGTACTAACGGTCATTGACGTTTTCAGTCGGTGGAATATGGAACATATCATTAAGTGGAATATCCGTCAAGAAGATGTCGTTATTTTATTCGACAAAATCTTTGAAACTTATGAACTACCTGATACTTTTTACGTCAGAAATGACAATGGTAGTCAATTTATCGCTGACTTAGTTCAACAGTATTTTCAAGATAAAAATGTCATTCAAGAATTTACCAAACCAGCTACACCTGAACAGAATGCACATATTGAATCATATCACAGCATCATGGAAAGTGTAGTCTGTAAACGGTATGAATTTGATGATTTAACCGATGCGATCACTACCATGAATCAATTTAGAGAATTCTATAATTTCAAAAGAATTCACTCGGGAGTTAAGTTCAAAAGCCCATATAAATTCCTCCTAAATAGAGAGATAGATATGAAAAAACTAAAACTAACAAACTGAAAAATCTGTCCTAAAATTAGGGGGTTAAACCAAAATTATAAGGTTTGTCTTTGTCAAAATTTATTGTATTTTTAACAAGTGGCAATTTGTTGAGTCTCATTCACTAAATTGCAGTTCGCTAATTTCGCTCAAAAAATATGAAACAATCTGAAATTAAAGCCTTAATCTCTTTATTAGATGATGATGATTACGAAGTGCTGAATCACGTTGAAAGTAAAATTCGTTCAATGGGGGATGCCGTTATTCCGTATCTGGAAGACCGTTGGGAAGAATCTTCATTAAGCCCAATGATGCAGAAAAAATTGGAGGATTTAATCCATGATTTACAATATAACGCCTTTTTTGAAAGATTAGTCCAATGGAAAAATAGTGAGTCTCAAGACCTTTTAGAAGGAATGTGGGCAATCGCTACCTATCAATATCCAGAACTGTCG
>JAAFIU010000284.1 GCA_013298805.1 Cytophagales bacterium | reverse complement strand
TGAGGTGGGGTAAAATGTTGTTGCCTAAAACTAACAAAAAATGTTAATAAGAATCAAATTTTACAAAATGAATAAGAGCCAACCAAATATTATTCGGTTAGCTCCTATTTACCAAGTTACCCTAACGAAAAATTCTTTAAATGTGCATCACCATTACTGAATAAGTAGTTGAAAGTCAATAAATTAAAGTATTTTTCTAATTCAATTCTCCATGTTGGGACGTATAATTTTATGAGTTCTCCAACTTCTTCGTAACTAAATTCATATTTGTAATTTGCTCCAAAATTATCTTTGGTTTTTCCTGCCAAACTTGCAAAGTCTTCTACGCCCCATTTTGTGCCGTCCTCTTTGAGGTCAAATCGTTTGGTGATGTAGGCTGGAGTGCCGTCAGCAAAGAAAATTAAGGCATTGGCGGCAGTATTGATTCCATAAATCTGCGAAGCAATTTGCATTGTAAGGTGTTCATTGGCAGGAACTTGGTCGATTTTTTTCAAATCTCTTGGAATAGGTTTTAAGATATATTCACCTTGTTCACCTTCTTTAGTAAGTCTCAATTTATTTTTTTCCAACAACAAACTCAATTTCTCCTGTACGCCCGAAATAGAAATTCGCCTTCTGTTTTCCATAAACAATTCCTCCATTCCATCATTGGATTGCGGTTTTGGATAGGGTAATATATGACTCACTTTTTTGTTTCGGAATACTTTACGCAAACATGATGGACTGTACGTCGAAAAGCCTTCTGTCAATGTACCTGGGCAATATTTTAGGTCTATCATATTGGTAAAGGTTTTACGGTAATTGCTCCAATTGTGTCAAATTGGGATGTTTTTGCTAAAAGTCCAAAATTATCATTTTCGTCAATTTTTAAAAGCATACTCTGTAACTTTCTGTTGACACCCTCGCTCAACATGTTATAGAAAAAAGGAAATAAATAACTACTTTGAAATACTTGTTGGCTTTTAGGAAGTGTTAAACTAATAGCTTGATTATCATCCGATAATAAATATTTATCATCATATTCAAACCGATAATTTTGTCTATTTTCTTCGGTGAGAATACCCGCTAAAATATTATTCCTATATATGGCTAATTGTCGCATGATTAACTGAATTAAATAGTATTTTTACGGATTGTCCATACCAATTCCATACCCAAAACTTCGGATAATTTTGTTATGGTTTCGAGTCTTGGATTGGCTTTCCCGCTTTCAAAAGATTTGATAGTTCGGAGTCCTACGCCCGATAAATCAGCTAAATATTCTTGGGTAACGCCCAATTGTTCTCGCCTGATTCTGAGTTCTTCTGCTAAATTCATTAAAAAATTATATTTAAAAGGGCAATATATGGCACTTTTTGAATATATTCAAGTAATATAGCAAAAAATGCACTGTAAAGTGCTTTATATGGCACTAATTTGGAAATGTAAGCGACTTGTTACCAAGTAGAGCTGAATAGTGCTTAGTTGAGTAGTAAATAGGATAGTGTCAAAAATTGAGGGGTTTGGGATTTTTGATGTATTGCATCTAAAGGCAAATTAGGCTCAATAAGCTATCTCAAAATAATTTTCTTAAAATATAAATGTAATTTACCCACAGTTTTGATGCACTCCAAAAGTGAAGATTTTTCAATAATATAAATTGGGCGTTCACCTAACACCATTATCAAAACCCATTTAAGATGTGAGAAATATAAGTCTCTTAAAGAATATATCCCAAAATGAGGTTGACCAACCGACTGAGATAACTTCAATAATTATCAAGAAGAAAGAGGCTACCAGAGGTGCCACGATTTTTGTGCGTTCTATTAATTTTACCCAAAATACCATCAAATTATTACTGCAATTTTACCTGTATATTAATTTTGGACACAGTTAATTATTATTTCATTAAGGTTATTGTAATAGTAATATCTTCAAAGTTTCATAGAAAATAACTGTTTAGTTTTACGTTTTGTAAACCCTAAAAACAGAATATTATGCGTCATAACACTTTCGTGTTCCTCCATGTAAGCTTATTGTTATTCGCCAACTTGAATACTTCATTTAGCCAAGCTCCCAACTATCAACTTTCTAAAAAAATCAGTATAACATCTGGTGATGGAAAATGGGATTATCAAAAAATTGATGACGGCAAACTTTATGTTTCTCACGCTGACAGAATTCATGTGATAGATTTAAAAACTGATCAAATTCTCGGTGAAATTACGGGGTTGAAAGGTGTGCATGGAATTGCTCCTGTAAAGAAATTGAATAAAGGGTACATCTCAAATGGGACAGATAACTCTATCACCGTATTTAATTTGAATACTTACAAAGTTCTGAAAACCATCATGATAGCTGGTAAAAAAGCTGATGCCATTCTTTATGATAAATTTTCAAATCAGGTTTTTGTATTTAATAATGGTAGTGGAAATGCCGTAGTAATTAACCCAGAAAAAGATGCTGTAATTGGTATAATTGAAATGGGAGGAGCTCCCGAATTTGCGGTGAGTAATGAAAATGGAAGCGTTTTTAATAATAATGAAGAAAGTAATGAAGTCGTTGAAATAGACAGTAAAACATTAAAAGTTAAAAATAAATTTTCGCTTGCTCCCAATGAAGTTCCAACAGGATTGGCAATGGATGTAAAGAATAATCGTTTGTTTTCGGTTTGTCGCAAGACCAAAACAATGATTGTATTGGATGCGATTTCGGGTAAAATAATTGATACACTCCCAATTGGTGGTGGTGTAGATGGTGTTATTTACGACAAGAAAACGAAGTTAATAATTACGTCAAATGGTGAAGGAAATGCTACCGTAATTAGACAAAATGATGCCAACAAATATACTGTTATTCAGACGCTTACCACGATGAAAGGGCAGAAAACAATAGTTTTCGATGAGAAAAATCATAACATTTTCTTGTCTGGTGCTAATTATCAAGAAGATGGAAAAACTCCTGCAATGGGTACGTTTGGGGTTTCGGTTTATAGTATTAAGTAATTATTGTCTCATATTTTAACTATTTATAATTCATGAAAAAATTATTAGTTGTTTTTTGTCTCGTATTAAGTCAAATTGGCTATTCACAGGAAGTTTTTATTGCCAAACCATATCTTCAAATTGGAAGTAATCCATCAGCAGAATCTTTACAATTACTTTGGCATTCTGGGGATGATAATTCAGTTTGGACGGTTGAAATGCAAACAGATAAAAATGCGGCATGGACTAAAATAGCGCCACCAACCTTTGTGAAAATTGCCATTGCAGGAATTACTCCGCACAAGGTTTATCGTGCTTCATTTACAGGTTTGAAAACGGGAAGTATATTCAAATACAAGGTTTTCAAAGATGGTAAAGAAGTATTTATGTCCGATGCAAAAGCCCCAGTTGCCGCCGATAAACCATATCGTTTTGTGGCATTTGCAGATATTGGTGCTGAAACGACCATTCAAAAAAGACTTGCCACACAATTAGCGGTCAATAATCCTGACTTTGTAGTTGTTCCAGGAGATATTGTTTATGAAAGAGGTCTAATTTCTGAATATCGTTCAAAGTTTTGGCCTGTTTATAATGCCGATAAATCCGATTCATCTGGTGCAACTATTATGCGAAGAATCCCGATGATAGCTGCCGCTGGAAATCACGACCTTGATACTCGTGATTTAGATAAATATCCCGATGCTCTTTCTTACTTTTATTATTGGAATCAACCTTTAAACGGGCCAGTTGGAACAGAAGGCGGACCACTTGTACCCACATTAACTGCCTCTGAGAGCAACAGAACTTCATTTCAAGCCGCCGCAGGTGACGCTTATTTGAAAATGGCAAATTATTCATTTGACTATGGAAATGCTCACTGGTTAGTCCTCGACTCAAACCCTTACGTAGATTTTACCGATAAAGGCTTGCAAGAATGGGTTGCCAATGATTTAGCTAATGCCAAAAATGCTACTTGGAAATTTGTCATGTATCATCATCCAGGATTCAATTCTGCTCGTGAACATTACGAGCAACAACACACCAGACTTTTATCACCAATTTTTGAAGCAGGTAATGTTGATGTTGTATTTAATGGTCACGTTCATAATTATCAACGTTCTTTCCCATTGAAATTTGTTCCTGATAGAAAAGGAGTTTTGTTAGTGGGAGGAATGGGAAATAAGACGGTTAGGGGTAGAGTGGTAAATGGTAGTTGGAAATTAGATAAAAATTTTGATGGTAAGACAAAGACAAAAACGAATGGAATTATTTATTTGATTACTGGTGCAGGAGGACAAACACTTTATAATCCAGAACAAAATAATGACCCTGATTCTTGGCAGAAATTTACAGACAAATTTGTATCAAATGTTCACTCACTTACAGTTGCCGATGTTGATGGTAAAACGATGATAATAAAGCAATTAGATGTTGATGGAAAGATTTTAGACTCTTTCAAAATCACGAAATAGGCGTATATTATTAAGTACAGTGTTTATAGAGAATGATATAACTTATTCGAACTGGAACTTTCGGGAAGTTGAGCCGAATTACTGAATTTTGATTCTAATAAGTTTTGTCGCAGTGTTTAATAAGTTATTTCAACTTATTAAACACTGTATTAAGTATTCCGTCATATTTTTAGAAACGCTGACCATATAATACTCCTGTATGTCCAGTAGTAAAGGAAGTTTGCCCCAAATTGAAGTGACTACCCATATTTCAAACCACTTAATATTAATGTTAACAGTCGATAACGCTACTAAAAACGATTTACCCCAAATCTTAAACCTGTATGCAACGGTTTTAGATAAAGGTGAAACACTTTCAATTGAGCAAGCAGAGGAACTTTTTGAAAAAATGCTTGCCTATCCAAACTATCAAATCTTTATTGCTAAAGTCGATGATCAAGTTGTTGGTACGTTTGCTTTGTTAATTATGGATAATCTCGCACACGTGGGTACACCGTCGGGCGTGGTGGAAGATGTGGTTGTTTCGGAGGCTTTTCAAGGACAAGGAATTGGGAAAGAAATGATGGCTTTTGCCATGAATAGATGTCGTCAATTTGGTTGTTATAAAATGGTGTTATCCAGTAACTTAAAGCGGATTGAGGCTCACCAATTTTACGAAAATTTAGGTTTTGAAAAGCATGGCTTTAGTTATAGGATTAATCTGTAAAAGTAAAAAAATAGGAATATTTATATTTTTTCAAAGATAAATAATTGAATATTAGGGTTTTACAAAACCTTAATATTTAATACAGTCTATTAATTTAGGCTTAACATAAAGGCAATGTCTGGATTATATGAAGTGTGTAGGTTTGCATCTTGAAACCAAACTCATACTTACATGAAGTCCAAATTTTTACTATTATCCATTCTTTTTACCTTTTTGTCAATGGCAAATATCATTGCCCAAGACAGAATTCTTAAAGGTAAA
>JAAFIU010000365.1 GCA_013298805.1 Cytophagales bacterium | reverse complement strand
TTGATTACTGCTAACTGCTAACTGATGACTGTTTACTGCCACCTGCTCCCCGCTAACTACTTTCCCACGCCATCGCCCTCCGTGGCGGGTAATGTCGCTAAATTTAAAATATTGGCAATATTTGCCATTTTCAACAGACAAATCTCAACGTGCAGTTTTTGATTTTTGGCGGCTTTATAATTCAAGTCACACGAAGAACCGATACTCAATCCCGAAGCTAAAAATGAATACGGAGCTAATGCTGATTGTTCCAAATATTTCCTCTGAACCGACTCTGAAACCTGCAATAGACGAACCGTTACGGGGTCTTTACAAACCAATAAATTTCTAAAATGTTCTAATAATCCAACGATAAATTGATGCCCGTCAAAACCTTTTTTCAAGATTTCATCAAACAATAAAAACGTATCTGAAACATTGGATTTCAATAAGGCTTCGGTCATTTTGAAGTAATAATCATAATCCAGAATGTGCAGATTATCAAGAACTTCGGCGTATCTCAGAATATTATCTTGCGAGAAAGTAACGTTCAAATCAAACATTGAAAGGGCATCACGCAAACCACCATCGGCTTTTTGAGCAATGAGTTCCAAGGCTTCCAAATCTGCCGTGATTCCTTCTTTTACCGCAATTTGTGATAAATGATGTGTCATATCAGCAATTTGAATTCTGTTGAAATCAAAAATTTGACAGCGAGACAAAATCGTTGGTAGGATTTTATGCTTTTCGGTAGTTGCCAAAATAAAAATGGCATACGAAGGCGGTTCTTCTAAAGTCTTCAAAAAAGCATTGAAGGCACTTGTAGAAAGCATGTGAACCTCATCAATGATATAGATTTTATATTTCCCAGACTGGGGAGGATAACGCACTTGGTCGATTAGATTTCTAATGTCATCAACCGAGTTGTTAGAAGCCGCATCTAATTCGTGAATATTAAACGAGGCATTATTTTGAAAAGATTTACACGATTCACATTCTCCACAGGCTTCTGCTTCTTGCGTAAGGTTCTGACAATTAATGGTTTTAGCTAAAATCCTTGCACAGGTTGTTTTACCAACTCCACGAGGTCCACAAAACAAAAAAGCCTGAGCTAAATGATTGGTACGAATAGCATTTTGAAGGGTTGTGGTTATATGCGATTGACCCACCACAGAGTCAAATAATTGCGGGCGATATTTACGGGCTGAAACTACAAAATTTTCCATATACAAATGTAGGAAAAAAAATGGAATGAGGGAAGCATATCACTTCCGCCCATAGTCAGCAGGGTTTTCTCCCCAAAATTCAGTTTCCCATTTCAATATTTTATTGGGATAGGTATTATCTTTTAGCCATTGTTCGCCTCGGTCTAAAAGTTGAAAAAGCTCTTCGTTCTTTTTGTTTCGTTCCAATTTGGTCTTGACTGCCTTATTTTTCACCCATGCAATTGCCGTTTTTGAATCGGAATAAATGGGCAAATCAGAATTGTGTTTTTTCAAGAAAGCCAAACCGTGAACAATGGCTAAAAACTCCCCAATATTGACCGTTCCTTCTGGGAAAGGCCCCATTGAGAAAAGCACTCTTTTTGTACCTGTTTCTACGCCTTGATATTCTAATTTTCCAGGATTGCCAGCACAGGCGGCATCTACTGATATACTTTCAGAATTAGGTTTCCCAACCAAAGCCGCTGATTTTGTTTGCTTTCCAGTTCCGCCAGTTTGCGTTTTTTGTACCGACTGCCAATAATTTCCTTTAAAAGCATCTTCAGCTTCTTTTAAGGTATCAAATGATTTGTACTGAGCTTTCTCGAAGCCTTTTATTTGCTCTTCGGCTTCCGCCCAAGTATCAAAAACACCCGTTGTTCGTCCTTTCCAGACGGTATAAAATTTTGCTTTTTTTGCCAATGTTATTTGATTTTAGATGTCCTAATTAGGTCGTCCCAATATATTTTAAAGCAATCTCCCCTTCGGATTTTTTACTATTCTCACATACTTCACTTGGTCTTTGGGAATTACGGTTGCCTCCTTACGAATTGTATCGAATAGAAAATAGTGAGCAGAATTATCTCCAACATACACTAAACTATCCAAATTCTTAACTAAATCTTTGTCAATAGACAATTTATAATGATACAAGTTTTTGTCGTGAGAGGTTTTTTTTGAGCGGTATATAGCATAATACTGTGCTGCAAGAAACAAATACGTTAGAACTCCAAAAGAGATAAACACAGGAGATTTGTTCATTTTATCCATTTTATCCATATTCTTTTTATCAGCCTTCCTGCCCATCATCATGATTCTAAAAAATATCTTATAGCTTTTGAGATGCTTTATTTTCCAAAGAAAACCAAGATACATTAGCCCGAATAACAAACCAACACTTAGTAAACCCAGCACAATAACCAAAGGGTTTGCCAGAGGTGCCATCAAGAAATCATTAATCTCAGAAAAGAGGAAAATGTTAATTCTGAAAGAAGAAAAGTAGAAAAAATTATAGCTTATCCCTAAGAAAATAAGAAATAAATATCCTCCAACACTTAGCGAAATACCCCATTCAAAGTTTTTAAGCGTGTTTTTAAATCCATCAAACGGGTTTAAATGTTCTTCTTGGTCTAATAATTCTTCGTTCATAGTTTATCGTTTTTCTGTTTAGTTTCTTTCTGTCATATTTCAATTGTAAGGAAAAATTCAATTAAACACCAATCGTTCTAAATGATGATAATCAATGCCAAAATAAGCTTTCGTTGCCTTCAATTTCTCTAAAATCTCTGCTTGTTTTTTAGGATTTGTTTTGCCTTTTATACCTACAACTAACACATTTTTAGGAGTGTGAGCATCAGAAATAAATTGAAACACTTTGGTTTTGTAACCAAAATATTCCAAAATCATGGCTCTGATTCCATCTGTCACCATTTCGGCTTGGCGTTCCAAGAAAATACCATATTTGGTCAGAAAATCTAATTTATTTGAGGCTTTATTTTTCTCCATTTCCCTTCTAATTTGTTTGTGGCAACAGGGGGCTACCACAATTAAATCGGCTTGGGCGGTTATTCCTTTATAGATGGCATCGTCGGTGGCGGTGTCACAGGCATGGAGGGCAATTAGAATATTGGTATCGGTACTATCGTAATTTTCAATTGTTCCTTCCACAAAATTTAGTTTTCCAAATCCTGTATTTTGGGCAATGGCATTACACAATTCCACCATGTCAGGGCGAAACTCTACGCCAATTACCGATGGGTTTAATTGTAACACATTGGTCAGGTAATCATACAAAGCAAAAGTTAAGTATCCTTTGCCAGAACCCATATCAACCACTTTTTGAAGATTTTTGGCAGGAATTTCTTTTATTAGTGAACTCAAAATATCAACATAGTGATTTATTTGTTTGTATTTATCCTGAGCATTTTTATGGACATTGCCGTCAGCATCCGTAATTTTCAGTTCATGCAAATATGTTTTTGAGTTTGTTTCAATCAAGCGTTTTTTAGAACGGTCGTGGTCGAGA
The DNA here is from genome assembly GCA_013298805.1 of Cytophagales bacterium. Lineage (GTDB taxonomy): Bacteria > Bacteroidota > Bacteroidia > Cytophagales > Spirosomataceae > Arcicella. The sequence goes on along the minus strand of JAAFIU010000365.1, from coordinate 462 downwards.
GACACTTGCATTTTATTAGTTGGATTGATTTTTCGCAACGTAATTTTCTGATTATTAAGTTGTTCCCAAATCAAGTCAAATTCGTTGGTAAAAAGAGTAGCAACCTTAAAGCCGTCATTTAATGATTGTTGAATATGATTTATACCTTCGTCGATGGTGAAGTTTTTGGTAATATCCCGAGTTTTATAGCGATAAGTAAAGTTGAGTTTCTCTTCTCGTTTTATCAAAATCCGTTTGACGTAAATATTTTTCAAGTTTTCTTCTGAGCCTTTATAATTGCCCAAAGAAAGTTTGACAAAAGTATTTTTAGAGATACTTTCAGAAATAGCGTTTATAAATTGGGTTGTTTGCAATTTTTCTGGATGTTAGGTATTATTTATTCTGAAATTTCAAAAGATTTGGGAATTGACATTTGGCTTGCGTAATAAGAAGTAGCATAGCTATGGACAAATTCTAACAACA
>JAAFIU010000199.1 GCA_013298805.1 Cytophagales bacterium | reverse complement strand
GATTTTGATTTGGTCGTGAATAATGTCAATATGCCCGCTTTTATCTATCAAAATAATGCCGTTGAGGAAAAGAAAAATGCTTTTGTAAAATTCAAATTAGCGGGTAGTGAAAAAAATAAATTTGGTATAGGCTCTACCGTAATGGTATATCAAAAAGGGAATGTGCAAATGGCTCAGAGTATGTCGTCGAGAGGTTTTGAAAGCTCCGTTGACTCTGATATAATCTTTGGATTAGGAAATAATACGGTCATTGATTCGGTCAGGATTATTTGGACAGATTTGAGAACGCAAATCCTCCCAAACATTAAAAGTAATGCAACACTAACGCTTGAATATAAAAATGCAAATGGGATATATACCCCCCCAATGATAAAACCCAAAATTAGCTTTAAGGACATAAGTAGTCAAGTAATTGCAGATGCTACTCATGTTGAAAACAAATATATAGATTTTGATTCAGACCGCTTGATGCCTCATGTACTTTCTACGGAAGGGCCTAAGATGGTAAAAGGAGATGTGAATAAAGATGGAAAAGAAGATTTTATTTTACTTGGAGCAAAAGAAGGTACGGATAAACTTTTTTTGAATACGGGAAATAAATTTATCGAAAGTACGCAAAAATCCTTTGTTGCAAAAAACCTATCTGACCATATTTCAGGAGCTTTATTTGATGCCGATGGAGATGGAGATTTAGACTTTTTAGTTGGTTGTGGAGGAAATGAATATAAGCTTGGGATTGCAGGATTTACCGCTATTTTTTATGAAAATGATGGCAAAGGCGAATTTACAAAGCAGGATAGTAAAGCCCCAATGATAAAAGGACAAATTAGCTGTATAAAACCTTGTGATTTTGATAACGATGGCGACCTTGACCTCTTTGCAGGGGGTAAGGCTGTTCCGGGTGGATATGGATTGAACCCTCGTAGTTTTATGTTGCAAAATGATGGAAAAGGTCATTTTACAGATATTACCAATGAATTTACAGGACCAATTGGTATGGTAACAGATGCCGTTTGGTCGGATATAAATGCAGATAAACGACCCGATTTAATCGTTGTTGGAGAATGGATGCCAATCACGGTATTTGTCAATGAAAATGGTGAATTTGTTAAACCTCTCGTTATACCCAATAGCGAAGGTTGGTGGAATACCATCAAAGAAACTGACATTGACAGCGATGGAGATATGGATTTTATGCTGGGAAATTGGGGGCAAAATATTAAACTAAAAGCGAGCATAGAAAAACCATTAAACCTGTATGTCTATGACTTTGACCAAAATAAAAGACCAGAAGTTGTGATGGAATGGTTTACCCAAGAAGACAAAATTCCTTATCCATTTGCCAGTAAAGCAGATTTAACCGCTCAAATGCCTTCATTGAAAAAAACAGGTTTGAAATATCAAGAATTTGCCCAGAAACAGGTGAAGGATTTATTTGATAGTAAACTCTTAGATAAAGCACTCCAAAAAAGAGTTGTCAATTTTTCATCTTCAGTTTTGTTAAATCAGAAAGGGGATTTGGTTTTAGAGTCCTTACAAGATGAAGCTCAAATGTCGCCAGTTTTTGCCATTGAAACAGGTGATTTTGACAAAGATGGGATTACTGACTATTTTGTAGGAGGAAATTTTTATAGATTAAAACCAGAAATGGGCAGACACGATGGTTTCAGTGGGGGGTATTTCAAGGGTGTAGGCAAAGGAAAATTTGTATATAAATCTTCGGTCAATTCTGGAATTACTATCAAAGGAGAAGTGAGGGATGCTTTGTGGTTAGATAAAAAACTAATCATAGCCCGCAATGATGCTGCCGTGATGATATTTCAGTAAATAATTATGGTGTTTTAAGGTTCTAATTACTAACCTTTTTCACTCAAAACAAACACAAATGTTTTTAAAAATTAGAAATATAATAACTCCATTGGTGTTATTGGGATTATTGTATAGTTGTAATAATACTCCCCCAAAAGAGCCTTATATACCGCCTAAACCCCAAAATTTATCAGGAAAGGTATTAGCACAAACCTATTGTGGTAGTTGTCATCAAGTACCAGAACCTTCTATGTTGGATAAAAAAACTTGGGAAAAAGGGGTACTACCAAAAATGGCATACCGACTTGGAGTTGACCAAGATTATTTTAAGCTATTTGCTAATGTAGATGCGGATGAAATGCAAATTGTTTTGGAGGAGGGCGTATATCCTGAGCATCCACAATTAGCAATGGAAGATTGGGAGAAAATAAAAAAATACTATCTTGATAATGCCCCCGAAAAACCAATTCAGCAAGATGCAAAACCAAAAGTGAAAGTTGGTTTAACGGACTTTGTGGTAAAGCCTTTAAAAGTATTCGGGGACGAACCGCCAAGAGTCACTTTGGTGAAATTTAATCCAGAGTTGCAAGAAATATATGTGGCTTGGAGAGGTTTTAGCAATTTTATCAAAAAGTATAATGCTAAACTATTAAAAACCGATTCTATAACGGTACAAAGTGCGGTATCGGACATTGTAGGAAAAAAAGAATCGCTCAGTATTTTATCTATGGGAATTATGGACCCCAGCGAAAAATCAAGAGGTTCTTTGACTAAAATTGATAATTCTAAAAAAGTATTCAAACAATTAGATAGCTTAAAAAGACCTGTGCAGATGAGTTATGGCGACTTGAATCAGGATTCAGTTGAGGATGTTCTAATCTGTAATTTTGGCAATGAATTGGGAAATCTAACATGGTATGAAGGCGGAAGCATGAAACCGCATCTTTTAAAAGCACTACCAGGGGCAAGAGTGACGTACCTAAAAGATATGAACAATGATAGACTGATTGATATAGTTGTGTTAATGACTCAAGCCCGTGAAGGAATTTCTATTTTTTATAATAAAGGGAAAGGAGAATTTGACGAAATGCCTATCCTTCAGTTTTCATCGGTTTATGGCTCAAGTTTTATGAGTTTGGTCGATTTTAATAAAGACGGTTTCACGGATATACTTTATACCAATGGTGATAATGCAGATTTATCAATTTCATTAAAAGCCTATCATGGGATAAGAATATTTTTGAATGATGGTAAAGGAAAATTCAAATTAGCCTATTTTTATCCAATGTACGGAGCATCAAAAGCTCTTGCTGCTGACTTTGATTTGGATGGAGATTTAGATATTGCTGCTATTTCATTTTTTACTGCCCTCGACCAAAAGCCCAATGAAGGTTTTTTATTACTGAAAAATAAAGGAAACTTGACATTTGATGCTTCGACTATTCAAGAATCTAAATCAGGAAAATGGATGGTAATGGATGTGGGTGATATGGATAAAGACGGTGACGATGATATTATACTTGGCTCGTTTTTGAGAGGAGGAATGTTAGGGTTGGAAGGTTTGAGTTTCAAGGGGAAAAGTCCACCCGCAGTGCTTGTTTTGGAGAATAAACATTTTAAATAGCTGCCTACCATGAAGGTAAATTATTCTCAAATTGATTTTGAAAATAATTTACCTTCATGGTCAGTATAGTACCTACCGAAATAATCATATTAAAAAGCTACTTTTGAACCTTAATATTCTTACTTGCCTTCATTTTATACAGTTTTAATCATATCCCAAAAATATCGTGAAAATTATAAACTACCTCTTTTGTTTGCTTTTTGCTTTAGGGGCAATTAGCTGTATAGACCCATATTCCTTAGATTTTAGTCAGAAAAATAACGTATTAGTTGTCGAAGGTTTTTTGACAGATGACTCAGCAAAACCTGATACGATAAAGATTCAGTATTCTAATTTTGAGAATCAAACAACCAGAATTGTCCCAATTTCCTCAGTAAAAGCATCGGTATTAAATGTGGATACAAATGAAGAAACAAAGTTAATAGAGCAACCTAAAGGTGGTTTTTTACCGCCTAAAAACTTCAAAATAAATGCTCAAAATAAATATATTTTGAAGTTTAGTTTACCCAATGGTCAGAACTATGAATCATCATCAGAAAAAATAATAAATACACCACCTATTGCTAAGGTTTACGATACTTTTAATGCTCAAAGTGTTTTGTCGGAAGATGGTAAAAAATATACTTCTGCCAATGAAGTATATTTGGACACACAAGACCCTGCTGACTCAAAAAATTACTATTTGTGGCGTTATACCCATTTTGAGAGACTTGGCTATTGTACAACCTGTACTAAATCTCAATATAGTGTTCAGACCAATTCATGTAGTATTGCACTTCCTAATTTTAATAGAACCCCTTATTTTGATTATGAGTGTGCAGGTGACTGTTTCTCTATTTTTAAGAGTAAACAAGTAAATGTACTTTCCGATGTTGCTTCAAATGGACAATTAATTAAAGGAAAATTGATTGCCAAAATCCCCACTTATAGCCCTGTTGGCTGTTTGATACAAATACAACAAATTAGTATTTCTCCAGAAATGTATTTGTACTTTAAAATCCTTGAAGCACAAACCCAGTCTAATGGAGGTTTAGCGGATACGCCTCCCGCAGGAATTGTAGGAAATATTAAAAATACTACCACACCAACTGAAAAGATTGTAGGGTATTTTGGAGTTGTATCTATCCAAAAATATAATCATTGGATAGACCGAAAAGATGCGACTTCTCCTTATGAACTAATTTTAGGGCATACATTGTCATTAGAACCATCTACTATGGATACGTCAAGACCACCTTTAACACCTTGTACCGCCAGTTCATCAAGAACACCCATTAAACCTGATGGATGGCAGTAAGAGTATCAATCTTTCAAATATTTTTAATCCAAAATATTGCATGAACTTAAAATTTATACTTGTACTCATTTCGTTGCTTTTCATAAGTAGCGGAATTTTCGCCCAGAAATCATCACTGATTCAAATTACCGTCAAAGATTCAAGTGATAACACTCCACTGAAAGACGTTGTCATAAAAATTGACTATAAGAGAGCAAACTTTTCTTCTACTGAAAACGGAATACATACTTTTTATCTTCCACAAGGTGAATACGGTGTAACTATTAGTCATTTAGGTTATGAAACTTTCCGAAAAAGAATAAATGTCAAAAGTCCAACAGTTGAACTAACTGTTAGCTTAGTAAATATTTCCAAAGAATTAGATGAAGTTATTGTCAATAATCAAGGTGGAAATGGCGGAAATGTCTCACGTCAATTGTTAGGAGTAACGCCTCTAAGTATAAAAACTATCAAGAAAATCCCTGCAATGATGGGAGAAACAGACGTTTTAAGAGGACTACAAATGCTTCCTGGCGTTACGTCGGTGGGTGAAGCCGCCAATGGTGTAAACATCAGAGGTGGAACGACAGACCAAAATTTAATCCTTTTAGACGATACCCCAATCTTTAATCCAACGCATTTATTCGGACTATTTTCTGTTTTTCCTGCTGATGCCACCGCAGGGTTGGATTTATACAAGGGGGGAATTCCTTCTCGTTTTGGAGGGAGGGTTTCGTCGGTGATTGATATAAGCCTTTTAAATCCGTCATTAGAAAAATTTAAAGCCAGTGGAGGTATTAGCTTAGTTGCCAATCGTTTAACGATAGAACAACCCATTATAAAAGATAAAATGGCAGTGTTACTTTCTGGAAGAGCGTCTTATAATGACTTCTTTTTCAAATTAGGACCTCCTAAATTACAAAATATCAGAGCGAATTTTTATGACTTGGTTACAAAGGTTTTTTATAGAATGAATGCAAAAAATACCCTAACGTTTTCAGGATATTTGAGTGGTGATTTCTTTCAGACCGATTTATTGGGAACCGTTAGTAATGTCAATGCTACCAGTACACAATATGCGTATTCGACGAAAAATGCTTCGTTAAAATGGTTTCATTCTTTTAACTCAAAACTTAATATACAAACCTCCGCAATCTTGACAGATTATCAACCCAAAACACTTTTGCCAGAGTTGAATTCATCAAATACCGTCAATATCGAATCGGGAATTGTTTATAAACAACTCAAATCAAGCCTTAGTTATGCCCTTAATGACAAACATCATTTGGAAGGCGGCGTAAGTTCGATTTTATACACAATTAATCCAGGGAGATTGAACCCAGGAACATCTAATAGTGTAAATCCGATAAGTATTCCAGAAGAAAGAGGTATTGAATCAAGTATCTTTTTGGAAGATGAAATAACGCTGAATAAACGTCTAAGTTTATCACTTGGATTGAGATATTCAAATTATATGGCATTAGGAGCAGCCACCGTAAGAAATTATAAACCTTCTCAGCCACTTAATGATTTTAATGTAATAGACTCCACCAAGTATAAATCAGGAGAAGTATTTGCTAATTATGGAGGCTTTGAACCTCGGGTTTCATTAAAATATCTAATAACTGACAATTCTTCTTTTAAAGTAGGATATAGTTTGATGAGACAATATTTGCAGGTCGTTTCTAATACCACAACTCCATTGCCAACATCACGCTGGACGATGAGTAATAACTACATAAAACCGCAAGTAAGTCAACTGGTTTCGGCAGGATATTTTAAAAATTCCCCAAATAATATTTATGAGTTTTCTTTAGAAGGGTATTATCGAAGTACAGAAAATGTGTTAGATTTTAAGCCAGGGGCAGACTTTGTATTTCAGCCCTTTATTGAAACCCAAACATTGCAAGGAAAAGGAAAGGCTTATGGTTTGGAATTGATGGTGAGCAAGAAAAAAGGAGAAATTACAGGCTGGATTAATTATACTTATTCAAGAGCATTGAATCAAATAAATGTAGGTGAGAGTTTTGGGGAACAAATTAATGGCGGTAATTGGTATGCCACCAATTTCGACCGCCCGCATAGTTTCAATGCTACCGTGAGTATATCACAAGGAGGACACCACGAGTTTGGTTTTACTTTTGTCTATAATACAGGCAGACCTTTTACCGTTCCAGAAGGATATGTGCAGTATAATGACGTTAAATATCCGTATTACTTAGAGAGAAATAACCAACGAATAAGTGATTATCATAGACTTGATTTTTCGTGGACAATCAGAAATCCAACCATGACTAAAAAACGTTGGGAAGGCTCTTGGACGTTTGGTATTTATAACATTTACGCTCGCCAAAATGCGTATTCAGTATATCTAAAATCTGAAAAAACCTTGAATGCGTATCAATTGACTATATTTGGGTCTGCCATTCCGTCGTTGACGTATAATTTCAAGTTTATGTAAGCATGACCTTCTTGTATTCATCAAAACCTGTATTTAGATTAGCCAATTTTTAAAAATTGACTAATCTAAATACAGGTTTTATATTTTAAAATAACCTGTTTTTAGGTCTAAGGGATTGACAAGAGTTTCTTCTTTATCTAAAACTTTAGAATTCATGTATTCAGAAGGAGTGATGTTGAATTGTTTTTGAAAGTTACGGGCAAAGTTACTTTGTGAACTAAAGCCAACCATATACGATACCTCAAAAATCCGATGATTACCTTCTGCTAATAGTTCAGCACCCCGTTTTAAACGAGTGATATTGATTAGTTCTATTGGTGTTAATACTGAAATTGCTTTAATTTTTCGATAAAGTGTAATACGACTCATATTCATGATTTGGGCTAATTTCTCAACGTCCAAATCGGTATCTTCAAGATTTTTATTGATAGTGTCATGTAATGTTTCCAAGAATGATTCATCAGCTTTTGAGTGGGCAATACTTTTGATATGGACAAGTGGAGAACTGGCAAAATATTCCCGAATAATATTCCGATTATTCAACAAACTCGCAATTTGAGCTTGTAAATGTTCTTTCGAGAACGGTTTTTCGATGTACGCATCTGCTCCTATTTCCAGACCTTGAACCTTAGCTTGGATACTATTTTTAGCAGTGAGTAAAATCACAGGAATATGTGAATGTTCAAAATTAGTTTTTATTTTTCTACATAGTTCGAAGCCATCCATTACTGGCATCATTACATCGCTAATGATTAATTGTACGGTCTCTTTATCCAGTATATTAAGGGCTTCAGTGCCATTTTCAGCCTTTAGAATACTATATTTTAATCGGAGCATTCTTTCTAAAAATTCCAGGATTTCATCATTGTCATCTACAAGTAAAATAGTTGGTAACATAGTTTTATAGTTTGGATGGAGTTTAATCGTATATTGTACGCTTTATTAATTTTAAAACAAATGGTCTTGTGAGTGATTTATAATGATTTTATCTTGTTGAAACGGCAGGCTGAGTACAAATATAATTGAATCGTCGGATGTTTCTTTTAAGTATAAATCGCCATTTAGTAACTGCGTTAATGAACGTGCTAAAGCCAAGCCGATACCCGTACCTTCTTGTTTAGCTTCTTTTAATCTATAAAATGGTTCAAAGATTTTTTCCTTTTTTTCAAATGGAATTTTTGAGCCATCGTTCTCAAATTCAATGGTATAATTAATCGAATTCTCATTAATTGGTAGT
>JAAFIU010000178.1 GCA_013298805.1 Cytophagales bacterium | reverse complement strand
TGTCGGGTGAAATCTACCGCATATTTCGACCACCCTTTTATGCTTCGTGTATTACCGTGAAAATACATCACTAAACCAACGGGGTTTTCATGATAAAACCGCAATCCGTTGATTTTTACGCCTTCTTCGGGTTCAAAATGAAGTTCCTCGAAAGGGTCATCATATTTGTATTCAAAATCAGCGTGAAGTTTTTCAGGTTTGAAAATAAACCGTTCCTGAATAAAATAAGCAATGATGCACAAGGCTACGTAGCCAATGCCAATATAAATCCAAGTTTCAGTTGATAAATTCATGGTGGGATTTGGGTTGATTATCTTGGCACACGGATTTTACGGATTAGACACGGATTAAAATGTGGTAAAATGTAAGAATCAAAGTTTTTAAGATTCAAAACCTTAAAAAGGTTACGAAAATAATTACTTAAATCCGTGTCTAATCCGTAAAATCCGTGTGCCAAATACCTAATCTAAAAATTTCTTCAAAATCTTCTCAACGGCATCTAAATACCCTCCTCCAAACAAATTTACATGAACCATCAAGGGGTACAAATTATATAAAGGAATACGGTCGCCAAAACCATTTTCTATGGCATTTACTTCGTGATAGGCCTCATAAAAACTGGTTTCAAAACCACCAAACATGGTCGTAAAAGCCAATTCCGCTTCACGCAAACCGTAATAACAAGCAGGGTCAACTAAACCCACAAAACCCTGACTATCCGTCATCACATTGCCCGACCATAAATCGCCGTGCAGTAAAGCGGGTTTTTCGTTCGGAATTAATGAAGGTAATTTTTCATACAATTGGTTAAGCTTTGCGTGTAATTCTTCCGAAATTTTACGGTCGTAAAGTGCTAATCCCGCTTGTACTTTTAAACGCTTTTCGATAAAAAACGCTACACCATCTGTCATCCATTCATTCGACTGACGCAATGCTCCGATGAAATTATTGAAATCTAAACCAAATTGTGGATTTGTATGCGTGTGCAGATTAGCCAATTTTTGCCCAAAATCCTGCCAATAATTAGGCTGTTTATAACTGGCGGTCAAAAATTCCATCATCAAATATTCTTTATCAACAATTTTCCCGTGATTGATAACTTGCGGAATAGACATCACCCCTGTATCACGCAAAACCTGCAAACTACGAGCTTCTGAGGCAAACATTCCTTCGTGGTCGCCCTGATTCCATTTGATAAAATAATCCCCTTCTGCCACTTTTACTTTTACGGCAAGGTTAAAATTTCCACCGTAAAAAAACTGAAAATCAAGCATTTCGGGTTTATGTCCTAAATTTTCAAAAAGAATACTTTCGATAAATTGATATTGCTCTTGTGTCTGAAAAGTCATATTTTAAGGGAGTCGTAAGTCCTAAGTCTGTAAGTTGTAAGTCAAATTTAAGAGAAAACTGTTAAATTGCATGATAGCTTTGATTTTTTAACTGAAAGAGCTTCCATCCCCACAATTATATTTAGAAATAATGAAATACAAAAAACACGTTTTTATCTGTACAAATCAGAAAGATGCACCCAAGAAATGTTGCGGTGACGAAAGAGGAGCAGCATTAGTGGATGCCTTCAAAAATTCAATGAAAGAAAAAGGTTTATTGCCAGAAATGAGAGCTCAAAAAACGGGTTGCTTAGACATCTGTGCTTTTGGCCCAGCAGTGATGGTTTATCCAGAAGGAATTATGTACGGAAACGTTCAATTATCTGACGTTGAAGAAATCATTGAAAGCCATTTAATTAACGACCAACCCGTTGAGCGTTTAGTTATTGCGTAATTTTAGGTAGATACGTTGCCTGCAACGTATCTACCATATTATAATTCCAATTATATGACAGGAAGGATGCCTGTCATACAGCCCATTTCATCATGTACCGCATATATCCCACATTACTAAATTCGTTCGCTTTATTTGAAGAAAAAACCACTGATTCACAGGGGGAAATTATTGTGGATATGTGGGAAATGATTGACCGTATCAACCGTGTCAGAAAACCCACTACTGAGGCTCAACAAAAGGGAATAGATTTTGAAAAAGCCGTCGTAACGGGTGAAAATGAAGATGATTTTAAAGAAGGAATCATTGAAAAAGCAAGAGCCTTATTACCTTCAAAATACAAAACGCAATTTTATTCGGAAGCTAAATATAAAAATTGCTTGATTTACGGCTTCGTGGATTTGGTTGGTGGCGACCGTGCCGTTGATTTAAAATCTACCCGCCGATATGAACCCAATCGTTTTGCATTCAATCATCAAAATTTGTATTTATTGGGTTTGAAAAAATACGGTGTCAAATCGTTGGACTACGTAATTACCGATTTTGAGGAAGTTTATCAAGAAAAGTACACTTTCGATGCCTACGATTTCAAACCACTTTATCAACAAATCGACAATTTTGTGGATTTCATAGAACAACACCGAAAATTGATTAAAGACAAAAAGATTTTTGATAATAAAACGGACAATAATCAATTGTCGCTGTTTTAGAACGCTTTGTCATTGCGAGTGCAGTGAATCGGAGTCTCGTTAAACCAATCTGTTTGCTTACGAGCAGAGGTTTTCAAACTATTTCTCTTCTATCGGCAGATTGCTTCGTTACACTCGCAATTTGAAAAATAACGTAAATCTCGGTCTGACTATCGTCTGACCGAGATTATTTATTCGGTCAGACGATAGTCAGACCACTAACCACCATTTACATTCCATAAAACATCCAACCCTACAAAATCCCTTTCAACTCTCCTAAATCCTGTATTTCATATTTGGGTTTTATTGAAACTTCTTGTGGACGTTGTTCTGGATTGAAGAAAACGGCATCAATTCCTGCACGGCTTGCCCCCACAATATCCGACTGAAAACTGTCGCCAATCATTAAACATTCTTGAGGCACTGCTCCCACTTTTTTCAAGGCATATTCAAAAATACGTGAATCGGGTTTTTTATAACCTGAATTTTGCGACGTTACGACTTCCTTAAAATAATGCGTAATCTGCCCCGCATTCATTTTTACCGACTGAATTTCATCAAAACCATTGGTAATAATATGCAAAGGATATTTTGGGAAAAGATATTCTAACGTCTCTTTCGCATTGGGTAAAAGGTTATGTTTTTTTGAAGAAATTTTAATATAAGTATCTGACAAAGAATCACATATTTCGTGATTATCAACCCCTAAACCACTAAAAATCAATCGAAAACGAGTATGACGTAATTCGGGTTGAGAGATTCGCCCAGCTTCGTATTTATCCCAAAGTTGATGATTTACTTCATTGAATTTCAAATAAAATTGCGAAGGAGATGGAACGCCCAAACTCTGCAAATCGAAATCGTGAAAAACTTCCTCTAAAGCAATTCTTGAATTAGTATTATGGTCCCAAAGCGTATGGTCGAGGTCAAAAAAAATATGTTTATATCTCATTAAAATGCTGAATTTTACGCAATTTAGGACTGATTTTTGTTAAGCTATCAATAATTTATACATTTGTAAAAACTATTGTATTTCAATGTTTGTATTTCGATAGTTGATGTTCGGGGTCTCATCCAAACATCAAACATCGGAAAACAAGCATCGAAAAACAAACATCGAACTTAAAATGGCAAAACAGCAACAACAAGACGAAAACCAGCTCAATGTAGAATTGACTGAAGAAATGGCAGAGGGTGAATACGTAAATTTGGCAATGATAGCTCACTCACAAAGCGAATTTGTGATAGATTTCATCAAAATGATGCCAGGTATTCCAAAGGCAAAAGTAAAATCAAGAGTCATTCTTACACCCGACCACGTGTATAGACTAATGAATGCTTTGAAAGAAAATATCCAGAAATACGAAGAGGTTTACGGAGCAATTTCGGAAGACCAAAACCAAATTGGATTTCAATTTCCAATGAATTATCGTGGTCCAATAGGCGAGGCTTAGTATTAATCATAAAATTTTTACGACTCAAAAAGCGTAAAACGCATCAGAAATTTTTCTGAAAACGTTTACGCTTTTTTTGTTTCTAAAAAAACCTGTAATTTTAGCTAATAAGCCCAAATTCTTCTCAGAAATTGAGTATATCCACATACAAAAACTACTTTCAAAACTATAACAAAATAACTAACTGACGTACAATGAACATTAAACTCAATAAATCACATTTAGCTTCTAATTCAGTTAATTTGGGGAAGCAACTTGACATACCCAATTCAACAGTTTTTGATTTACCCGAAAAAGTTTTACAATTCGGAACGGGCGTTTTACTGCGTGGACTTTGCGATTATTTCATTGATAAAGCCAATAAACAAGGCATTTTTAACGGTAGAGTTGTTGTTGTAAAATCAACTGATAAAGGTGGTGCCGATGATTTTAATGACCAAGATGGACTTTTTACGCACGCCGTTAAAGGCATTGAAAACGGAGAAGCCATTGAAGAATACATTTTAAATGCCTCTATTTCTCGCACACTTTCTGCCCGTTCACAATGGCATGAAATTCTGCACTGTGCAAAAAATCCAGAGATGCAAATTATCCTCTCGAATACTACCGAAGTTGGTATTACTTTATTGGAAGGAGATAAAATTACGAACAATCCTCCAACATCATTTCCTGTAAAACTATTGGCGTTTTTATATGAAAGATGGAAAGAATTTAAAGGGTCAGCAGAGAGTGGAATGGTTATCATTCCGACTGAATTAATTGTTGGCAATGGTGATATTTTGAAAGATATTGTTTTCAAACAAGCTCAAAATAATGCTCTCGAACCTGAATTCATCGAATGGTTGAGCAAACATAACCAATTCTGTAACTCATTGGTTGACAGAATTGTACCTGGGAAACCAGATAAAGAAGTCGTCGCTGAATTACAAAAGAAATTCGGCTATGAAGACAATCTAATGGTGCTTTCGGAGGTGTATCGTTTATGGGCAATTCAGGGAGACGAACACGTGCGTAAAATTTTATCTTTTGCAAAAGTTGATTCTGGCGTTGTTATCGAAAGAGATATTGAAATTTATCGTGAGCTAAAACTTCGGATGCTCAACGGTACTCATTCATTGCAGTGTGGAATGGCGTATTTATTGGGATTCAGAACGGTAAAAGATGTAATGGCAAATTCGTATCTAAGCAGAATAATCACCAATCTAATGTTAGGGGAAGTCTCATTGGCGATTCCATATAAAATAGATGCTAAAATCCGTGACCGCTTCGGCAGAATGGTGCTTGACCGCTTCCGTAATCCATTCTTGAACCATAAATTATTAGATATTACCGTTCAATATACTGCCAAAATGAAAATGCGGAATATTCCAATTCTGGTTCAATACTATAAAGAATTTGGAAAAGCTCCAGAACTTTTTGCGATGGGATTTGCTGCCTATTTACAATTTATGCACGGAGAAAAAGAAGTAAATGGAATATACTACGGAGAGTCAAACGGAGAGTATTATCCTATCAATTGCAACTTTGCTCCTTATTTCTATGAAGCTTGGCAAGATGGTTTTGATTTAGAAAAAATATTATCAAACATAAGTCTTTGGGGAGAAGACCTCACCAAATTAGACGGATTTACAGAAGCGGTTAGAAAGTATTTATAGTAAGAATTGGTGGTGTTGTGTAATAAGTATTATGTACTAAGTCCCAAGAATTTCCCACAAAGTAAATGTTAGGGCTATTTTTTGAAATAAAGTATTGTGTTGCATATTTATTTGCTAAAATACAAGATTTTATCTGGTCTGATTTTCTTAATACTTAATACTTTGGACTTATTACACAACCCCACTTTACATTGAAAATTATCATAAATAATGAAAGTTATTACCTTCGGAGAAGTCATGATGAGGCTTAGTACGCCCAATTTCTCAAGATTTTCTCAGGCAACACAATTCGATATAAATTTTGGTGGTGGCGAAGCAAACGTTGCTTCATCACTTGCCATCTTTGGCATTCCAGCCAGCCATGTTACTCGTTTTCCAAATAATGATTTGGGACAAGCTGCTACGGCGGTTTACAAAAAATATGGCGTTGGTACAGAATCCATTGCTTATGGTGGCGACCGTCTGGGTATTTATTTTGTAGAAAAAGGAGCGGCAATGCGTCCGAGCAAAGTTGTTTATGACCGTGCCAATTCATCTTTTGCCACCCTCCAACCTACTGACTTTAATTGGGACGAAATCTTGAAAGGGGCTACTTGGTTTCATTTCACGGGGATTTCTCCCGCCATTTCTGAAGGTGCGGCACAGGCTTGTTTAGAAGCTGTACAAACCGCTTCACGTTTAGGTATAAAGGTTTCTGCCGATGTTGGTTATCGTTCAAATCTTTGGAAATGGGGAAAAAAACCAAACGAAGTGATGCCTCAATTAATCGAATATTGCGACGTAATTGTATGTAGTAAAGGCGATGCGGCTGATATGTTTAAGATTAAACCAAATGACGAAAAAGGTAGTTTCAAATCGGTTTGTAAGCAAATTATGGAGCGTTTCCCGAAGGTTAAGAAAATTCTTAATACTAAACGTGGACAAATATCTGCTTCGCACAATACACTTTCAGGAAGAGCTTGGGATGGCACACAAATGATTGAAACAGAAGCCATTAATATTCCTGACATCGTGGATAGAATTGGTGGTGGCGATGCCTTCATGGGCGGATACATTTACGGAGAATTGACCTATCAAGATACCCAAAAGGCATTAGAGTTTGGCGTAGCATCATCGGCATTAAAACACACCGTAGAAGGCGATTTTAACCTCGTAAGCGTACAGGAAGTCGAAGCCGTGATGGCAGGTGATGTAAGTGGAAGATTGAAAAGGTAAGTTTTAGGAGAAAGAAAGATGGAAGAACGGGTTAGTAGAATTTAGCTCTTCACTTTAATTGTCTCTGAAAGGCACAACAGAAGTTAAATAATTTTAAAATAACACATAGAATCGACGAAACTTATGTTTTCTATATCTTCTATGTGGCTACAAACAAAATGAAATTTACAAAAGAAGAATTATACGCAAAACTTAGCGAAGTACCAATTATGCCTTTGTTCAATCACCCCAATTTAGAGGTAAGCAAAGCCGTTGTAAAGGCCTGCTACGATGGTGGTATCAAGGTTTTTGAATATACCAATCGTGGAGAAGGGGCTGCTCAAATTTTTGCGGAATTAGTAAAATATATTCGCCAAGAATTACCCGATATGGCAATCGGAATTGGTACGGTTTTCACGGCTGAAGAAGCTGAGTATTTTGTAAGTTTAGATACTGACTTTATCGTACAGCCTTGTCTTAATCCAGAAGTTGGAGCAGTTTGCAAGAAATACGAAATGGCGTGGTTTCCAGGGGTAATGACCGTTTCTGAGATTTTTCAAGCCCAACAAGCAGGTTCGGATATTGTAAAGATTTTCCCAGCCAATGTACTCGGAACGGCATTTATCAAGGCTATTAAAGGGCCAATGCCAAAAGCTAAAGTTATGGTAACGGGTGGCGTTGAACCGAATGAAGAAAATCTAAAAGGATGGTTTTCGGCAGGGGTTACAGCCGTAGGAATGGGTTCTCAATTATTTCCAAAGTCAGTTTTAGATTCTGGAAATTTTGAAGAAACTACTGAGATTGTAAAAAAATGTGTTGCCTTGGTAAAAGGGTTTTAAGTTATTTTTCGATGTTTGATGTTCGGTATTCGATGTTTAGTACTCATATCAAATTTAAAAATTTGATGCGTGTTTTACGGAAGTCGTCCTTTTGAAGGACGACTTCCGTTGAAACTCGTATATGCGGTGTCTTCTTAAAATTAGTATCAATTAGTACCAAACATCGAATACCCAAACTAATCTCTTCTAAAAAACTGAATTATTACGATAACTGCCGTTGTGAAAATAGTGCTACAAATTACCTTTGCCAATACAGGCAAGAATAACCCCCAATCAGACGCTTCTAATAAGAAAAGTACAAAATGGTGAATCACCGTTAAAACAACTGTATAAGTAATAAACCAACTCAAACCCATTGAGCGAAGACTAAGTGTTTGACGTTCATCATAACCCCGTTGTGGAGTCAATAAGGTAATAACAGAAGGTCGTAAAAAGGCTATTAAAGTCATTGCAGCGGCATTAGCACCAATGGTGTTGTAGAAAATATCTACTGAAATTCCCGCAAAAAAACCAAGTAAAATCAATGTTACCCGATTAGTTTCAAAAGGTAAAAGCGTAATACTGGCAATATAGACAAAACAAAACGCATAGTCGAAAAGTACCAATTGTCTTACAAAAAATATTTGCAATAAAAGGTAAAATCCAAATACCAGCACTTGTGATAATATATTTTTCTGAGTCATTTATTATTTATAGTAAGCGATTTGCGAAAAGCGAAGACTCTAATACAATGAATTACATTCATACTTTTTCGTAATCGTAGTGGCAAATCACCTTAAATATTTTTTAGCATTACGTGGCTTTACTTCACTTTTACGTCGTTAGTTTTCTCCTCCAAAGTCTTCTGTTCGTTCATTAACTTGTTATTTATCACATATACATAAGCCAATGTGTGAAAATTAGTTGCTAATTGAACCTCAATATCATGGAAAGTTTGGTCAGCTTTTACACCCACTTTTTTGACGTAACCGATGGTAATATTGGGAGGAAAAACGTAGTTAAAATCGGAAGTAACCACGGTATCTTTAATTTTAACAGCTTTGTATCTTGACACTTCGGTCATTTCAACAATGTCTGGATTAACGCCATCCCATTTTACCGAACCAATTTCATTATTTCTTTTCAATTTTGCCGAAACAGAATATTCCGAGTGTAAAATTGAAATCACAATTGAAATATGAGCGGAACAAGATTTTATTTTCCCGACTACTCCCGTTGACGAAATAACGCCCATTCCTGGAGCAAGCCCATCAGCAGAACCTTTATCTATCGTAATATAATTGTTGAACTGGGTAGTTGTGAGGTTTTGGACTTTGGCAACAACAAATTTGTAGCGACTCGCTACGACAGAATCTGCTTTATAATTTACAATAGATTTATCGAGTTGTTGTGCTTGTAATTTTGCCACCAATTCATTCAAACGGCTATTTTCTGTGGCTAAATCCTTGTTGACATTTCTCAAATTAGAATATTCTGTTATTGAATTTGAGGTTTCTAAAGCTTTGGCAGCGTAATAGTTAGTCGTATTGAAAAAGATAGCGTTTGGATAATTATTGTAGGAATAAAAAAACCAAAGACTCAGCACCTCCAAAATTGCGAACAAAATGAAGGCCCGTTGTCTGGATATAAACTGAATGAGTTGGTACATTTTTAATGAGTGAGTTGTGAACGGG
>JAAFIU010000410.1 GCA_013298805.1 Cytophagales bacterium | reverse complement strand
GTAAAGGCACTTCTGTAATGGCAATCGAGGCGGTTAAAGGCTTATTAGCCAAAACCAACACCAAGCCTGAAGAAATTGATTTATTAATTTGTGCGACAATTTCGCCCGACTATTTTTTCCCTGCAACAGCTAACATCATAGCTCATGCTGTGGGTATTTCTCATGTAGGTTCTTATGACATTGCCGCAGCTTGTTCTGGCTTTATTAATGCTCTCACAACAGGAGCGATGTTCATAGAATCGGGGCGTTACAAGAAAGTTGTAGTTGTTGGTGCTGATAAAATGTCATCAATTGTTGATTATTCAGACCGTACAACTTGTGTGCTTTTTGGAGACGGAGCGGGTGCTGTTTTATTAGAAGCTAACTACGAAGGTCTTGGTATTCAAGATTTTATATTGAAATCTGACGGAGCAGGAGCTAATCATTTGATTCAGAAAGCTGGGGGTAGTGCATACCCCCCTACTCACGAGACTATTAATAATAAGTGGCATTATATCCACCAAGAAGGCCCAGCCGTATTCAAGTTTGCCGTTACCAGAATGGCAGATGTTTCGGCGGAAATTATGGAAAGAAATAACTTGACGGGTGATGATATTGCCTTTTTAGTACCACACCAAGCCAATAAACGCATTATTGATGCCACCGCAAATAGAATGGGAGTAGGGCCTGAAAAAGTGATGATGGTTATTCAAAAATACGGAAATACAACCGCCGCAACTATTCCATTGTGTTTGTGGGATTATGAATCTCAATTGAAAAAAGGAGATAACTTAATCTTGGCAGCCTTCGGTGGAGGATTTACTTGGGGAAGTATTTATTTGAAATGGGCGATATGAGGTAAGGGGTTGTTACTGGTTAATAGTTATTGGTAATAGTCAATTTTAAACTATAAAATCATGATTCAAAGTAATTTCAAAGATTGGACATTAGAGAAAATAGATGAATCATTTGGAGTGAAACAGGTTTTTAATACAACACTGTTAGATGATTTAATGAACTATAACAGGGAACTTTCTGAGTTTGAAAAACAATATATAAAAAACCTTCAAGCACATTTTATTCTTGGAGGTGACGACTGGAATGAGGTTGAATTAGAAAATAAATTCATTAGTCCTCTTATCATGTTTTCTTCTAAACCAAGTGAACTATTTTCGTACTTTTTAGAACGAGATTTGACTATGGATATAGAAGATTATCATCTTTCAGGTAGAGTTGATGGAATGATAGCATCAGGTTTTAGAAGTCCCAAAAAACCGTATTTCTGTCTAAACGAATACAAAAAAGGTACAGACCCCAATGGAGACCCAAGAGGACAGGCTTTAATTTCTATGTTGGTTGCACAGAAATTGAATGACAATAAATTTCCAATTTATGGATGCTATGTTATTGGGAGAAATTGGTATTTTATGATTTTAGCAGGTAAAGAGTATGCTATTAGTAATGACTTTTCTTGCGTGGATGAGGAAGTATATGATATATATCAAATACTTAAAAATTTGAATACACAAATTGAAAAGTTAATATCGTTGTAAAAATCTTTTTGTAAAATATTTGTAACTAATTCCCGCCTTTGTTGGTGTTTTCCACCAACAATCGGACAAACAAGTTAGTGTTTGATTATCAATTAGTTACGAAAAATAATAGAAATTGATTATGAAAAATACATTAATTAAAGAACTCAAACAAGCCGTAAAAGAATTAAAAATAATAAAATCAGGAAAGAAGAAAGCTCGCAACGCAGAAGATTTTTTGAATGAATTATAAATAGAATACAGTAATAAAAATATAAAATGGCAAATACCGCAGACATTAAAAACGGATTAGTAATTAAATACAACAACGATTTGTTTTCAATTATTGAATTCCTTCATGTAAAACCAGGAAAAGGTCCAGCCTTTGTGAGAACAAAGTTGAAATCATTAACTTCTGGAAAAGTAATTGACAATACCTTCAACTCAGGCGTAACAATTTACCCTGTACGTGTAGAACGTCGTGCTTTTCAATATCTTTACGCAGAAGAGTTTGGTTTTACTTTCATGGATATTGAAACGTTTGAACAAATCACTGTTAATAAAGAAATGGTTGAAGCTTCAGACTTGATGAAGGAAGGTCAAGAAGTTGAAATTTTGATTAATACAGAAACTGATTTACCAATTTCTTGTGAAATGCCAATGTTCGTTGAGTTAGTAGTAACTTATACAGAACACGGAATCAAAGGAGACACCGCCAATGCTCCCAAAAAACCAGCAACAGTTGAAACAGGAGCAACTATTACAGTGCCATTGTTTATTCAGACAGATGAAAAAATAAAAGTAGATACTCGTACTTATGAGTACGTTGAAAGAGTAAAAAATTAATTTTCAGGTTTTAGATTTTAGGTTTTAGGTTTCAGTGATTAGGGGTTATAAGTTAGATTCTTTCTGACCATTATAAAATGTCCAATTCCTAACTCCTAATTCCCAATTCCTAATTCCTAACCCCTAATATAAAAACATGGAAAACAAAGAAATTCAAAAACTCCTTGACTTTATTGCACAGTCAACGCTTGATGAGGTAAATATTGAAACCTCTGATTTGAAATTATCAGTAAAAAGATATGGCGTTGCTCCAGTAGTACAACAAGTTGCAGCACCAGTAGTGGCTGCCGCTCCAGTTGCCACCGCTCCAGCTCCTGCTACTCCTGCTGCTGCACCAGTTGCCGCTCCTGTTGCTTCAAATAGAGTGACTATCAAGTCGCCAATGATTGGTACTTTCTACCGTTCTGCGGGTCCAGATAAAGGTTCATTTGTAGAAATTGGAACAGAAATTTCAAAAGGTAAAACGGTTTGTATCATTGAAGCCATGAAATTATTCAATGAAATCGAAGCTGAAATTTCAGGAAAAGTTGTTGAAATTTTGGTAGAAAATGCAACGCCAGTTGAATTTGACCAACCTCTTTTTGTTGTAGAAC
>JAAFIU010000079.1 GCA_013298805.1 Cytophagales bacterium | reverse complement strand
CTGTACCAATTATGGATGCTAACGACCAAATAAGTAGCCGTCCTTCAAGCTATTTTATTGAAGATGGTTCGTATTTCCGTATCAAAAACATTCAGTTGACCTATAACTTACCTAAAAGCATCGGTAAGAAGGTAGGATTAGATAATGCTCAAATCTATGTGCAGACACAAAACTTAGCAACTTTCACTAAATACACAGGTTTGAACCCAGAAATTCAAACAGGGACTGACAACACTATCGGGTTTGATGGTGGATATATGCCAGTATCAAGAACGTTTATTTTAGGTTTGAATCTTGGATTCTAAAATTTTTGTAGTGACCTGAAAAAAATAGGTGACAAACGGATAACAAATAACGAAAAATATTTTTTCACAAAAATTTTAATTAGAAAATGAAAAGTAAAAATATCATAAAATTAAGTTTGACTTTTGCATTAACAGCAGGACTTGTTACAGCTTGTAACGATGATTTCTTGACTCGTGAGCCGCAAGGTCAATACAGCCCTTCGGCGTTACAAACGGCAAAAGGGGTTGAAGGAGTTCTTCTGGGAGCTTATGGAATGTTGGATGGTCAAGGATTGGATGACCAAGCCCCTTGGGAAAATGACATTCAAAGCTGGGTATTCGGCGGACTTGCTTCTGACGATGCTTATAAAGGAACGGATGCGGGTGACCAACCCGAAGAATCGTTCATTGAGCGTTATGACTTCCAACCAACCAATGGACACATTAAAAATAAATGGAGAGGTCTTTTCAAAGGAGTAGCTCGTTCAAATGATGCTTTGAATACCTTGAAAGCAGTAGCTGATATTAATGCCGACCGTAAAAAACAAATTGAAGCAGAAGCTCGTTTCTTGCGTGGTGTATTTCATTTTGAAGCTAAGAAAATGTGGAAAAACATTCCATATATTGACGATAAAACGTACAATTTGAATGACTTAGAAAGTACCAAAGTACCAAATGATAAAGATGCTTGGCCTTCAATTGAAGCTGATTTTCAAGCGGCAATGGCTGTATTGCCTGACAAACAATCACAAGTAGGTCGTCCTACTAAATGGGCTGCAATGGCTTTCTTAGCAAAAGCGTATATGTATCAAGGGTTTAACCTTAGCACTGGTGCTGCCAATACTGCTAAGTTACAGGCCGCAAAAGCATTATTAGACCAAATTGTAGCAAGTGGTAGATTTAAGTTAGTAGATAACTTCCGTGATAACCACGATGCAAGTACACGTAATAATGCAGAGTCTATTTTTGAAGTTCAGTACGCTGCTTCTTCAGCAAATAGTGATGCTGCAAACGCTGGTGTAGGCTTGGCTCACCCATATACTTCTCCTTGGGGATGTTGTGGTTTCTACCAGCCTTCACAAAACTTGGTAAATGCTTTTAGAACTGATGCAAATGGTTTACCGCTTTTAGATACTTTCAATGATGTAGATGTGAAAAATGACCAAGGGGTTGCTCAAGATGCGGCGTATGATCCATCAACGGCAAACCTTGATCCACGTCTTGACCATACTGTTGGGCGTAGAGGTATTTTGTTCATCGACTATAAAATCCACAACCGTGATTTTATCCGTGACCAAACGTATGCAGGACCATATTCGCCTAAGAAACACATTCCTTCAAAAGCCTTTACAGGTATTGCTGGATGGGGTAACTTAACGAGTAATAACTATCGTATTATGCGTTATAGCATGGTCTTACTATGGTTAGCGGAATGTGAGGTAGAATTAGGAAACTTAGAAAAAGGTAGAGCTTTAGTTAATCAAATTAGAGCTCGTGCGGCTAATCCAGCAGGTTTTGTACAAAAAGCCACGCAAGGTTCAAGCCGTGATTCTTATACGTTAGTTTTCGATTCAAAAGGAAATCCTGTTCCAGCGGCTAATTACGTAATCAACCCTTATGCTACTGCTTGGACGGATGCCGCAACAGCCCGTAAAGCAGTTCGTTTTGAGACTCGTTTAGAATTTGGTATGGAAGGACACCGTTTCTTCGACTTAGTTCGTTGGGGTATTGCGGCAGAAACTTTAAATAAATACAATGCTGTTGAAGCAACTAAACGTGTTTATAAGAAAGGAGCAAACTTCGTGAAAGGAAAACATGAATTCTTCCCAATTCCACAAGAAGCAATTGACCGTTCTGAAAAAGATGGTAAGCCAACACTTACGCAAGACCCTTCGTATAAATAAGTAGAATTAAGAATGATGATTTATGATTTCTATAAATTGAACCTGTTTAAACTTTCTGTTTTGAGATATAAAGTATTGTATTTTTGAAGTCTTTAAACTAAAATTTTTGAAGCATAGCAGAGCTACGGTGATAAAATTTTGATTTAAAGGATTCTAAAAGACTTAGTTTTATCCGAAAGAGAAAGTTTAAACAGGTTCATTGGAAGTCTTAAATTGATAATTTAATTAATTCAATGATTGTTTTTTAATTCTTAAAAGAGATGGTAGCAATGCCGTCTCTTTTTTTATGGATATTATTCCAAGCCTCTATTGACCAATATTCATCTGAATTTAAATTTAGGATAAATTAATCTCAATAGATTTTAGAAATCTTACATAAAATCGTATTAAATTTATATTTTATATGTAATCAAAAATCGTATTTCAATTCTGAAAGTAATAGAATTATGACCCGTAAAATTTTCCTTTTCCTATCAATAGTTACTTCTTGTTTTTTATACTCTTGTAATAACGATACTGTTTTTACAAAACTCCCAACCGACAAAACCAACATCAGTTTTTCTAATCGCATCACCGAATTAGATACCATGAACATCCTCACTTTTGAGTACGTAAATAATGGCGGAGGAGTGGCATTGGGAGACTTTAATAATGATAAATTAGTTGATGTTTATTTTACGGGTAATCAGGTAGATAATAAACTTTATCTCAATAAAGGAGATATGAAGTTTGAAGATGTTTCACAAAAAGCAAATGTTGAAGGCAAAGGACGGTGGTGTTCGGGAGTAGCTTTGGTGGATATTAACAATGATAAATTATTGGATATTTATGTCTCTGCAACCGTTAAGAAAGTAGCCGCCGAACGTGCCAATTTATTGTATGTAAATCAGGGCGTTGGTAAAGATGGTGTGCCAATTTTTAAGGAAATGGCTCAAGAATACGGTATTGCTGACACTACCCATACAACCAATGCGGTTTTCTTCGACTATGATAATGACAGTGATTTAGATTTGTACGTACTGGTAAACGAAATGGACGATACCCGTTTCCCGAATAAATATCACGATAAAATTGTGGATGGTTCTTCAAAACGTACTGATAGATTATACCGAAATGATTTCTCCAAAGAACTCAATCACCCAGTTTATACCGATGTAAGTAAAGAGGCTGGTATCTTGATTGAAGGATACGGTTTGGGCGTAAATATTACCGATATTAACCGTGATGGATGGAAAGATATTTATGTAACTAACGACTACTTAACCAACGATTTATTGTATATCAATAATGGCAATGGTTCGTCGCCACGATTTACCGACCAAGCAGTTGATTATTTTAAACATACTTCACATTCTGCGATGGGAAATGATGTGGAAGATTTGAACAATGATGGTTTGGTAGATTTTATGTCGGTGGATATGATGCCAGCAGATAATTATCGTAAAAAGATGATGACTTCGGCAAACAATTATTTGGTCTATCAAAATAATAATCAATACCATTATACTTACCAATATCCACGAAATACCTTGCAGATAAATCAAGGAGTAAACCCCAAAACTGGAAAACCTGTATTTAGTGAAATGGGCTTATTGGCAGGTGTTGCAGAAACAGATTGGAGTTGGACTCCTATGATTACGGATTTTGATAATGATGGTTTTAGAGATATTATCATTACAAATGGTTTTCCTAAAGATATTACCGACCAAGATTTTATGGCGTATCGGAGGGATGTTGGAAATTATACCGAGACAATGTCTCTTTTAGAGCTAATACCTTCCGTAAAAATCACGAATTACGCTTTTAAAAATAAAGGTAAATCTGATGATGCTTCGTTTGGCTTTGAAGATGTAACAAAAGCATGGGGCATAGATGTGCCAAGTTTTTCAAACGGTGCAGCTTATGCCGATTTGGATAATGATGGCGATTTGGATTATGTTGTCAATAATATCAATGATTCGGCCTCGGTTTATCGGAATAACTCAATCCAATTGAAACCCGAAGAAAGTAATTATTTGAGAGTGAAATTTAACGGTTTGGCCAACAATATCAACGGAATTGGTGCTTGGGTAGAAATTGCTTATGACAACGGACAAAAACAAGTCTATGAAAACACGCCGTATCGTGGTTATTTATCAACCATTGAAAATGTAGCTCATTTTGGCTTAGGAAAAACCAAGAAAGTGGACGAAGTAAAGATAATTTGGCAAAGTGGCAAACAGCAAATACTTAAAAATGTTGCGGCAAATCAAGTATTAGTAGTTGATGAAAATTTAGCCATTGATAGTCCCAAAAATGCTGAAGGAAAGCCTGCTTTTACTTTGTTTAAGGATATAACAGACTCATTAGCCATTAATTATGTTCATACAGAATTGGATGCCATTGATTTTAATATTCAAAAATTATTACCACATAAACTTTCTCAGTTTGGCCCTGCTATTGCCGTTGGAGATGTGAATGGGGATGGTTTGGAAGATGTATTTATTGGTGGTTCAATGAAAAAGAAAGGCGTATTTTTAGTACAAAATGCCAACGGAAAATTCCTGAAATCTGATTTAATTCTGAATGAAACCGATGAAACAAAGTTAGCGGAGGATATGGGGGTACTTTTATTTGATGCCGACCACGATAACGACCTTGATTTGTACATTGTGAGTGGAAGCAATGAATTGCCCAAAGATTCGCCCGACTATCAAGATAGATTTTACGAAAATGACGGCAAAGGACATTTTGCTCAAAATAAAAATGCCTTACCAAAATTCTTAAAAAGTGGTTCATGCGTGAAAGCAAGCGACTACGACCACGATGGCGACCTCGACCTTTTTGTGGGCGGACGTATGGAAGTGAATGCTTATCCAAAACCTGTTTCAAGCTATATTTTACGAAATGATTCGAAAGCTGGACAGCCCACTAAATTCACGAATGTTACGGCTCAAGTTGCTCCAAATTTGAATAATATAGGTTTAGTTTGTGATGCTCTCTGGACGGATTTTGATAATGATGGTTGGATAGATTTGATGCTTGCGGGCGAATGGATGCCAATCACTATTTTGAAAAATACCAACGGGAAATTTGCCAATATAACACCTGCTACCGCATCATTAAACAAAGAAGTGGGTTTGTGGACAAGTCTAACATCAGGAGACTTTGACAATGACGGAGATATGGATTATATCGCAGGGAACTTGGGTTTGAATACACTAAACAAGGCTTCTGATGAATTTCCTGTGGGTATTTATGGAAAAGATTTTAATAATGATGGAAATTACGATGCCATTCCATCGGTATTTTATAAAGACAAAGAGGGCAAAAGAATTGAAGTTACTTTTCACGGACGAGATGATTTAGCCAAACAAATGAACACCATTCGTAAGAAATTTGATAACTTCTCGAAATTTGCCAATGCAGGAATTAAAGATGTTTTATCGGAAGAAGACCTAAAGGAGGCACTCATTTTAAAGGCAAATCACCTAAAAACCAGTTACATCGAAAACCTTGGAAAAGGCGAGTTTAAAGTGTCGGCTTTGCCTATACAAACCCAAACAGCACCCATAAACGGAATGTTGGTAGAAGACTTTGACGCTGACGGAAACTTAGATATTCTGATGGTTGGTAATGACTATGGAACGGAAGTTTCGGTAGGTCGTTTTGATGCCTTCAATGGTTTATTATTGAAAGGTAACGGCAAAGGGAAATTCAAACCTTTGAACTTGTCAGAAACTGCTTTTTGTGTGGGTGGCGATGCTAAAGGTTTGGTAAGAGTTACCAATGCCAAAGGACAACCTTTGATGATGGCAACGCAAAACTTAGCCGAATTGAAAACCTTTAAAGGCACAAAAAACTATATTTCAAAACCTTTGCAGTCGGGTGATGCAGTAGCGATTGAGAAATTGAGTAATGGCAAAAGTAGGAGAGTAGAAGTTGGCTATGGAACGTCATTTTTATCTCAATCATCAAGAAACTTGTTACTTTCTCCTGATGTAAAATCGGTGGAAGTGATTGATAGTAAAGGGAAAAAGAGAAATTTGTAAGAAAGTATTTTTAAATTTTTAGGTAGAGACAAGGCACAGCCTTGTCTCTTTTTGTTTGGGAAATGGTCTGGCGAAGTGTCGCAATTTCTTTGTGGCGTTAAAAACGCAAAACCAGTTCATGCCTGATTGAAAGTTTTGGTGAGCGTGGGCATACCAGCCAAGGAAACGAAACCCTCTGAAGCCCTAAAAACAAAAAAGCAGGTGAAAACCCTACTGGTTCAAGCGTCCTTGCTTGAACTCTCCTTCCGTTGTCAGTGTCTCCACAGACAATAAAATGGAGTCGTCTGTGGAGACACTGACAACGGCAAAAGAGTTGAATTGTTTGCTCGATTGCTGTCGCACAAGTCGTTGGTGGAAAACACGCAACGACGGCGGGACAAATGAGGAAATACCAACAACTGCGAAATATTATTGAAAGATTGTGGTTAAAAGCTAAGTACGAATGGTTAAAACCTCATCATTATGAATCTTTTGAAATACTAACCAATGCAGTAGAAGAAATCTTGAATCAAGTAGGTTCAAAATTCAAAATTGACTTTAACGAAATCAAATATTTCATAGAATTCAAAACGTCGTTTAAATTTGAATGACTACTTAAATATTTAGTGAAATAATTGATTTTATCAAATTAGAGATGTCTAACATTGACAGCATTAAGCCCTTTTTTGCCATTTTGTACTTCAAAATACACTTGGTCACCTTCATGTATTTCGTTTTGTAATTCTTTTACTTCTTTTACATGAAAAATAACATCTGCTCCACCATTGGTGGGAGTAATGAAACCAAATCCTCTGGCCGCATTAAAAGACTTAACTACTCCTTCTTGCATTGTATTTTATTATTTTAATCAGTCAAAACTTAATTATTTCCCACAAATGTAGCAGGTTAATTGTTTTTATTTATATTGCTGATATAATATTTTGGGTAGTCCTATAAATGTAATGCTAAAAATTGCCTTTAATTATCAATGGAACATTATGACAGCATTACATTTGGAGGACTACCATATTTTGTATTTTATTGAAAAAATGGAATTAAATAGAGGCGAAAGAGAGATAGGTATGTAAAAGCTGAATTGTGGATTGTGTCTCGTTTTAAAATTAAGTTTTCACAAAAAAAGCCTTGATAATCTTTCAACTATCAAGGCTGCTACTGGTTGTAGGTTTAGCGAAGCGTTCCTACGATGTATAATCGCAAAGAGCGTCTCGCTCGTTGGTTGAACATCCAGAAAGAAAACCTTATTTGATAAATATAAATACAGTGTTTAATAAGTTTTTAAGGGAACTTCCCGAAAGTAAAAATAACTTTCGGGAAGTGAAGTCGGGGTTTTATACTTCTCGAAAGTTCCTTCTACTTTCGAGAAGTTCTTTCAGAAAATTAGACTTCCCTAATAACTTATTAAACAGTGTAATAAATCAATAATTCCTTTTCTACTACCGTAGTAATTGGCTCAACTACGTCAAAACTACAATATTCGCAATTTTTACACAAATTGAATAAAATCAATAAAATTCCATGAATTTATTTTGATTTTCTTAGAACAAATTATACTTTTGTTTTAAATTTATAGAACAGTATAGAACACTTGGTTAAAACATTCAAAATATAAACAATCAACATTTCAAAATAATGGCAAACATCACATTAGGAGACAAAGAATATTTTGCGGGTATTAGCAAAATTCAGTTTGAGGGTAGAGAGTCTGACAATCCTTTGGCGTTTAAATGGTACGACGAAAACCGTATCGTGGGCGGCAAAACCATGAAAGAGCAAATGCGTTTTGCCACGGCTTATTGGCATACTTTCTGCGGAACAGGTGCTGACCCGTTTGGCCCAGGAACAAAACAATTTCCTTGGGATTTGAAAAATGATGCTGTTGGTCGTGCGAAGGATAAAATGGATGCTGCTTTTGAATTCATGACAAAATTGGGTACGCCATATTACTGTTTCCATGATATTGACTTGGTTGACGAAGGAAATTCTCTTTCGGAATACGAAAGTAATTTGGCGGCAATTGTTGACTATGCCAAACAAAAGCAAGCAGTGAGTGGCGTGAAATTATTGTGGGGAACTGCCAACGTTTTCTCTAATCCGAGATACATGAATGGTGCTTCTACCAACCCAGATTTCAACGTATTAGCTCATGCAGGTACGCAAGTGAAAAATGCGATTGATGCAACAATTGCTTTGGGTGGTGAAAACTACGTATTCTGGGGAGGTCGTGAAGGGTACATGACTTTGTTGAATACAGATATGAAGCGTGAAAAAGCTCATTTAGCGAAATTCTTAACAATCTCACGTGATTATGCTCGTAAAAATGGATTTACAGGTAAATTCTTCATCGAACCAAAACCATGTGAGCCAACAAAACACCAGTACGATTACGATTCTGAAACAGTAATTGGTTTCTTGAAAGAACACGGTTTAGAAAACGATTTTATGTTGAATATCGAAGTAAACCACGCTACTTTGGCGGGTCATACTTTCCAACATGAATTGCAAATTGCGGCTGATACAGGTTTCTTGGGAAGTATTGATGCTAACCGTGGAGATTATCAAAATGGCTGGGATACTGACCAATTCCCGACGAATTTGAATGAAATTACCGAGTCAATGTTGATTATTTTGGAAGCGGGAGGAATTACGCAAGGAGGTATCAACTTTGATGCAAAAACTCGTAGAAACTCAACTGATTTAGATGATATTTTCTTGGCTCATATCGGTGGTATGGATACGTTTGCAAGAGCATTAGTAATTGCTGATGATATTTTGACAAAATCTCCGTACAAGAAACTTCGTAAAGACCGTTATGCGTCGTTTGATGCAGGAAAAGGAGCTGATTATGAGTCAGGAACTTTAACTTTGGAAGACTTGAGAAATTATGCATTTGAAGCTGGCGAACCTGCTCAAACAAGCGGAAAACAAGAGTTATTCGAGAATATTGTTAATCAGTATATTTAATCAGTGTACAGTTAGTAGTTATCAGTAAACAGTTATCAGTTTACAAATATAAAGTATCAAAAAAAGCCAGTTTAGGAACTAATAATTCCCAAATTGGCTTTTTTACTGCTAACTGCTAACTGCTAACTGCTAACTGCTAACTGCTAACTGCTAACTGCTAACTGCTAACTGCTAACTGCTAACTCACAAAGACCCTCTCACAATCAATCTACTTTCACTTCTGATTTTTCCTTTCTGCCGATTGTGAACCATTCTTCCCGCTAATTTGCCCATTTCCACAAAGTCATTTGAAATGGTAGTGATGCCATCTTCCGCTAAAATTTCTTTGATTGGCGTATCGTCGTAAGATAAAAGTCCGATGTCTTTTCCTAATTTTAGTCCTTTACGATTGGCATAATTTACAAAACGTACAAGGTCATTTTCTAAAAATAAAATATAAGCATTTCCTTCCTCCAAAGACTCAAAAACTAAATTATCAACTACCTCATTTTTGATATTATTGGCTTCGCAAAATTTCAGAAAACCCTTTAAAATGCCTTTTGGCGTGTACTGAAACTGGTTTTTACTCAGAAATAAAGTCAGGCTTTTATATTTTTGAATTTTGGGTAAAGCATCGGTAAGTCCTTGATAAAAATTCTGCTCAAAATCCTGATAAAGCGTTGGATAAGTTTCATCTAATTGCTCAATGTCAATATCCAAAATCAATAATTTATCCTTCGGGATTTGCTTCACAATTTCAGAAACATCTTCATTAAAGTGAGGCATGATGATGTAAAAATGATAATTACCAAGGTTATTGACAATCACATTTTCAAATACATTCAATTCGTGATAATGGAAGTATAAATCAATAGAAACCTGCTCGCCGAGGGCTTCACGAAGGGAGAGAAAAAGAGCTTCTTTGTATGAGTTCATGGCATCGAACAAGACAAAAACGTGCATTTTTGCTTGAACATCCGTCGAAATAACATAATAGCCTTTGCCGTGTTGTGGAGCTACAATGCCCCGCTCACGCAACTCTTCATAAGCACGAATAACCGTCATCCGAGCAACACCCAATGAACTCGTAATTTCGTTGATAGTGGGCAATTGGTCGCCTCTTTTCAAAATACCTTGTTTGATTCGCTCAATTATCTCATCCGTAATTTGCTGATATTTAGGAGTTTGAGAGTTAGGTTCTATTTGCAATGGCTTTTTCATCTTCTTATTTCAGAAAACCCTCCTCATCCTCTTTTGGCTTGGCGGTTGGTGGTTGAACCCCCGTTGAGTCAATGATGGTGTAAGAAGAGGTAGAAGTACATCCCAAATCTACTCCTTCGGGTTTACGGAAAGGTTCTTTCTTGAAACCTGCAATGGCTAATGATTTATCGGCATATACTTTATCCATAAATTTAGCAAAAGCTGGCATTGCCATTTTTGCTCCTTGCCCAAGTGAGATATTACGGTAGTGAATACTACGGTCGTCGCCACCAACCCAAACTCCTGCAACTAAACTTTGCGTTACGCCCATAAACCAACCGTCTGAGTAATTAGAGGTTGTTCCTGTTTTGGCTCCCATATCGTTGTCTTTGGTACAGTCATATTTGTTTAGCCCCTCAGCAGTTCCTCCACGTTCTTGAATTGCTCCTTTCAGCATGTGAGTCATTTGGTAGGCGGTTTCCGAACTGATTACTTTTTTGGTAGTGGTTTCAAAACGTTTTAATTCATTCCCGTTTTTGTCTTCAATTCTCAAAATCAAAATGGGGTCAATTCTTTCGCCTTCGTTCATAAAGGTACAGTAGGCAGCAACTTGCTCATAGACAGATACTTCGCTTGCTCCCAAACATAAAGCGGGGGTTTCGTTGAGGGTACTTTGAATACCTACACGGTGGGCAAATTCTGCTACTTTTTCAGGTCCTAAAATTTTCATTAATCCTGCTGCTACCGAATTTATCGAAAGTCCCATCGCATGGCGTAAGCTCATGCTGGCATAACTATAACGCCCTCCTGAATTTTGTGGAGTCCAAGATTTTCCAACTAAACCGTCTTCTGCTCTGAAGGTTACAGGTCTATCAACAACATTGTCGCATAAGGTGGCTGCTCCGTTTTCTAAGGCAGCGGCATAAACAAAGGGCTTGAATGTTGAACCTGGTTGGCGTTTTGATTGACGGACGTGGTCGAACTTGAAAAATTTAAAGTTAATACCACCCACCCATGCTTTCACATGACCGTCGTTAGGATTCATCGCCATAAAACCACAATTCAATATTCGCTTGTAATAATTCATTGAATCCAAAGGCGAAAGGGTGGTATCTCGGTCTCCATCCCACGAAAAAACGGTCATTTTTACGGGTGTTTTCAAGATTTTCCAAACGGCCACTTCGTCACCATTGTATGCTTCCATCAATGACCGATAACGTTGTGTACGTTTCATGGCATCTTTCAAGAAGCCTTTGATTTCGTGCATATTTTCGTCCACCCAAGGGTTTTGCCCTTTCCAATGAGCATAAAATTTCTGCTGTTGGTCTCTCATGTGGTCTTCCAACGACTCCTGAGCGTATTGCTGCATTCTCGAATCTATCGTTGTATAAATTTTTAGACCGCTGGTATATAGGTTTAATTTATCGTTTTCATCCCGAGTAGAATTGATTTCTGCTATGGCATTTTGTAGTTGTTTTTTGATGGCTTCACGGAAATACGGGGCATCGCCAGTATTTTGATTTTCTACCCTAAAATTAAGTCCGAGTGTTCGGCTTTGAAAGTCGATAGATTCCTCTTGACTGATATATCCGTAGCGAGCCATTTGCCCAAGTACAATATTTCTGCGAACCAAACAACGCTCTGGATGACGGCGTGGGTCATAAAGAGAGGGGTTTTGCAGCATTCCGATTAAAGTTGCTGCTTCTTTTTCGGTGACATTGTTTACATCTTTCCCGAAATAGGTTTTACAAGCTACCCTAATTCCATAAGCATTATTGCCAAAAGATACTTCGTTGAGGTACATTTTCAAGATTTCCTGTTTGGTATAACGGCTTTCTAAACGCACCGCTAAAATCCATTCTTTGGTTTTGGCAATGAGTGTTCTGACCAAAGGGATTTTGGCTAAAAGTCCCTTATAACTTGGTCCTTCTTCGGTATCATCTTCGGTATTTTGGCGAGTGTCAAAAAGGTTTTTGGCTAATTGTTGTGACAATGTACTACCACCTCCAGCACTACCAAGATGGGTAATCACCCGAAATATTGAGCGTAAATCTATCCCTGAGTGTTGGGTAAAACGAGCGTCCTCAGTAGCAATAAGGGCTTTGATTAAATTGGGAGAAAGTTCTTCGTACTCAACTGGAGAACGGTTTTCACGAAAATATTTGCCCAATTCTACACCGTCTTCGGAATACAGAACTGAGGCAACTTGACTTTTAGGATTTTCTAATTCTTGTAAACTGGGCATACCACCAAACAGCCAAAGGAAATTGAACTGAACAGCTAAAATATACAATAAAAATGCCGCCAGACCGAAGCCTGACCATTGCCAAATTTTAGCGATATTTGACTGATATTTACCTTTTTGTAGTTGAATCATACTATATAAATTGTAAGGATAATTTAGAATTAGGCTACGCTATTTTATGCAAAATGAATGAAATAGCTGGATTATACAAATTTAGAAATATTAAATGACAATTTTGATATTCATCCACAACATAGGTATTAGGTGAATTGGTTAGTTAAATTGTAACCATCGCAGTTTTTTGATACTGATTCAAAATGATTTGCTCAAACGGAACGTTTGAATCAAATGTTTCCTATCCTACCTCAATGCTAATGTAAATAGACCATATAGGTAAGATAGGAAACATAGATATTTGAAAACTTACAGTTTTCTTTAAAAGTAAGTCTGCTTGAATTTGGCTTTTTAAAGAATTTATTGGGTATAACACAACCTATTCAATTAGGGCTTAGACCTTAGTCGATAGAAATATAACCTATTGACTAATGCCTAAGCCCTGAACTTATGAACTTATAATTTACCTTATTTTTTCTCAATGACTTCTAATCTTTCTTTTGCCATTGTGAGCAGTTGACTTTTAGGATAATCGGTAATAAAGTTTTTTAATGCTTTATGATAAACTTCAATGGGCTGAGTTTTGGCTAAAAGCATGGTTTTTAAGAACATAAATTTATCTTCAATTTGACTGTTGGGATATTCCTTCAAACCTGTTTCTACAAATGTTTGTGCATCCGTAAAGTTGCTTTGTGTGTAATAGTCGTAAGCCTCAGCATAAAGTTTTTGGGCTTCTGATTCTTTGCCTGTGCTTAGGGTTTCGTTGGTATTGCGGTTCAATAGTCGGGCAAAATAGGAATCATCGTAGTCTTTCATCAATCTTTTTCGATAAGTCTCTTTTCCTGTTGGATTGTCTTCATTCAACAAACAAAGCAAATACAATGCTTCTGGTTCGTGGGATGATTTAGGGAAATTTGTCAAAAAATGCTCAAAAGAAATTACGGCATTTCGAGGTTCATTTAGCTTGAATTTATAGACTTTTCCTAACTCAAATGAGGCTTCTTCTTTCCGTTTTTGGGATGCCATTAAGGCTTCTGCCGAAAATGGAATTTTAGCTTTCAACTCTGCTACATCAGCTTTGATTCCTGAATTTTGTTGGTCACTGTTCAGACTTTTTAATGATGACGTATTGTTGCCTGATGGCTGAATAATTGAATTAGGAGTATCAAATGACATCATATTATCTTTACTTTTTCTTCGCCAGTTGTCTTCTAAAACTCTTGTTCCCCAAACGGAAATAAACGAGGTTTTACCTTGTTGTTGAGCTATCGGATTGGTAAAATACCACGAAGGTTTATTGGGGTCAGCAAAAGCATCCGTATTGGTTTTACCTTGTTGTTGTAAGCCTTTGTTTACCACTTCTTGAGCTTTGCGTAAGTCGGCTTCTTCTTTTGCTTTTTTATCCAAAACCACTTTTTCTAAAACCTTTTCTAATTGAGTAGGATTCATTTTTGCTAATTTCTGCAAAGAATCTTCCGTCTTGATAATGGTATGTTGTTTTACAAAATCACTCAAAGAGCGTTGTTTTTCGATAACTCGTTTGTAGGCAGGGTCTTGTGGAGGCAACAATGATGCAGTGCTATCGTAATATGCGGCGGCTAATTCATAATTACCAATTTTGGTATAAAATAAATCAGCTAATTTCAAGAATGTATAGGGGAGTTGTTGCAAATTTTGGCTATTGCGTGCCGATGCTTGAAGAAATTTTATACCATCTTTTGAATTACCCTTTCGCATTTCTACCATCGACATGGCTTCGTAGATTTTATCCTGCAAATCCTTATTTTTAGAATCCTTCAAAAGTTTTTCAAAGCCAGCCGTTTGCCCTAAAACCAAAGCATTATTGAGTTTGGCATAAAATCCTAAATCATAAGATGGGCGACTTTTATTGACCGCCAAGTACATTTCAGAAGCCGCTTCTTTATTATCTAAAGTTTCATACATTTGTCCTGCTGCGTACAAAACACGTGCTTTTTGCTGATTTTTTTTCATGTATGGCAATACTTCCTCAATGATTGCCACCGAAGTTTCGTACTCTTCTTTTAATTGGTGCAAATAGGCTTTTGTCAAATAAAAATCACGAGTATTTTCTTTATCCAAGGGTTCTTCTCTCAGTAATTCTGCTACTCTCAATGCCGTTTGGTATTCACCTTGTTCGGTATAGGCTCGCATCAATCCTATCAGTGCAGCATCACGGGCTTTGTCGCTGGTGGCATTGGTATTTACGTATTTGAAAGTTTCAATGGCATTTTTATAATCTGCTTTAAACAAACGAGCTTTTCCGATGAGAACGTAGGCATCATCCAACCACTTTGAATTTTGATGGCGTTCTGCCACCAAAGATGCTTTTTTGATGATAGAAGTCAATTGTTCTGAAACTGCCCCTGCCGAGTTAGAATCAATCGGAATTAAGAGGGGTAATTGTTGAGAATAATTGTCTTTGTGAGCTTCAAATAGTATTTTGTCCGCCTCCTGCATTTTGATATTAGCCTGAAAAAGAGCATTGTACTTGGCGTTGATATTATGAAAACCAACGCTCAGAGGCGAACTGCTATGTTGCGAACATCCCCAAAGAATTCCGCAGATAGAGGTTATGTATAGAAAGTATTTTTTGTTCATTTCTTGAAAAGATACACAAGGTGACAGACTGCACAATGGTATATAAGGAATAACGGAAGATTGACCGTAGTTTTAAAACGCAATTTTACACAAAAATAGTATCAGTTTCCATGCCAAAGGAATAAGAATTCACTTTCAAGTTTATAATCGACTGAAAATTAATTAAACATCCCAATTTTATCAGTATTTCAAGACTAATTATTCATTTAGCGAATTCTTCCAAAAACTATCTCATCTAATATTTCTAATGTGCTTACAAAGGTTTATTTTTGTAAGATGGAAGAAAAAAACTCCCCCAATAAATATGCACGTTATGCAGGAGCAGGAATGCAGATGCTCGTGACAATTGCCATTGGTGTATATCTGG